>JANMDR010000280.1:0-70766 GCA_031376425.1 Betaproteobacteria bacterium
GTCAATTTGGTCGGTATTTTGCACGGTGATTTTGATCGTGTGCATGTACAGTTTCCAAAGCTTGTAGCAGAACTCTGTGCTGCTAATAATACGCCGCGCTTGTTACATATGAGTGCGTTAAATGCTGATGTAAACGGCCCGAGTGCCTATTTACAGTCGCGTGGAAAAGGCGAAGCAGCAGTGCGTACAGCATTGGGTGAGGTAGTGGGTGCAGTGGCAGGTACGAAGACCGCGCTCACCGTTTTTCGTCCTTCTGTGGTGTTTGGGGCGGAAGATAATTTTTTAAATTTTTTTGGCAAGCTACTTAGAATATTTCCGATAATTCCATTGGGTTCGCCCAACGCCCAGTTTCAACCAATTTGGGTTGAAGATGTTGCCCGAGAAATAGCGGAAAGCGCCTCAAATACAGCCACCTTTGGGCAGTCATATAATCTCTGCGGGCCTGAGGTGTATAGCTTGAAGCAACTGCTGCAGTTTGTTGCCGCTACTTTGGGTAAGCCTCGTTTTATCTTTGGTTTGGGGGCTGGCCTATCAAATCTGCAAGCAGCGGTATTTGAACATTTGCCGGGAAAGTTGATTACGCGAGATAACGTTAAGTCTATGTCATTACCAAATATTGATAGCGCGCCATTTCCCGCAGTTTTTGGATTTACGCCCAGTGCCCTAACAAGCATTGTGCCGACATATTTAGGCGTACACAAAGAGCGTGTATCTGGCAGCATGCGTTATCAGAATTTGCGTAACCATGCGGGGCGTGAGTAGGTCTCATTATGCAAATCTATGAAGTAGGCGGTGCGGTACGGGATGCCTTGCTTGACCGCGTCGGAGTAGACATTGATTACGTGGTGGTGGGCGCTACTGTAGACGATATGCTGGCGTTAAATTATCGTCCGGTAGGTGGCGATTTCCCGATATTTTTACATCCAGAAACCCACGCTGAATATGCTCTGGCGCGCACGGAGCGAAAAACGGCACCAGGTTATAAAGGCTTTGTATTTCATGCGTCCCCAGAGATTACCCTAGCAGAAGATTTAGCCCGTCGTGATTTGACGATCAATGCTATTGCGCGCGCCGCAGATGGTACTTTGATTGATCCCTATGGCGGTGTGGCTGATTTAAACGCGGGTGTGCTTCGCCATGTGTCTGCAGCGTTTGCGGAAGATCCTGTGCGCGTGTTACGGGTTGCAAGATTTGCCGCGCGTTTCGGCTTTGACATCGCCCCAGAAACACAAGCGCTGATGGTGGCGATGGTACAAAATGGCGAAGTGAATGCCTTGGTACCCGAGCGCGTATGGCAAGAGTTTGCCAAGGGCTTGATGGAACATCAACCCTCGCGTATGTTTTCAGCATTGCGTGCCTGCGGTGCATTACAACGCATTATGCCGGAGCTTGATTGTCTCTGGGGAGTACCGCAACAGCCGAAACCACACCCAGAAATTGATACTGGTATTCACGTCATGATGGTGCTTGATTATGCGGCTGCGCAAGGCTATTCGCTGACGGTGCGTGTGGCGGCGCTGCTGCATGATCTAGGCAAAGGACTTACCAAGGCTGAACAGTTACCGGCACATCCGGGGCATGAAGAATCTGGTGCGGAACTCGTAAAAGCACTTTGCGCACGGTTGCGCATCCCTGCGGATATTCGTGATGTTGCCGTGCTCGTTGCTCGTTGGCATGCACATGTGCATCAGGGATTTGGCTTGAAAGAAAAAAAACTTGTTGAGTTGTTGAACGCTACTGATGCGCAGCGACGTCCCGAACGGTTTACGTTAATCCTGCAGGCCTGTGCTTGTGATCACTTTGGACGGCAAGGTTTTGAAACCGTGCCCTATCCGCAAATTGACTATCTGCAGGGTGCACTCAAGGCGCTACAGGCTTTACCCATCTCTGAGATTATAAAAGACCTTAGTCCTCCCCGTATTCCCGAAGCAATTCACGTGGCAAAACTCCAAGCCATGCGTACTTACATTAAGCATCACACTTAAAGGAAATCAATATGACTTACGCTATGCGCATTCATCAACACGGTGATCCGGAAGTAATGCAGTGGGAGCAAGTGCAAATAGGCGAGCCCGCCGCTGGTGAAGTGCGACTCAAGGCCACCGCCATCGGCTTAAATTTTATCGATACCTATCATCGTAATGGCACCTATAAATTGCCGTTACCATCAGTGATTGGTCGCGAAGGGGCGGGCATTGTCGAAGCAATAGGAGCGGGCGTTACGGAGGTGGCAGTAGGGGATCGCGTAGCATACGCATCTAACCCCGTGGGTTCCTATGCGCAGGCGCGAGTATTGCCGGTGGCTAGGCTGGTAAAGATTCCCAATGGCGTTACGGATATTCAAGCCGCCTCAATGATGTTAAAAGGCATGACCGCACAATATTTATTGCGACGCACTTATGCAGTGAAGCCCGGCGATATTATTTTGAATCACGCCGCAGCTGGTGGCGTTGGGCAAATTTTAGGACAGTGGGCAAAATATTTGGGCGCAACGGTAATTGGCACGGTAGGGTCTGCCGCTAAAGCAGAAATTGCTAAAGCTAACGGCTGTGATTACGTTATTAACTATGCGGAAGAAGATTTTGCCGCACGCGTGCTAGAAATTACGAACGGTAAAAAATGCGCCGTGGTATACGACGGTGTGGGTAAAGATACCTTTCAAAAATCGCTAGATTGTTTGGCGCCACGTGGTCTGTTAGCCATATACGGCGCGGCTTCTGGGCCGGTGCCACCGTTTAACTTAGGCGAGCTTGCCGCCAAGGGCTCGTTATACATCACGCGACCGACACTCGACACCTATACCGCCACGCGCGAAGAACTGCTTACAACAGCAAATGAGCTATTTGATGTTGTCGCACGCGGTATTGTGAAGATAACGGTAAATCAAACTTATGCACTTAAAGATGCCGTACAAGCCCATGTTGATTTGGAAGCGCGAAAAACAACGGGTTCGACTGTGCTAATTCCTTGAAGTGCAGAGATGGCCGGTAAATTTCCTAAATTCAGGAATTTTCCGGCTATCGGGCGCGCAATTTTCGGGTGATCAGTAAAGCTAATGCCCCTGCCACTACACCCCAAAATGCACTGCCAATACCGCCTAAAGTAACACCGCTTAAAGTAACTAAAAATGCAATTAGTGCGGCTTTACGCGAGCTATCCTCTTTGAGTGCCACATGCAAGCTTTGACCAATCGTGCCTAACAAGGCAACACCAGCAATACCAATAACCATGGCCTTTGGAAACGCGGCAATAAGCCCGGCCACTGCCGCACCAAATATGCCGAGTATCAGATAAATTAGGCCGCATGAGACTGACGCCATATAGCGTTTATTTTTATCTGCGTGTGCGCCATCGCCCATGCAAATGGCAGCAGTGATGGCGGCAAGATTAAGGGCAAAAGCCCCGAATGGCGCTAGTAGAAAATTAACAATACCGGAGAAGGTGATCAGGCGTGAAATCGGCATTTCATATCCCGCTGTACGAATTGCCGCAACCCCCGGTAAATTTTGCGAAGCCATCGTCACTACAAATAAGGGCAACGCTAAACTTAAAAAAGCGCCGATACTAAACGCAGGGTTTGTCCACTCTGGTTGCACCCATGCTGTATTTACACCATGCAAATCCATTCGACCGGTAAATATACACACGCTCATGCCGAACAGCAAAGCCCACGGTACAGCGTAGCGCGGGGTAAATTGTTTGCTGATTAAATAAGTTGCGAGCATACCAATTACCAAGGTAGGTTCCGTCGTGGCACCGGCAAAGGCGTTAAGTGCAAATCGCCCTAAAACCCCTGCGAGCAATGCCGCAGCGATGGCTGCAGGAATGCGATCCATTAAGCGCGTAAACAGCCCCGTAGCGCCAGCTAGGGTGATTAGTACCGCACTCACTAAAAAAGCACCCACGGCATCAGCCATCGTAAAGCCGCCTGCAGAAACCGCCAACACCGCCGCACCCGGCGTGCTCCATGCCATCATTACTGGTTTACGCAGCAGCAAACTCGGCACTACACAACATACCCCCATGCCAATGCCCAGCGCCCACATCCATGAAGATATCTGCGCGGGTGTAGCGTTAAATGCGTGTGCTGCCTGAAACACAATAGCAACGGAACTGGTATAGCCCACGAGCGCTGCAATGAACCCAGCAGTTGCGGCACTGATGGAAAAGTCTTTGAAGATTTGCATAATTGATGATGTGATTGATGGGTTGAAGACACCCTAAAAAGCGTATCTGCAGGCAATATAGGTTTGAAATTGAAGTGTGGCGTATTTCAAGTGATCATATTGTAGTCTCGCACAAAATAACCTTTCGCCCAATTTTTCTCCGCCGCTTCTGTAGGCGCGCGCTGTGTGTGCTGTCGTGGCTAATCTTCGGCGCGAGATGGGTGCTGTGATCTTGACCGAACGCTGGCACCATCAGTATTTTGACGTGTGGACGCGCGCAATGCGCCCTTACAGACTCGCGGATTTCTTAGTAGGTACTCCTGTTCTCGCGAATGTAAAAATGCCTTGGGGGCACCCTAAAAACAGGCATCTCCAAGGCATCATTTACACCAATTGCATCTAAATCAATTACGGAAACACATAGCCATCCACGCCCAGCGCATTCCCTAGTTGCCCTTCCGGTGTCCAGCCATTTTGGCTCAGGAAAGTAAACTCATTACTATCAATTGTCCAAAGATGGCTTCTAATGGCTGCGTTATACAAACGATACAACGGCACCGCACCCGGCACCCCATAGCGTGGGAAGATATAACCCGTGACGCCTTCATCAGCCGCAAATGCGCTATCGCTGCGAAGGCTGTTGTATTCATTAAAGTCAGACGTATAAAAGTGACGTTGCTGTGGGCGGAAGTACAAACGATAATAAGGAATCGCTGTTTGTGCTGCACGACCTACTGGCGCTCTGTATAAATAATGACTAATACCCTCACCGCTGTAGGTGGCACTAAAACCTGTGAGCACATTGTATTCATTGGTATCGGTCGTATACAAATGGCGCTTTAAGCTCGGCACATAAATACGGTAACGCGGCAATAAATCAGGGTCTAAGGTAATCACCGTAAACGGACTTGACGTATTGTTCACCCTAAAGTTTGCGGTGCGGGTATCACCGGCGTTAGTGCCCGCAGTCACTCGTAAACATACCTTTTGTACCGGATCGGTGATGGTAATGGTCGTTAATCCGCTAATGAACGGATTAGCCGCACTACAGCCAATATTATATTCACCCCCATCAATACCTAAGGTCACCGAGCCAGTAAAACCGGTTAAGAATCGTTCATCCGACAATACTGCTGTACCTGCAGCCACCCGCGAGCGGGTCGGGAAGGTTAAAGCAAAGCCGGGGTTATCAATAAACCGTACCGCCCGCAACAAACCCAGTTCCGCCGTGTACAAACTACCCAGCGCATCAAAGTAGAGGCCGTAGGGATTGAATGTACTGTTGGCAACACCGCTCACACTGAAGGTACTGATTAAGCCAGTAAGCAAATTCAAGCGACGAATACGGTTATTACCCGCATCAGAGATATAAAGTTGTCCCCAGAAATCAAAGGCAATAGAACGGATGTCACGGAATACGGCGTTAATAGCAAGACCACCATCACCCCCAAAACCAAGCACACCAGTTCCGGCTACCGGCAACACGATACCAGCGCGGTTGATGCAGCGGATACGATTATTACCACGGTCAACGATGAATAAATTACCTTGGAAGTCGAAGGTGATGTAATAAATGTCGCTAAACACCGCAGCCAGCGCCGCACCATTATCGCCGCCGTAACCCGCTACACCGGTACCGGCGAAGAAGCTCAACACACCAGTCACCACATTCAAGCGTCGAATACGGTTAGAACCATCGGCGATGTACAACAAACCATCAGGGCCAAACGCTAAGCTGCGCGGCGCTGTTAGCTGCGCAGTAGTACCTTGAATGTTATCGGCCAGTGATGAACCACCACCGGCGATGGTGGTAACAATGCTAGATACCAAATTGATACGCCGGACCCGGTTATTACCGGTATCGGCAATGTATAAATTACCATCAGAAGCAAACACCAAACCGGTGGGGTTGTTGAATGTCGCCAATGTCGCCAGCCCACCATCACCCCCAAAGCCGTTAATACCTAAAGTGGTCGAACCAATACCACCCACCGTAAACAACAAGCCAGTGCGTGCTGAGATGCAGTAAATGAGACCATCAGCGTTGGTAAAGAAGATATTGCCATCGCGGTCGGTAGTCACGTTGGCGGTGTTGAAGGGGCGACCAATGGGGGATACACCATTGACTACGCCGCCGCCAATTACACCCACTGTGCCAGTTACTCCCGCTAGATTGCTGATGCTTTGCGGGGTGGCGGGGGGGAAGCTTGCGGGGGGAGGGGGGGTTCCGGTTATGACATTCAGTTCAAACTGAGTGACTGCGTTGGGACCAGCTGAAACTGCAGCGCCAGTCACCGGACGTACGCGCACGACATAGATGCCTACTGTGTTACCCGCGATGCAGGAAAACGTTGAGCGTCCTTCATTATCGGTGACGGTTGGCGTTGTACAAATAATTTCATTGCCATTGAGCGGGACAGCGGAGGTCGCTGAAAGAATTTCTAGACGCAATGCGATACCGCTTGCAGGCACATTTGCTGATTGGCCTTGACCAGCCCGCACAGTAAAGACTGAACCTAGCCCACCTTCCGTGGTGAATGGAAAATTACGGACTGCTCGGTAGGAAGCTTGCGTATTAACACCTTGCAGCGACGTCACTAGCACTGGCGGCAATGTTAAATTATTGCGTAGTAGTGATGTTGGAGTGCCTCGCGGAATCAATAATTCGCCATTCTCCAAGGCTGTGACAGAATTGGGTGTTGCGGTCGCAAAAATCACATTTCTAGATGGGTCAGGAATAAGCACCAATCCGCCGTTTGTCCATGTACCGGTGCTGATTCGGTAATAAAGTACAGCACCTGATGCAAGCTCAATAAATGCAACGACATCGGGTGTGATAAGGGTGGCCGCTGTGGTTACATTCGCAAAAATCTGCGTATTTGGAGAGGAGGCTACAGCCGTCCACGTGTTGTTGACTGGATTAAAAATACTCGCAGCCGTGTTTCCTGAAATTCCAGACGCGCCTGGCGTTTGCACGGTGCGCTCTCCGAATGCCGCGAGCACACGGCCATCGGGGAGCTTGACTAACATCGGTTCCTTGACAAAGCCACTTTGAGGTTGTGCCGGAAAAGCTGGTGGCAACGACATAGATGTATTTGTGGCAATGTCGTAGAGCGAAGCGGGTGTGGCTTGCCCGTCGAATGGGTAGGAACTATTAAAAATATTGCCCACCACCAGCAACTTTCCTGCTGCTACTGTAACCAAGCTGTTACCGGCTTGGAAATTGATGTTGTTGCCAAGCTGAGACCAAGTGTTGCTCGTTGGGTTATAGACTTCAAAGGCATAATTTGGCGTACCGCTACCGCTAGAGCCGCCAAAAAATAACGCGCGCCCGTCGTTTAACAGCAACGCCCGACAGTTTATACAGAGGCCACCCGGCGGTTTGGCCGTTAACGTAAATGAATTGCTTATTGGGTTATAAAGTTCAGCTGTCGTTTCTAGAACACCACTAAAAGCGCCACCCGTGCCAGCGGCACCACCAAAAACGATGACCCTGCCATCAGCCAAGCGCAGAGAGACGTGATTAGAGCGCCGCGCATTCATCACAGGCCCGGCGGACCAGCTATTGGTTAGTGGGTTGTAAATAACGGATGTGTTTAGCCCGCCAGATTGCAAAGCATCAGGTGACCTACCCCCAGTCAGCAGCACCGAACCGTTGGCCAGCAGGGTTGCGGCCTGCTCTATCCGCGAATTTGGCATAGGTGAGAGCGCGCCTAAGTCGGCATGCGCAGCGCTATGCCAAAAACTGGCGATGAGGAGGAGTAGACCTATCCACAGCCCAACGCAATTCGTCTTTGAATAAGCCTTCTGGTTATTTGTTTGCTGCACTACACATGTTTCAGGTCGCATAAATGTCCTTGGAAAGTACGATTGAGCACTAAGAGAATTACCTACATCCTATAGGGCGGAAAATCTACGCGGAATAGCTCATTTTTCTGCCGAATAATGAAAATATTTTTTCAATCGAATTTTAAGTGAAATTACGCCATTTTAAAAGCTGGGGTTGTAAACCGCTCAAACCACCTTATTTGGTTCTTGTTTTGTAAGTAAAAATACCTTGGAGGTATGCGAAAATGGGGTACTTCCAAGGTGTATTTACACACTTAGCAGTCAAAAACTAAAACGCCCAACCAGTTTTCACTAGTTGGGCGTTTTATCTTCAAACAAAAAACCAAATTACAGTGCTTTTAATTCCGTAATAATCTTCGCCACTGCTTCTTGGCCGCCGCCGTAGTACATGCGGCAGTTGTCTTTGTAGAATAAGGCGTTTTCAATACCGGAGAAACCGGAGCCTTTGCCGCGTTTGTTGACGATGACGTTTTTGGCATAGTCAACGTTCAAAATCGGCATGCCGTAAATCGGGCTATTTTTGTCGGTTCGGGCAACAGGGTTTACCACGTCGTTTGCGCCGATAACAAACACCACATCCGCCTGCGGAAACTCGGGGTTGATGTCTTCAATATCAACGATTAAATCGTAGCTCACACCGGCTTCAGCTAGCAGCACATTCATGTGACCGGGCATGCGTCCGGCTACGGGGTGAATCGCAAATTTTACTTCAACACCTTTTTCCTGCAGCATTTTGGAGAGTTCCCAAATTTTATGCTGCGCCTGTGCTACCGCCATGCCGTAGCCCGGCACGATCACCACTTTTGACGCGTACGCCATTAAAGCCGCAACGTCGTTGGCTTCGATTGGTTTTTGTGTGCCTTCTACTGCGGCGCTTGCCGCCTGATTACCAACAGGGGGGGTGATGAGTTTAGAGATAGGCCGGTTCATCGCTTTAGCCATCAATTGCGTGAGCAGCGTGCCCGCTGCACCCACCACAATACCGGCAATAATCATCGCGGCGTTGTTGAGCACAAAGCCTTCCAAGCCTACCGCCAAGCCGGTAAAGGCGTTGTACAGCGAGATGATTACCGGCATATCGGCACCGCCAATTGGCAAGGTCATCAACACGCCGAATAACAGCGCAGTGACAAAAAACGCAATCACAATTTCGGTGGATGGGAAGGGCTGCACCACAATCATAATGCCTAAAATGATCGAGGCAGCAAAGGTGCCAAAGCTCACCGCGTGGTGCGCTGGAAGTGCGTAGGTTTTGTTCATCAGGCCCTGTAGTTTGGCAAACGCAATAGCGCTGCCAGAGAACGAGATAGCACCAATCAACGCGCCCACTACTGCCAAAGTTTTAAATACCATGCCGTGATGGGCTGCACCTGCTGGTACGGTATCCGCACTCAAGCCGGATAGTGCAAACAATTCCACCGCAGCAATCGCCGCGGCTGCGCCGCCGCCCATGCCGTTGTAAATAGCGATCATTTGCGGCATATCAGTCATTGCCACTTTTTTGCCAGTGCTCCAAGCAATACCACCGCCTAAGGCGATCGCTGCAATCATCAACCCGTAGGTAAGTGGTAAATTAGCAGCTTTTAAAATTTCTGGATGCACAAAAGTAGCAAGGGTTGCCACCAACATGCCCCAACCCGCCATAACGATACCGCCTTGGGCAGTAACCGGCGAGCTCATTTTCTTTAAGCCCAGAATGAACATTACCGCCGCTAAAAAATAGCTGCAGTTAACGAGATTCATCAACAGCGCGTGATTGGATAAAAGACTATTCATCACTATTCCCCCGCCTTTTTGCTGGACTTAAACATGCCCAACATGCGTTCAGTAACCACATAGCCACCCACTGCATTCATGGCGGCAAGTGCTACAGCAAAAAAGCCAATAGCTTGTTCGCCTGGGTTGCCAGCTTTGCCCAGCGCTACCATGGCACCCACCAGCACGATACCGTGCACAAAATTAGAGCCAGACATTAATGGTGTGTGCAAAATAACTGGCACGCGTGAGATGACTTCATAGCCGCAAAAAGCGGCCAGCATAAAAATATAGAGCGGATTAAAATCAATCATGGTTTCTCCCTTTATGGTTTTAAAATTACAGACCGAGTGTTTTCTTGGATGGCTCATGCATCATTGCACCGTCTTTGGTGTAGACCATACCCTTAAGAATTTCATCTTCCCAATCCAGTGTGAGTGCGCCGTCTTTAACGATCAGTTGTAAAAAATTAAAGAGGTTTTTGGAATACATTTCTGAAGCATGAATAGGCATTGCCGCAGGTACATTTACCGGTCCATAAATACGCACACCATCAATATCCACGGTTTTTCCAGCTTCGGTAAAGGCGCAATTGCCGCCGGACTCTGCGGCTAAATCAACCACCACGCTACCGGGCTTCATGCCGCGAATCATCGCCTCACTAATGATTTTTGGTGCCGCCCGTCCTGGAATCGCCGCCGTCGTAATCAAGGCATCACAAGCGGCAACGTGCTTGGCAAGCACTGCTTGTTGCTGGGCTTTTTCTTCTTCGGTGAGTTCGCGCGCATAACCGCCTGAGCCTTCGGCCCCAGAAACGGCACTAATAAATTTTGCACCAAGCGATTCTATTTGTTCCTTCGTTGCTGAACGCACATCATAGGCCTCAACAATCGCGCCTAGGCGTCTTGCCGTTGCAATCGCCTGCAAACCGGCCACGCCTGCGCCAATAACAACTACCCGCGCGGGTCTAATCGTGCCTGCGGCTGTGGTCAGCATGGGGAAAAACTTTGGGCACATTTGCGCGGCCATCAGCACAATTTGGTAGCCAGCCACTGCGGCTTGAGATGACAAGGAATCCATTGCCTGTCCACGCGTGGTGCGCGGTACCAGTTCCATTGCAAAGCTGGTAATTTTCTTGGCTAATAGCTTTTGTACTTTGGCGAGGTCTTTGCCGGGCGATAAATATGAAAGCAATATTGATCCATCGGGCATGGCATCAATTTCCGCCTCTGAAGGCGGCTGTACCCGTAAGATAATTTGTGCGCCGCTGTAGGTTTGTGCGGCACCGCTGGCAAACTTTACGTCGCTGTATTGGCTATTTGGATAGAAAGCCGAGAGCCCCGCGTTGGCTTCCAACACTAAATCTGCTCCCAGTGGTTTAAGTTTTTTGGCAACTTCAGGAATAAGCGCAACGCGGGTTTCGCCGATTACGCTTTCTTTGCACACTGCAATGGTCACTGCCATGGAGCCTCCAATAATGACTAATTTTTAGGGTCTAGCGGTAGTTTTGCTCGGTTTAAAGTTGTGCTTCGAGCGTTCTGGCTAGCTGATTTTTTATACAGCTCATTTATAAAAATGTGATTCAAGTTACAGTGTAACGCAAGCAATGGATGACGAGTAGATTGCTGCGGTAAGCATCTTGAATGCGCGTTACAATCTGATGTAAAAATGAAACAACTAACAGCGTTAATAGCACTTAAAGCGGTAAAGGCCGCGCATGTTCAAACACATCCAAGGCCGCATCACAGTTTTTACTAAAACCAATAACCTTGAAAAACTCCCCCATTTCAGCCGGTGACACTAGTCGTTGAATCTCCGAACTGTGCTTAAGCATGCCTAGATTGTCATCATTTTGCGGTGTTATCTCAAGTAGACCGGCCTGAATTAAAAATTGTGCTTGCGTGGTGTAGCCACAAAGCGTTAAGCCCGCAGCAGTGCCCACATGGGCAACAGCAGAAAAATCTACGTGCGCGGTGATATCTTGCAGTCCCGGCAAATAGAATGGATCGGTGTGGGCGAAATGACGGTAGTGGCACATCAAGGTGCCGGTGCTGCGGCTTGGGTGATAATATTCAGCCGCGCGAAAACCATAGTCGATCAGCAATATAGCACCGCTCGATAAGCTTGCAGCGAGTGCGCCAATCCATGATTGCGCCTGTACACAAACTTCCGTTTCGTAGCATGAGGACTGCGGTTGTGTCAGGTAACGTTGTTTAATGGTAATCGCAGTATTGAAGATGTTTTCGTGGGTGGCGGCATCTAAGTCACACCATGCAAAACCATCAGGGGAATTTTCAACGCCACGCACCACAGTTTCAACGTCATTAAAACGAACAATGTGTACCGGTAAAACATCCAGAACTTCATTGGCAATAATAGCGCCTGAAAAATTTTCAGGCAGGGTGTTTAGCCACTCTAGGCGTTCTGCTAAATGGGCTGGAAGTGCTTGTAACCGCTGCCTTTGCCGCTGTGCTAGGTCGGCACTTACTTCCAGCAAGTAATATTTCTCTGGTAAGCAGTTAAGCTTATCAAGCGCTAATAAAATATCCCACGCTAATTTGCCAGAACCTGGACCGAGTTCTAACACTGATCCTTTGGTTTGGGTGATGGTGGTGGCGATGGCGCGCGCCATGCATTGCCCAAATAGTGCAGATATTTCTGGTGCTGTAACAAAATCGCCATCAGCGCCAAATTTCTTTGCGCCAGCAGAGTAGTAACCCAAACCCGGTGCATAAAGCACTAAATTCATATAGTCCGAAAATGAAATTTTGCCGCCCGCAGCAAAAATTGCCTCACGTATGTGCTTAGCGCAAGCAACGGAGTGCGCTAGCGCCTCGGCATCGGGCAAGGGCATTTGCGGAGTTTGGTTCTTACTTAAAGGTGTTTTCATATAATTTATTTGTTAACTGGAATGCTAAACTTAGTCTCTATTCCTATTGTCGAACTCATAAGCAAATTATCCCATGCCCTCAAGCGTCATTAATAATAAAAATAAGCTTACCGCGCAGCCAATTCCTACAATTTTAATTACTGGTGCCGCCAAACGGGTGGGCGCTGAAATTAGCCGTGCCTTGCATAAACAGGGTGCAAGAGTCATCGTGCATTGCCATCATTCCCGCGCAGAGGCCGATGCCTTGGCCCTGCAGCTCAATGCCTTACGGGCTGAATCTTGTGCCATTGTTCAGGGTGATTTGCTGGATATTGAAGGGCTGAGCGGCTTGGTGGATGAAGCACATGCGGCCTTTGGTGTACTCACCGGCTTAGTTAATAATGCTTCGGCGTTTTACCCTACACCAGTTGGCGAAATTACCCTAAGGCACTGGGATGAGTTGTTAGGGTCCAACTTAAAAGCGCCACTTTTTTTATCCCAAGCCATGGCACCCTATTTGTCGCAAACACAGGGTGCCATCGTTAATATTGTCGATATTCACGCGGAGCGGCCGCTAAAAGATTTTGTGGTATATACCGCTGCCAAGGCAGGATTGGCAGGGCTTACGCGGGCACTAGCTGTTGAGTTGGGGCCGCGTATCCGTGTGAATGGTGTATCACCAGGCGCTATTTTGTGGCCAGAGCCAGGGCACTCCGGTGATACTTACACGCCCGCTGAACGGGCTAGAATCTTAGCGCAAATTCCATTGAGCCGCGTGGGAGAGCCTAGCGATATTGCTGAAGCCGTGTGCTATTTTATGTTACATGCGCCTTATATTACTGGACAAATCTTGGCTGTGGATGGCGGACGCAGCAATGCGCTTTAGCGCTAATTCTTAAATTAATCAGCGGTCAGTTATGCTTAGAGTTCGATTCATTTTGAGTACAGCTATGGCATTAGTTCTCAACGGGTGTGGGAACCTCACCCCCCCTGCAATAAACATTCCTGCAGTAAATTTGAATGACGATAAATTGCTAAATATTGATGCGGCTATTAATGGCTATATTTCCCGTAAACAGATGCCTGGTGCGGTATTTTTGGTGCATCAAGAATCTAGCCAGCGTCCGATTGAATATCTAACACATAAACGTGCATACGGTGCCTTGCAATATGCTGTAGATGCCCAAAAAACAACCATCTCTACTGTATTTGATGCCGCTTCTTTAACCAAGCCAGTGGCCACAGCGCCATCGGTGTTGCGTTTAGCCGAAATGGGCAAGCTTGAGTTAGATGCCCCTGTTGCTAAATACCTGCCCAATTGTTTTGGTAGCGAAAACAGGGCTGGCGTACAGGCAATAACAATTCGTCATTTGCTTACGCACACTTCCAGTTTGCCTGCTGGGCTAGCGTCCAGTCTGGATTATTCCGGTGACGCGCGTAAAAAAGTGTTGATGCACGCTTGCGCTCAAGCACCCACGCACGCGGTAGGTAAATTTTTTCGCTACTCGGATATTAATTTTATTTTACTAGGCTTCATCGTTGAAGCGGTGAGTGGAGTGCGGCTCGATCAGTTTGCCGATGAGCACATTTTTACGCCACTGAAAATGCAGCAAACGCGATTTACGCCACTGTTGAGTACGTCATCTGGTAAAGCACCCATTACTAAAAATTTGATCGCGCCTACGCAAATGGGCGGCACCAAACCGTTGGATTCCATAACCCGCTTGCATCTGGATCTTGCCAAGGGCGAAATATTGCAAGGGGTTGTGCATGATCCCACTTCCCGACTAATGGGCGGTGTAGCGGGGCATGCGGGTCTATTCACCACTGTGGATGATCTGAGTCGTTATGCGCGTATGTTGCTTAACGGTGGCACGCTTGATGGCGTACAGGTGCTGACCCGAGAGAGCGTGGTGTTGATGCAGCAAGCGCAGACTGAATCAAGTGTAATGTCTATTAGTGAACCGATAGTAAGCAATATTGAGCGCACGGCAGGATGGGATATGAATTCCCCATTTTCGCGTCCACGCGGCACGGTAACGGCAGATGGCAAATCGTTGGGACTATCTTTTTCGAGCTTTGGCCATACTGGGTTTACGGGGTGTGTGTTGTGGATTGATCCCGCACGCAATGGGTTCTATGTGTTGCTGTCAAATCGGGTATACCCGAATGATGCTGCGAAGATACTTGATTTGTATATTGAGTTGGGCGACTTAGTCACGCCGCTTCTAGATGGCTCGTCTTTAGAGATAGATCGAAAAAAACCTCTAAAGTAGGGCGCCTTGGTGCCAGCAATGCGCAGCAGTTATCGGCAATTTGAATCAGGCTTATTCCCGCGCGTAATGGCGATATTGGCAAAATAAACTGTATCGGGTTTGTGTTGATTGAGCGCCGCGTTGTGTTTGCGGTAAATACCCCACTTGGGTCGCATATGGTTGGCACCGGTACGCCACAGTGCTAGGCCGCGCTTCTCAATCGTTAGGACTACTTCATTTTTTTGGTTTCGCAACGTTAGCGCGTAGTGTCCTTGCGAATTTGAGAATGTAATTTCTTCTTTGGCTTCTATCCATTGGCCTTGCACGGCGGCAAGCGGAACGTTACCAAGCGTTATCGATTGCGCCGCATCTTTTTGGTTGTCGCCCACATAGCGTACTTCCATTTTTCCGTTCGCCAAAGGTGTGAAGGTGATGAGCGGCGGATCAGAAAATTTGCCACCATGCGCCTTTATTTGATGAATGTGCGTAAAACTCGATGAAAACTTCATTTCTGGCGCAATACGAAACTGCCACGCGTAACTAAAGGTCTCGCCTTCTTTCGCTTTAAAAGTATCATGTGCAGTACCGACGCTTGGCGCAATTTTGATCTCGGTACGGGAACGGTCACCACCGTTGGCAAGCGTCACCATATCTTGATTAACATCGGTTGGTTCGATGGCGATCATCGCAAAATGCTCACCGACAATGCCGTCACCCGCTACTTCAAAAACATGTGGTCGTATTGGTGTGTAAACGCTATCGCTGGGTGATTCAACAGCACCCACGCCCATGAATTGCTCTATATGGGCGTAGGTCGTGGTGGACGATGCCATATTTTTTATAGCTCTTGCATTTACGCAAAGCGTATTGCCAACAATACCTGAAAAATTAAGCGGTGCGTTATCGGCTATAGCCATTGACGCACCAGTTGTAGCTTCTACCGAATTAACTGTAGTGGTGCAAGCTCCACACAGCAGTGTGCATGCGATGGTTAAATTTAGTGATGATTTTTGCATGCTGGCGTCAGTAATGTCAGTATAAATATGCTTGGAGGAGCCCTATTTTAGGGCTCCTCCAAGGCATTAATGTAGCTTAAAAATTACAATTAAAGCGAATGCCGTTGTATCTAAATGTATTGCGCAAGGGCGTCCTCGATCAAACTCGATAACCCGTTATGCGTTGTATATAGTCAAAATACAAGCAAAAAAATCAGCGACCATCGGGAGTGCAAACCAAATGGTTGTTCGTTCATGCCGCTAAAACTTAACCCGCAGTCCGAGCGAGTAACGGCGTTCTGAAAGCGCATAGCTGTTGAGTGCTGTTTTATTAAAGTTGCTGATTTCCACTGTCGCCGAATCTTTTGGAATCAAATTCTGCGCTTGGAAGGAAAGAGCAAAGCTCTTGTTGAGATCAAACCCAAATTGCGCATCAAGCTGAGACCGTGCGGCAATCACATCTGGTCGTCCTTGTGTGAATTCAAACACCGCATCATCACGCCAGTTGTAGGCGAGGCGTGCTGAAAATGCTCCTCTTTCGTAAAGGCCGACCAGATTGTAGCTGTGCTTAGAAGTTGCTACTAAAGGGAAGCCATTGCTGTCTTTGCTATCCGCATACGTGTAGTTTGCAATGATGCCTAAGCCGTCCAGTGGGGCTGGTAGGAAATCGAAGAACTGCTGGACTCCCACTTCAATGCCGCGAACCTTGGCAGAGGCAATGTTAAACGGTCGTGAAGTTCTGAACACCCCTGAGGATTCAAAACCAGCGATAGTTTCTTCAATGGTCCCGTTGGCGATGAAATCCTTTACCTTTTTATGAAAGAGGGCGCCGGAAACTAGCGAGCTCTTGCCGGTGTAGTATTCAAATGACGCGTCCAAGTTGGTCGAAATCGGCGGTGTTAGTTGCGCGTTGCCGCCCCTGAGGTCAGATTTGTCTGGTTGATAAATGTGCTGGGCGCTAGGTCCGCCAAACCGGCGCGCTGTAAAGTTCGCGAGGCTGAAAATCTAACTAGAAACTTGTCGGTTGCTTCAATAACCAAATTCGCACTCGGCAGAATATTCTTGTAAGAATTTTTGTCAGTTGTCGGCGTCGGAATGAGCACGTTGGCATTGTTAATTCTGCGTGTGATGAGCGCGATCGTGTCGGCTGAAAAATCAGTGTTGGAGAAACGAACGCCTACGTTGAGTTTTGCTGGTCGGCCAAAGATGTCGTTTTCACCTTGCGCCATCAAATATCCACCAACCGTTTTCTCGGTAATCTTGTAATCGCGCGCATCATTGCGAAGGTAACCGTTTGGCGTATCAATCCCCGGCTCAGTTGCCAACACTCGTGGAATTAAAAAACCGGTATTGGGATAGAACGACGCAAACTCGCGGGGAAAATTACCAGATATGCCGCTCAAAAAATTTGGGTCGCCCGGTACCGCGAACGGTGCTAGTTCAGCGGCCGTGGCGAGGCCGCGGCTTCGGTACGCTTCAGAAATTGCGCGTAGATCAACATAGCGCAGACCTGAGCTAATTTTAATGGTGTCGTTGACTCTATAGCTAAGGTCAAATTTTCCGGTACGTTCCTCCAGTGCTGCAGGTAAAAGGTTGGCGCGTAGGGTGAGGGTACCGGTAGTTGGAAAAAGGTAGTTGCTCGAAATATTGGGATTAAATACGGTACCGACTGGCCTTTGAAATGTCAGGCTTGGAATTGGGCCATTGCGAAAATCATAATTGCCAACTACATTGGCGGCAGTGTCGTTTACGATCACTTCGATTTTTTGTTTGAGTGTACCTTTACTGTAGTAGGCGTCGCCTTCGACGGTAAGGTCGTTGTTGTGATACTTTCCATTCAGGCCGTAAAGGTAACTCGCTGTTGGATCTTCACGACGTTGATTCTGGACTCGAACGGAACCTGTTGATTCTCCTGCGACAAGATAGCCATTTTCATTAACTGCATTGCGCACGATTAGCGCAGTGGGGCTTGTTGGTAGATTAAACGTGATTGCCTGATTTGTTCGGTCTGCTTCCACGCGCGAGTAGAGGCCATCAAGGGTAAGTACAAAATCCTTGCTGAGTCTCGCTTGAACCGCACCATTCACACCAACTCGTGACCGGTCAATATCAACATTTTCATATTGGAGTAACAACGGTGCCAAAACATTGGTAGTGCCACCGTTTAATCGGTCGAGCCAGTTATTGCGCTCAAATAGCTGCAGCTTGGAGGTACGCTTTTGATATTCGCCCGAAAGTAACACACCGATATTGCCGTCGGCAAATTTCGTGGCGTATAGACCCGATACCGTGGGCTCAAATTTTTTGGAGGCATCAGAGTAAGTATCCTGCGCACGTAAAAATGTAGTTGTTTTTTTGAAGTCAAATGGCTTTGGCGTGACCAAATTAATCGTACCACCGAGCCCGCCTTCGGCTTGATCGGCCAGTGGCGATTTGCGAACTTCGAGTCTGCTGAAAACCGAGGATGGAACGGCATCAAGTCCTGACGAGCGTCCGAGATTGTCATTTTCTGGCGGCGAAACCCGCGCGGAGAAACCTAGAAGCGTGCGCCCATCCACCTCAACCCGCACCTGCTGCAAACCGCGAATGTTTACCGCTTGGCCTTCGCCAAACACTCGCGTGATTTGAACACCAGTTACACGCTGCAGGGCTTCGGCCACATTGGCGTCAGGTAGTTTCCCAACGTCTTCAGAGGTTATTACATCAACTATTTGCGAAGATTCTTTTTTGATCTCCGCTGCCTTTTGCAAAGCGCCACGAATGCCGGTAACTACTATTGTTTCAACCGCTTCCCCTGCTGGTTTCGCTGGCTTCACCGGCTCGGTTTGCTGCGCGTATGCGGAAGGCATGCAACCAAGCATGGCGAGCGCGACAGCCGCAGTCAATATGCTTATTTTGCCGGGTTGTGACGATACATTTAAATTAACGGACATTTTTAACTCCTCGAAGTGTACGGTGAATGTTGCTGCTTCTGCGCGTTCGGTGGCTTTCCCTATTTGCGCTTTGTGAAACCTGTGGTAAAAACGACGAGCGGACACTCTTTTATCCCTACTCCAACGTCCGCGAACTCTCTAATAGAACAAATCTAGCGGTACTTCATCACCCACTGGATAACTAAAGGCTGCGCCATTTTGAAAGCAGCGGTTGAGCAGTAAACATGGGTTTTCATGGCACCGCTGTTTGATTTATAGCCATCGTCGGCTTGCGTTTTATTGCTTGAGCAGCCGCTTAGCCCGCTCACTTCGAAGGCGTATACGTCGCCCTGTTGGAAATTTATCGTCGTACCATTAGTAGTGGCATCAGCAGAAAATGATGCGAAATTTAAAGCGATTTCTTTTACGTCAAGTGCTCCTGCTGGCGTGTATTTATCGGTGCGCGTAATCACGCCAGGGGCAAAGGTATATTGTGTTTCTAGGGATAGACGAGCGTCTTTTATCGGGCTGTTTTTGCCTAGCTGTGTGAGCGCATCTTGCTGATATGTCACCTTCACAACGTCGCCAGTGTGCGTGCTTTGAATATTCTTGATGAATGCGGTACCAATTAAGCTGGTGCCGTCGGCGAGGGTAAATTTAGGCAACAGTTGCGGGTTTGCGTAACCGCTATCGGCAATGCCTGCAATCATTAAATTTGCATGGGGCAGCGGGTAATAAGGGCTGTTGGCGTGCTGTGTGGAACCACCATTTATCATCAGCAAACTAAACACTTTTTGATTGTCGCGGACGATGGCCAGCGCACGGTCATACTCGCTCTGCGCAAAGCGCGTGAAGCTAAATGTGGGCTGTGTTTTTGCGAGCCATTCTTTGAAATCCGCTTTTGGAGTAATGTCTTTAAAACCCGCTTTATTCCAAATGGCATTGGTGTAGATTAACTGATGCAACAGCGAAAAGTTTTCACCCAAAATACGGTGTTTGCCACGGTAGGCATCGGTTCTGCGGCCTTTAGCCCACAGGTCAACAGACTTAGTCGCTGGGTCATACCAAAAATCAACATATTTGGCGGCGATGAGCGACGAGAACACATAGGCATACTGTTTTTCTTCGGGCGTCAAAACATCTAAGTAGGCGGCGACCGATAGAATTTCGAGGACTGATGTGTCGCCGTACGGGCCGATACTGCGGCCAAAACTAAAGCCATCGCCAGCGGTGTTGCCAATGTTGAGTGTAACCGTAGCGGCTTTGCGGAGGAGCGCCTTTAGTTCAGGCGTGACGGGCAGGCCGGTTTCAACGAAGCGCTGGCAAATTTCTGCGATCAACAAAATACTGTAACGGTCAAAGCGGCCTTCGCCATCGGTTTCGTCAGAAAAACCAAATTTGCCAGAGTACTTTTCGTAGTGCTTGAGCGTTTTATCAAGTAGCGTATTACTGCCCGATTCGTCCTCCCAGCCCATCAACATACGCAGGCGCGCAATGCTAAATGCGACGCCATAATAATTGGACGGCAGATTGATTAGGGTGTAATCGGTAGTGTTTACAAACTTGCGCCAGTCTAGTTTTTGCTTCAGTGCGGCTAATGTTGCTGGGGTGAAGGCTTGGTCTAGCAACCCTGCATTTTTAAGTTTATATAAAGTGGAAAGGTAGTAATACATTCCCCATGTATCGTTATCGATATTGATGGTTAAGTCAGCAATATCACGGTACTGGCTTAGTCGCGCTTTGAAATTGGGGTCTGAGGGTGCGGTGTTTAATACAACGTAGCCCAAGCCTAAAGCAATTTTACCGGGCAAAAACTTATCGTTGCCCTTAAAGGCGGGATAGCCATCGACGGTCACTAACGCTTTTTCGGCGTTGAGCTTGTCAAAGAAATATTCAAGCTGTGGAAATAGCTCGTCTTGCACAATCTTATTCATTGGCGTGCCGGCCAACGGTGGCGAATAAGCAGTGGTGGCGAAACCGCGCGTGGCTGGCGAGAGGGCTGTAGTTGTTTTTACGGGAGCCGTTGCTGTTGGCGCGGCAGAAGTAGATCGCACTGTGTCGGGCGGTACAACCACCGTACAGGCTTGAAGTGTGCAGGCTGCAATTGCCAGCAGAGCAGTTTGTGCAAAATTAAGCGAAGTGGCGCGCATTAAAAAACCTTTGAAATAGTTCTGAGTTGAGTTCCAAAATCCTGCAGGGTTGTTTCAAAAAGATGCGAATACTGTTGCTTCAATGTTGCTGTAGTGCCGCCGTAGTGCGGTTTAGCTCAAAAATGACCACAAATGGTAACCGGTGTCATAATATTATTTGCGCAATCACTTTGCTTGTCAAGAAGTTCTAATGCGGTGGAATTTAAACTGTTGTTTTTGCGTTGCAACGCGGCGGTGGAGGCGTCAGTCTTGCTTGGTGTAGTTATCTGCTGCTAGCGACGCACATCAAAACCGCCTGCTTTAAATGCAACAATATCGGCTTGCCTAAATAGGCTGGCATCACCAGGTAGAGCGTGTTTTAAACAAGTAAGAGCAAGGCCGGTTTGCGCCATGGCGGCAATACTGTCGCCAGATAAATAAGCGTGTAGCGCACCAGCTGCAAAAGCATCACCCGCACCAATACGGTCAACTATCCCCGCTACCGTAACTTCCTCAGTTTGGGCGGAATCAGTTGGGGTATCTACGCGGGCGGAAAGGTGGTGGCAATCAGCGTCTTGCACGCGCCTTTCTGTGGACGCTATAAATTTCAAATCGGGAAACGCTGCAAATGCAGCGTCAGCCGCATCACGACGACGGCTTTCCCCGTCGTTAGAAAATTGCCTATCTAATATCAACGCAATATCTTGATGATTACCAAAGAAAATATCCGCGTAGCTTAGTAGCTTCGTGAGTATCGCTTTTGGATCGCTATCCCAACTTTGCCAAAGCATCGCCCGATAGTTACCGTCAAACGAAACCGGGATATTTAAGCGCTTTGCTGCTGCTGCCGCGGCAAAGACGTGTTCGGTCGTCGCCATGCCAAGTGCCGGAGTAATACCCGACAGATGTAGTCGTGTTGCTCCAGCCAATAAGGTGTTCCAATCGTAGGCGTCTGGTTTCGCCAGTGCAAAGCTGGAATGCGCACGATCGTAAATAATTTCGGACGCGCGCAAACTTGCGCCTGGCGTTAGAAAATATAAACCCATACGTCCTGCGCTAAGTTGTACCCGCGTGCAGTCAACTCCATTTGCTCGTACTGCCGCAATAGCGCCGCGCCCAAGCCCGTTGTCGGGCACAGTGCTAATCATGGCGGTGTGGTGGCCTAAATTTGCTAAGCCAATGGCAACGTTGGCTTCGGCGCCGCCAACATGCAGGTTAAGCCGTGGTGACTGCATTAGTAATTCACGGTCAGGTGCCGCCAAACGAATCAGCATCTCGCCAAAAAAAACGATGCGGGCTGACGAAGAGCTTGGATTTGCTTGGCTTTGCATGTGCGACCTTCAGTAAATCAAGTTTTTGTGGGATTCTGAATGGACTAGCGTTGGTATAGAATCGTTGCTACCTTGCAAGCCACCCGCCATCAACCGCCAAAACATGGCCATCAACGTAATCTGAGGCTCGTGACGCCAAAAATACCGCAGCGCCGCCCATATCCTCAGGGTTGCCCCAGCGACCGGCTGGAATGCGAGCCACAATCTGTTGGCTGCGAGTAAGGTCTGTCTGCAACGCCTTGGTGTTATTAGTTTGAATATAGCCTGGCGCGATGGCGTTGACATTGATGCCCTTTGCCGACCATTCATTGGCCATTGCCTTGGTAAGCCCGCTCACGCCGCTTTTTGACGCGGTGTAGCTCGGTACCCGCACGCCGCCTTGAAAGCTCAGCATCGACGCAATGTTGATAATCTTGCCCTGTCCTGCTGCAATCATATGTTTAGCCGCCGCTTGCGCTAAAAAAAATAGCGATTTCAAATTGGTATCCATCACGGCGTCCCAATCGGCTTCGGTAAAATCGACACTATCGTTGCGGCGAATAATGCCAGCGTTATTAACCAAAATATCAATGCGACCAAGCCCGGCAATTGTTTCAGTAATGATCCGATTTACGGGTTCAATAGTTGACAAATCCGCAGCGATGTTGATCGCGCGCTGACCGAGTGCGGTGATTTCTGCGTGCGTATCAACAGCTGCCGTTCGGCCGACTAGCGCCACATCAGCACCTGCACCGGCCAGTGCGATGGCGATAGCTTGCCCAATACCCGCATTTGCCCCAGTGACGATGGCTACCTTGCCGGTTAAATCAAACAAGGGGCTCATTTTAGTTGGCAAATATCGAGCGTGTTTAAATCGGTGTAATCTAAATTTTCACCGCCCATTGCCCAAATGAATGCATATGATTTTGTACCTGATCCCATATGCACCGACCACGGTGGCGAGATGACGGCGGTTTCATTTTCAATGACGATATGGCGCATAGCATCTGGTTCGCCCATGTAGTGAAAAACCCGATCATTGTCGCCTAAACCAAAATATAAATACACTTCGCTGCGGCGGTCATGCAGGTGTGGCGGCATGGTATTCCACACGCTGCCGGTTTCCAAAATGGTTAAACCCAAAAGCAGTTGCGCGCTATCGCAAACACCAGGAATGACAAACTGGTAAATAGTGCGCTTGTTGGATGTTTCTAAATCACCCCGCAGCAGCGGTGTGGCTTGCGCAATCGAAATTTTCTTCAGCGCACAAGCTTTGTGCGCCGGAAGTGAGGTGATGTAGTACCGCGCCTGCGCGCCAGAAAAGGTGACAACTTTGCTACCCATCGGTACATACAAGCAATCGCGCGGATCCATTTCAATCCGTTCCCCATCGACCATAATCACGCCAGAACCCGCGCCTATATTGACGACACCCATTTCGCGTCGTTCCAAAAACGGTTGACCCACTGCACTTTTTGGCTCGGTTTGATCGGGCAGTTTAAGCTCAGCATCGCCCGGCACTGCGCCGCCGATAACAAAGCGCTCATTGTGCGAATAGTTGAGGATAACGCGGCCCGTTTCGAACATGCCGCTTACCATATAGCGGTCGCGTAGCGCATCGTTACTGACACTGTCCATCATATCGGGGTGGGTAGCGTGAAAAGTTTTATGGAACACGGAAATCTCCAGACAGTTGAAATGACATTGGAATAATCATAGCTATTATGGTAACCGGTGTCAACAAGGTATTTATTTTAGGTAAAAAATTTGTACGTTCTACTAAAAAATGAGTCAAATGTGGCGTCGATGGTGCTTCATATGCCTATTGGCTACATCAACGGCAATATCCGATAGGCTGCTAGCCGTTGTAAGTTATGTTTTATCTTTTTTAGGCGGTGCCACTGAGCCACGCCGAATGAGCGTGGAAAAAAATGTGGAAGGTTCTTCTTCCTCAATTTCAGAATGAGCGAAGATGCCATTAATTAGCTTAAGCGCGGCCGAACGCCCCATGGCAACAATGGGCCAGCGTACAGTAGTGAGCGGCGGCCAAACTCGCGGAGCAATTGGCGTGTCATCAAAGCCGATGATGGATAAATCTTCGGGTACGCCCAAGCCACGCTCGCGGGCTGCAAACAACACGCCCGCGGCCATCTCATCATTACACGCAAATATAGCAGTGGGGCGTGGTGATAGTGCCAGCAAACTATCGGCTGCGGTGATGCCGGATTCAAAAGTGTAATGCCCTTCAGCAATTAGGCTTCGTGGCAGCTTTATTCCTGCTTCTGCCAATGCAAATTCAAAGCCCTCGCGTCGTTCCCGCGCGGAGCGAAAGCCATGCGGCCCTGTCACCAGCCCGATACGTTTGTGATCCTGCGCAATCAAATAGCGCACCGCATCTACAACCGCGTCCCGATCATTTGAGGCCACCATGTGCGCCGCATTATCAAGCATGGCTGAGCCCATGCGCACGTAGCGACAACCAACTTCATCACAAAGCTTAGCGATCAAATCATTTTCAGAGACCGGGGGCAAAATAACCACACCAAACAATCGCTGCCGTTCCAGAAAGCTCCGGATATCATCTAACATCGTTGCCGAGCCCCTATCCACTGGGCGTACCACGAGTTCGCAATCGGTATCACGGAGCGCTTCTAAAATTCCTTGTTGTACATTGAGGATCATTTGCGCATTGGGGTTATCGTAAATCAAGCCGATTAAAAAATTTCGTCCCAACGCTAAGGCTCGCGCTTGCGGGTTAGGCACATAACCGGTTTCTTGAATCACCGCTTCAACGCGCTCGCGAGTTTTTTCATTTAGTAAGGGCGAACGGTTAATCACGCGGCTGACGGTTTTTTTGGATACACCCGCCAGCCTAGCAATATCATTAATGGTGGGTTTGCCAGTTGTTGCAGGCAAGTTTGCCGTGGCGGATTCGCGTTTTTTTGCAGTGGTGGCCATAGTAAATATAGATTGTTTCGTTGGGTTGATGTCGGCTCGTGGAAATTTAAAGTTAGTGAGGAGCCAAAAACGAGGCAAAGTGCTAAAAATAACTCCGTGCTCCTTGATGGCACCGGTACTGGCGGGTATTACACTGCAGACTGATCGTTGTTACTAGCTTACACCAGCTTGGTAACGTGAACTGGAATTGTTACGCTAGAAAATCTGCAGTAGCGCTCAAAGTAGAGTTTGAAAATTAATAATGCACGAAGATCGTTATAAATAGGGCGTTCCCACGCGTAGCGAGAGCACCACGAATAGGCTGGCCACGGTTCCGCAAATTCATCTCAGATAAAAATACGCTAAATTTTAATAATAATATTGGCGAGTTGCTTGCAAATGACACCGGTTTCCTTTACCATCAATTTAATCGCACACAATCTAAATTTCTTGGGGGTCAGTTGCATTCAAATATCACGACTGAAGAAGCTATTGCGGAAAAATTTGTGGCCGCGCGACGGAGTGGCGCTGCATTAGCTCGTTTTCCCGGTGAAGCACCGCAAACGCTCAAACAAGCATATTGCATACAAGATTTTGCCATTGCTCGTGTGGCTGATGCGATTGCCGGTTGGAAGGTCGGGCGCAGTTTCCCGCCGCACTCAATCAACTTTGGTAGTGATCGCTTGGCAGGGCCTATTTTCAAAAATTTGGTACAAGTTCTTGGTGCGTCAGCGCCAGATCAATTTAAATCAGTAGAGCAAAAATCTCTAGCGTTAGCAGTATTACCAGTAGGCTCCATCTATCGTGGCGGTTTTGGCGCTGTTGAGGCTGAGTTCTTGCTGCGTCTCGGTTCGACTCCAAAGGCTGGGCAAATGAAATTTAGCCTAGGCGAAGCAGCGGCATTAATTGATACTGTCCACGTGGGTATTGAAATCGCTAGCTCGCCAATGGCAACGATTAATGATTTTGGCCCTGCCGTTACGATATCGGACTTTGGAAATAATAATGGTTTGATTGTCGGTGGTGAAATAATGGACTGGCGCTCCAGCGATTTCAGTAATTGGATTGTCTCTACCGCTGTCGATGATGTCGAAGTGGGGCGTGGCAGCGCATCAGTTTTTCCAGATGGGCCAATTGGTTCGGTGCGTTTTTTATTAGAGCTTATGGCGGAACGCGGAATTACGCTCGCCGCAGGCACATGGGTTTCCAGCGGCGCGATAACTGGCGTACATAATGTGCATAAAGGGCAACGTGTTAAGGCCAGCTTTAGTAGTGGCTTAAGTGTAAGTTGTTTGGTAGCAGAAGTGCCTCGTGCTGTAGAAATTATAGAAAAAGCACAGTCTGTTGGCTGAAGATGTGCTGACAGCTAAGTGCAAAGAATTAAATTAGGATGTTTGAAACCCGCTCGTTTTCTAATGTAAGTCAACCGCAACACAGGCCTTAAGTTAAATGTAGTGTGTTGCATAAGTAATCAATAAATTGGACCGTTCAATGCAAGAACGTGCGCCGCTAACCTGAGGATATACAAATGGCTAAATTCTTTAAAAACACAATGATGCGCGCTCTCCTTGCTGCAGGTGCCGTGTTAGCGATGACGTCTGCGGTGGTGAGTGCGCGTGATTTCAGAGCATCTGACGTGCATCCTGCTGACTATCCCACGGTAGTTACTGTAAAGGAAATGGGCAAAATGCTCAGCGACCGTAGTGGCGGACGTTTAGGCATCAAAGTATTTCCAAGCGGTAGCCTAGGAACTGAAAAGGATAATATTGAACAGCTAAAAATTGGTGGCTTGGATATGATGCGTATCCATATCAGCACCTTAAACAGTGTGGTGCCTGAAACCATGGCAACTGTGTTGCCCTTTGTGTTTCGATCAACGGCGCATATGCGCAAAGCGCTTGACAGTAACATCGGCGATGAAATTTTAGCCGCGATGGAACCACATGGCTTGGTTGGCTTGGCGTTCTACGATAGTGGTTCGCGTTCGTTCTACACCGCAAAAAAACCGATCAAAAGTTTAGCGGATATGAAAGGCTTAAAGATTCGCGTGCCGCAGTCAGATTTATTTGTTGCCATGATTGAATCATTGAACGCTAACCCCACACCGATGCCTCTTGGCGAGGTCTATACAGCGCTTAAAACAGGCATTGTCGACGCTGCAGAGAATAACTGGCCATCCTATGAATCTTCACGACACTTTGAAGCTGCAAAATACTATAACGTTAGCGAACACTCTCATGCGCCTGAAGTACTCGTGTTCTCGAAAAAAGTCTGGGACAAATTGAGTAAAGAAGATCAAGCCCTGATCCGCAAAGCGGCTAAAGATTCGGTGCCGGTGATGCGCAAGCTTTGGGATGAACGTGAGTTAAAGTCGCGCAAAGTGGTTGAAGCTGCTGGTGCGCAAGCAGTTACCATCGCGAATCGCCAAGAGTTTGTTGATGCGATGAAGCCGGTTTACACCAAGTTCGTCAATACGCCAAAACTTAAAGACTTGGTTAAGCGCATACAAGAAACACAGTAATGATGCAGTTCATATAACAATAAGGGGGAACGCGTGGAACATACAGCGTCGCGCAGCAATAAACCTGCAAATCTTTTCACGCGTTTCAACATCCAGCTTGCGAAATACGGCATGTATTTTTCGATGACTGGACTGTTTGTCATCATCGCCATTGTGGGTTATCAAGTGTTCGGTCGCTATGTGCTCAACGATAGCCCAACTTGGGCGGAAAACCTCGCGCTAGTGCTCATTCTTTATGTGACGCTTATAGGCGCAGCGGTGGGTGTGCGCGATGCGGGACACATCGGCATGGAATCAATTATCGTGCTTTTGCCTGAACGCGTTCGTCATAAGATTGAAATGGTGATTCACGTGTGCGTGGCGCTTTTTGGCGCTGCGATGGTTTATAACGGCTGCATTTTGGGTGCGTCAGTCGCTGCCTACAAGCTGGCCAATATTAACTTGTCGGAAGCATGGCGCTACGTGCCTTTGGTTTTTTCTGGTGTTCTCATTATTTTATTTTCTCTTGAGCATTTGCTCGCGCTGATTAACGGCACAGAAGTGGAGGCAACATGGAGTTAGCAATTCTCTGCACGACATTCGTGCTGTTTCTATTACTTGGTGTGCCCGTCGCGTTCGCGATTGGGTTATCGGCATTCTGCACCATATTGTATGAAGGTCTGCCAGTAGCTGTGTTATTTCAGCAAATGATGTCGGGCATGAATATCTTCTCGTTCTTGGCGATACCATTTTTTGTTTTCAGTGGCGAGCTAATGTTGCATGGTGGCATTGCTGACAAAATTGTCAATTTGGCGCGTAATCTAGTCGGGCATATTCGTGGTGGTTTGGGCATGTCGAATGTGGTCGCCTGTACTTTGTTTGGTGGTGTTTCTGGTTCACCCGTGGCCGATGTGTCGGCAATGGGCTCAGTCATGATTCCGATGATGAAAAAAGAAGGCTATCACGCTGATTACGCGGTAAATGTGACTACGCATGCATCGCTGGTAGGTGCTTTGATGCCCACGAGCCACAATATGATTATTTACTCCCTCGCAGCGGGCGGGCAGGTATCCATAGGGGCGCTTATTGCCGCTGGTGTAATCCCCGCTTTGGTGCTCACTGTCTGTATGTTAGTGGCCGCCTATTGTGTTGCAGTGAGTCGTGGTTATCCAGCCGGCACATTCCCAGGTTGGGGGGCAGTAGGGCGATCGGCTGCGGCGGCGGCACCTGGGCTATTGATTATTGTGATTATCTTGGCGGGCATTTTGTCCGGCGTGTTCACCGCCACTGAGTCAGCAGCGGTTGCGGTGATGTATTCCATCATCCTGACGTTCTTTATTTATCGCACCATGACGCGGGAAAAATTTATTAAAGCTGCATCGCGGGCGGTAAAAACGACTGGAGTGGTACTGTTGCTAATTGGCGTATCCACGATGTTTCAGTATTTGATGGCTCTTTATAGTGTGGCCGATCTTGCTGGAGACATGATGACAAAAATATCCTCTTCCCCGTGGATGATATTTTTGATGATCAACCTGATTCTATTTTTGCTTGGTACGTTTATGGATATGGCCAGCACAATTTTAATCTGTACACCGATCTTTTTACCCATCGCGGTGAAATACGGCATGGATCCGGTGCAATTTGGTATTGTGATTTTAATTAACTGCGCACTGGGACTCAACACACCGCCCGTCGGCACCACACAGTTTATTGGTTGTGCAATCGGTGGAATTTCAGTGGGCGAAGTGATGCGCACGATTCTACCTTTCTACGGTGCCTTAATCGTCGCCTTATTTGCGGTGACGTATGTTCCTGCTTTTTCAATGTGGCTGCCAAAACTGCTGATGGGCTAGCTACTAAACGACTTTACCTGAGCTAAATGGCTGGTAATGCTCTTTATAGGGCATTACCAGCTATTTTTTTGGGTGAATTATAGTGGCGGACCTTAAGCGGTCATAGCAAAACCATTCGCGCCCCATTTTTACCGCTCGCACCACAAAAAAACCAATTCAGCGCATTTTCGGTCTTGAGCCACCAATTTGCCTGCAAACTGCGTTCACGTTGTTAAATCCCTTATTTGGAGATCATCATGAACCCACTTTCAGCCCCCAGCGCTTTGATCAAAGCTATCACTTTCCCGTTTACATGCATTTTTGTGGTTGGACTCTGCTATTTCATTAATTGGATGACTTCTCCGGGCCACTGGTGGGCGCAGTGGGTGGCGTTTGGGATGGGCATTGCCTTGATTAGCGTGTGGGCGCGGGCATTTAAAGTCTTGGCTCTATCGGCATTGGCAGCCGGCGTTGCCTATGTTGTCTACCGTTTTTCCCAACGGGCAACGCAGAACACCAAATAGTGTGAAAGTTATTTAGTGTATCTAAACGCTTGCAGGATGGTTATTATGAACACTATCGTACAAAAATCAGCCGTTATTGAGCCAAATCAAGCCCCTATGAACGCACCCCGCGAACCCGTGCAAATTGCTGCAGATCAAATATCGGCGGAGTCCGGCTCATTCCACCCGCTGGAGTTAATTCCGTACTTCCGACAGTTTAAGCGCAGCGCATTGCGTACTTTTCTTTACACCGTGCTTTTTAACACCATCATTGCGGTGTTTATGACGTTAATGGCAATCGTGTTTGCGGATATGAAAACTTGGAATAGGTTTCTTGCCACAGCGCAAAATAACTTCATGATTTCGCAGGCTATCGGCTTTACCTTTGCGGGAGTAATGCAACTGGCGAGCACTTTCTTTGCGCGCATGAATCGCATGGGCACTTGGGCGACGATTGTTGGATATACCGTAGTTTCTTTTGGCGTGGTGCAGATAGCAATTTTAGTGCTGTCCTTCCTCCAGCCGCGCACTTTTGGGTTGCGTGGCTGGATTGGTGATCCACAGTGGTTGCTGATTAGTTTAAGCCTGTCATTTTTAATCTCTCTCATGCTAACCTTCGCGTGGCGCAGCCGATTCACCTACCTGACGCGCGAGGCCGAAATGGCGCGCGAGCAGGCGCGTTTAAAAGAGGCACAAAGCCAAGCGGATAATGCTAATTTACGCGCCTTGCAGGCACAAATTGAGCCGCACTTTTTATTCAATACTTTAGCGAATGTCACCGGCCTAATTCATCCGCAACCGGATAAAGCTAAGCTTATGCTGGAGCAGTTTATCGCCTACCTGCGGGCAACCCTTGCCGCAACGCGCGAACTCACTACCACCTTGGGTAAAGACGTGGACATGATGCGCAATTTCTTAGCCATTTTGCAAATTCGCATGGGTGATCGATTAACGGTGCGCATTGATATTGCAACGGATGTGGCCAACTGCAAGATACCGCCAATGCTGCTGCAACCCATAGTGGAGAACTCGATTAAACATGGGTTAGAACCCAGTATAGAAGGCGGTGAAGTAGCAATTACCGCGCGGCTCGACGGCAATAATGTTGTCATTACCGTGGCTGATACCGGTATGGGATTTTCTAGAGGCGTGCCAAAAGTAGTGGGGTCAAACACAGATGCCAATATAGGTGGTGTGGGCATGGCTAATGTGCGGGCACGCTTACTAAGCACCTATAGCTCCGCCGCAGAAATGCGCGTAGAAGACAACGCACCTCGTGGCACCAAAGTCTTATTGATTCTCCCGCAAAATACTTAACTAAATTTCTCAATTTTTTTGAAAGGGTGTCTGATTGAATTCGCAAAATGCAACCAAAATTACGGCCGTTATTGCTGATGATGAGCAACATCTTTCTGAATATTTGCGTACGCGCTTAAACGCATTATGGCCGGAACTCGTCATTGTCGGCGTTGCTAAAAATGGTTTAGAAGCCATTCAACAAATGGATGATTTATTACCGACCGTGGCATTTCTTGATATTCGTATGCCAGGATTAACCGGCCTTGAAGTCGCAGCGCGCGCCGATGAAAAAATCCACGTGGTGTTTGTAACGGCTTACGACCAATATGCGCTAAATGCCTTTGATACCAATGCGGTTGACTACTTACTCAAGCCTGTTGAAGACGCCCGATTAGTTCGTACTATCGAGAAACTAAAAGCGAAATTAACGGCCAACACAGCACCTGAAGATGTGTCCGCGTTAATTAGTATGCTGCGCGGTGCAATACCAGATGCGCGGCGTGTGCCAGCACAAAAATTACGCTGGATTCGCGCATCGGTAGGCGACGTCGTGAAGCAAATAGCAGTGGGTGACGTGCTGTATTTTCAAGCGCAGGATAAATATGTCAGTGTGTACACCAAAGACGGTGAATCGCTGATTCGCACACCGTTGGCTGAACTGCTCGCGGAATTAGATGGCGATGAATTTTGGCAAATTCATCGCTCCACAGTCGTAAATGTGGTTGCAATTGTGAGTAGTATTCGTGATGATGCTGGGCATACTTTGCTAGTACTGCGTGAAACCAAAGTGAAGCTACAAGTGAGCCGTGCCTACGCGCATTTGTTTAAGCAGATGTAGTTGGATCGGTCTGTGAAAACTCTGCAGAAATGCTAAAGGCTAAACGCGCTGCCCCATGATGTGGGCAGATGCCATTAACTCTTCAAACAATGCTAGCGAGGCTTTACCCGATACGCAGTAAGGGTCAAGCGTTGCCGATTCAGAATACTTTAGCAGCAGCGATGGGTTAATTAAGCCCAAGTTTACTTGGCCCATCGACCAGCCTGAAAAACGGCGCTCGCTAATTTCCTCATACGATAGAATTACGACGTCTTTATGACGGTTATCGGATGCAATCTGGTTGTACAGGGTGCTAACTGGGAGGCGGCCGCCTTCCAGCACTTGCAGAAAAATATTGCCGCTAAAGCACAGCACACCAGTGACGCCAGTTTTTGGGTTGTTGGTGCGCGATTTGTTCAGAATCGCGGTGAGTGAATCTTGGTTTACTGCTTCTGAGGCGCGGCTGGCATAAAGTAGACGAACTAGCATAATCGGTATCTTCCTAAACGAGGTTATTTTGACTTATTTTCGATTTATTTTTGATTATTGCCGATGAGCGATAAAAATTCGCGTCGCAAATTAGCATCTTTTAAAAACGAGCCGCGCATGACGGAATTAATCATCTTCGATTCGCTGTCTTTCACCCCCCGCCAGTGCATACAAAAGTGATCGGCTTCCATCACAATTGCTAAGCCATCGGGTTTTACTTTTTCGAGCAAATGATTGGCCAACATGGTGACAGCTTCCTCTTGAATTTGTGGGCGAGACATGATCCAATCGCAAATGCGTGCGTATTTAGATAAGCCAATTAAGTTGGAATGTTCATTAGGCATGATGCCAATCCATACTTTGCCCAAAATGGGGCAAAAGTGATGCGAACATGCGCTACGCACAGTGATTGGCCCGACAATCATCAGCTCGTTCAGGTGCTCAACATTCGGAAATTCTGTAACCGCTGGTGCGCCATCATAGCGCCCGCGAAATACCTCGGTTAAAAACATTTTAGCAACGCGTTTGCCGGTTTCGTTCGTGTTGTGATCGTTTTCAGTGTTGATTACTAGGCTTTCTAACACCCCCTGCATTTTTGCGGCAACTTCTTGACGTAGAGCGTCCATTTCGCCGGGCTCAATATAGGCGGAAATATTATCGTTAGCGTAAAACCGTTGATTTGCGGCAACAAGGCGCGAGCGAATGCGGGCAGACGTTAATTGGGTAGGTGTTGCTTCATCGGACTGAAAAATTTCGGTACGTTTGGTCATGCTATGTAATGCTCCTAGAGCTGAAATTTAGCACGCGGGAACCATATCCTCAGCGTACTTTAAGCGGTATTGCTGTGCTACCTTTGGCGTCGTACTTTAATGCCGAATTTTAGTGCCGAATTTTAGTGCAACACGCGCGGTACGGTAAGGCTAAATTCTGGAATAATGGCTTCAAATCGGGTGCCATCAGCCGCCAGCATTTGGTAACTGCCGCGCATCGACCCGAACTCTGTGGTTAGCTCGGAACCACTAGAATATTCAAAGCATTTACCCGGCGCTAAATTTGGTTGCTCGCCAATAACGCCCATGCCCCGCACGTCTTGTACTTCGCCTGTCGCGTTGGTGATGAGCCAATGCCTGCTAACTACCTTAGCTGCAATTTCGCCGACATTAGTAATTTTTACGCTATAGGCGAACACATAGCGATCATTATCCTCATCGGAATGATCGGCGAGGTAGAACGCTTGCGCATCTACTTTAACAGCATATTTTTTGTCACTATCCATAAGCTAATGCTAACACGACCACGTGATGCCTCACAACTGCGATCAGTTGCAAATTTAGCTTCCGATTGTCATAGTCCGGCAAGCTGCTAGATAGCGTAAAATAGGGTTTTAGTTTTTCAATTGGCGGTAATGATGGGCGTTTCGTCAAATCAAGTAAAATTTAACATTGCACCGAGCATTTTATCGGCCGATTTTGCGCGTCTTGGCGAAGAGGTTTCTGATGTGATTGCGGCAGGTGCCGACATTATTCATCTTGATGTGATGGATAATCATTATGTGCCAAATTTAACCGTAGGCCCCTTGGTGTGCAAGGCCGTTCGGCCCTATGCAGTAGACGCGCTTGGTGGCAAAGTACCTATTGACGTGCATTTGATGGTGAGCCCAGTTGATAGAATAGTGTCCGATTTTGCGCAAGCTGGTGCCGATATTATTAGTTTTCATCCCGAAGCATCAGGCCACATTGATCGTACCTTAAGCTTAATTCGCGATTGCGGCTGCAAAGCAGGGTTGGTATTCAATCCCGGTACGCCCTTGCATTTTTTAGATTATGTGATGGATAAGGTGGATTTAATCCTCATCATGTCGGTCAATCCTGGGTTTGGTGGGCAACAGTTTATTCCCGCTGCGCTCACTAAAATTGCCCAAGCCAAAGCCCGTATTGAGGCATCCGAACGCATGATTTTGTTAGAAGTGGATGGCGGCATTAAAGCGGACAATATAGGTGCGGCAGCGCGTGCCGGTGCTGATACTTTTGTGGCCGGTTCCGCCATTTACGGGGCTGGTGGGCGGGCTGCTTACACCACGCGCATTGCTGCGATGCGGCAGTCCATTGCTGCGGCAATAAATTAAATTTTAAAGGTTTTAGCAAATGGCAATTAGTAGTCTTGAATCCTTCGCCGCCAGCGGTAAGTTGGTGGAAGTTAAAAGTGCGATTGCGCCAACCAATGTTGTTGATGCCGTTGCGATAAAACCTGTGGGCGCAATAAATACCGGAGTCTCTAGTGATGCATTAGATGACGATGAAGGCGATGTTGGTGTTGTGGTTGATGTACCGCAGCCAGTCGTTGCCCCCCCAGTGGCAAAAAAAGGCAAGCCCCGCGCTAAACCTAAGTACGCGTTCCCGATTCCTATCGTGGCTGTGGTTGTGGATTTAGATGGAACCATGATCGACACCGTGGGCGATATTGCCACCGCTGCTAACCGCATGCGTGCATCGCTTGGTTTTGCACCTTTACCGGATGAGATTATTAAAAATTTTGTAGGTAAGGGTATTCCCAATTTGGTTTCGCAAACCCTGAAAGATGTAGTGGGTGAAGTAGGCGCTACCGCGCTTAAAGTAGCGATTGGCGTATTTGAACGCCACTACGAACAATGCGCTACCGATACGTTTACCATCTACCCTGGCGTGCTCGATGGCTTGAATGCACTGAAAACAGCAGGCTATCGTTTAGGATGCATCACCAATAAAGCGGAAAAATTTACCCTACCGATTTTAGAAAAAGCCGGATTGCTGAATTATTTTGAAATTGTCGTTAGTGGCGATACTGTGGCCGAACGTAAACCGAACCCGCTGCCAGTGCTACATGCAGCACAGTTTTTTAATATTCCGCCGGCGCAATTGCTGGTAATTGGTGACTCGCAAAACGATGCGAAAGCTGCCCGCGCTGCGGGTTCGCCTACCTTTATTGTGACCTATGGCTACAATGAAGGAGAGCAACTGCGGGGGTTAGACTGTGATGCGTTTTTGCTAGAACTGCCTGAAGCGCTAAAATTTGTTAAGCTTATGGTCACGGTGCCAACACAAACATCAATTGTCGATGCACCAGTGACGGAAACTGCTGCTGAAGCCCCGCCAACCGAAATTACTGCAGTATCTTAATATTAGTCGAATCATGTTCACAACAAAAACTGCACCCTTAAAAATGACCCAATGGCGGCCTTGCCACTGGCGATGGCCTGTCCATTTCTAAATCACCCTGCCATCGCAGCGCCTGCTTGTTTGTGCGCGAAACTCAAAATATTTTGTTGGAACTCCCATGACTGAACAAGAATTTAATGCGCTTGTAGCGCAAGGCTACAATCGTATTCCTGTTGTTTTAGAAACCTTTGCGGACCTTGATACACCCTTATCAATTTATCTAAAACTCGCCAATAAGTCGTATTCTTTTTTGCTTGAATCTGTGATTGGTGGAGAACGCTTTGGGCGTTATTCCATTATCGGTTTGCCTGCCCGTGAATGGATCCAGATTTCTGGGCAAGAAGTATCAGTAATCCGTGCCAAGGCCGGTAAATACTCATCGGGCACCGAAACGATAGAGCATGTTTTTGTGAAAGACCCGCTAAGTTTTGTAGAGAAGTATCGCGCAAAGATTAAAGCTGCTCCGGTTACTAATCCATTGCGCTTTGGCGGTGGTTTAGCAGGTTATTTTTCCTATGATGTCGTGCGCTTTATTGAGCCTAAGTTGTCGCCGCAAATCGCCAATGGCCGCACGCAGCTTGACCCCATTAATGTACCCGACGCGATTTTGATGCTGTCCGACGAAGTGGCGGTGGTGGATAGTTTGTCCGGTAAGCTTTATTTGATTGTGTATGCAGATGCGTCGCAAACTGATGCGCTGGCGAAGGCCAATCGGCGTCTCACTGAATTGCGCTTAGGCCTGCGCCAGCCGGCCGCCTTGCCGGTTTATGTGCCTACAAAGAGCGTTTCGGAGCCGGTATCAGAAATAGGCGAGGCCGCATTTTTAAAAGCAGCAGTGAGATGTAAGCAATATATCGTTGATGGTGATTTAATGCAGGTGCAAATTTCGCAACGGCTTTCACAGCCCTTTGATGCGCCGCCGATCAATTTATATCGAGCCTTGCGTTCGATCAATCCGTCGCCGTATATGTTCTATTTCGATATGGGTGAATTCCACATTGTTGGCGCATCGCCAGAGATTTTGGTGCGTCAAGAGGGTAAAAAAATTACCTTGCGTCCCATCGCCGGTACGCGCAAACGCGGTATTACGCCAGAGCAAGACCAAGCACTTGAAAAAGAGTTGCGCGAAGATCCAAAAGAATTGGCCGAACACTTAATGCTAATTGATTTGGGTCGCAATGATGTAGGTCGTGTGGCGAAAATTGGTTCCGTTAAAGTAACTGAACAAATGGTGGTGGAGCGCTACTCACATGTTATGCATCTCGTCTCCAATGTAGAGGGTGAGATTAAAGACGGCGTTGGCCCCATTGAGCTGCTACGAGCGACCTTTCCGGCGGGTACCGTAACGGGTGCGCCCAAAGTGCGAGCGATGCAAATTATTGATGAGTTAGAGCCTTCAAAACGCGGCATTTATGCAGGTGCCGCTGGTTATATTGGTTTTAACGACAATATGGATTTAGCTATTTCAATACGTACCGGTGTGGTGAAAAATGGCGTACTTTATGTACAAGCCGCCGCTGGTATCGTTGCCGATTCAATACCGCAAAACGAGTGGCAAGAAACCCAGAACAAAGCGCGTGCACTGTTGCGAGCAGCCGAGTTGGTTGCTGGTGGTATTGATACGAACGAAGCGTGAGGCCAATATGATATTAATGATCGATAATTACGATAGCTTTACCTACAATCTGGTGCAGTACTTAGGGGAGTTGGGCGAGGACGTAAAAGTAGTGCGCAATGATGAAATTTCTGTAGCCGCAGTAGGTGCACTCAAGCCGGAGAAAATCGTCATTTCACCAGGGCCTTGTTCACCCAATGAAGCCGGTATTTCAATGGGTGTTATTGAAAAATACGCGGCGACTATTCCAATTTTAGGTGTGTGTTTAGGCCATCAATCCATTGGCCAAGCTTTCGGCGGCGAGATCGTTCACGCCCGCACAATTATGCATGGTAAAACATCGCAGATTTTTCATAATCAACAAGGCGTGTTTGCTGGTTTGCCGTCACCTTATACCGCCACGCGTTATCATTCCTTGGTGATTCGTCGTGAATCTTGCCCCGACTGTTTAGAAATTACCGCATGGACGGATGATAGCGAAGTAATGGGTGTTAAGCATAAAACATTGGACGTTGAAGGCGTGCAATTTCATCCAGAATCTATTTTGACTGAGCACGGTTATGCTTTGCTGCGTAACTTCATGCAGCGCGGCCGCAACGAAGTTGGTAGTAACGCGGCAGCCCCACACTACAGCACCAATTAGGAGTACGACCATGTTTACTGCGCAAGAAGCGATTAGCCGTTTATCCGATAAACGCGAGATTTTTTATGATGAAATGGTCGATTTATTTCGTCAGGTAATGACTGGAAACGTCTCACCCGTGCAGCTTTCCGCTATTTTGATGGGTCTGCACGTTAAGGTGGAAACGGTATCTGAAATAGCTGCAGCCGCGCAAGTGATGCGAGAATTCGCCACCAAAGTAGATGTGCGTAACGAACCACATTTAGTGGATACCTGCGGCACCGGTGGTGATAAATCGCATACCTTTAATATTTCTACTACAGCGGCCTTTGTAGCTGCTGCAGCGGGCGCTAAAGTGGCTAAACACGGTGGTCGCGCAGTGTCTAGCTCATCCGGGAGTGCCGATGTATTGGAAGCCTTAGGTGTTAAGTTGAACATTACGCCAACACAGGTAGGTGAGTGTATTAAAGCCGTTGGTGTGGGCTTTATGTTCGCCCCTAATCATCATCCCGCCATGAAGTATGCGGCACCGGTACGCAAAGAATTAGGCATGCGCACCATCCTCAATATTTTGGGGCCATTGACCAACCCGGCGAGTGCGCAGAATCAAGTGATGGGCGTATTCCATCCCGATTTAGTCGGCATTCAAGCGCGGGTATTGAAAACGCTTGGTTCCAAGCATGTGATGGTAGTACACGGCGCTGAAGGCTTGGATGAAATTTCTATCAGCGGCCCAAGCTACGTGGCTGAACTTAAAAATGGCGAACTCAGTGATTACATGATCGAGCCATCGCAGTTTGGATTAAAAGCGCAAGCGATTGATTCTTTGCGAGCCGTTGATAAAGAGCAATCGTTGAAAATTTTGATGGATGTGCTCAATAACACCGAAGGTGCTGCTAAGGATATCGTGTCATTAAACGCAGGAGCCGCAATTTATGTTGCCGGTATGGCGGTAGATTTGCGATCCGGAGTGGCGCGTGCGCGGGAAATGATTGAGACTGGACGAGCGAAAGCTAAACTCGAAGAACTGATTCGCGTAACCAATAATATGGCATCGGCCGCTTAACAATATGTCTGATATTCTAAAGAAGATTCTTGCCACCAAAGCGCTAGAGGTGGCTGAAAACAGGGGCTTAACACCAGAGGCGGCATTACGTGAAAAAATTGCGCTGGTGAGTTCACCACGCGACTTTTTAGGTGCTATTCGCGCAAAACACGCTAACACGCAACTAGCCGTTATTGCAGAAATTAAGCGCGCCAGTCCGAGCGCTGGCACTTTTCGCGCAGATGGGGCAGAGTTTGCGCCCGCTTTTTTTGCCAAGAGTTACGAGCAGCACGGCGCGGCATGTTTGTCGGTATTAACTGACCGTGATTACTTTCAGGGTAGTAGCGCTGATTTAATGGCGGCAAAAGCGGCGTGTAATTTGCCGGTGTTGCGTAAAGATTTTATTATCGATACCTACCAAATTTTAGAAGCGCGAGCGATGGGTGCCGATGCAATTTTACTTATCGCGGGCGCGGTGCCCTTGTCAGACTTACAGACCTTAGAGCGTGTAGCACTCGATTTAGGCATGAGTGTGTTGGTAGAAAGCCACAATGCTGCGGAATTACAACAGGCGCTCACCTTGCAAACCCCGCTGATTGGTATTAACAACCGTGATTTGACGCGTTTTGTGACTAATATTCAAACTACCTTTGCATTGCAAGCCGCAATTCCGACCAATCGGATTTTGGTCACTGAAAGCGGCATCGTCAGTCGCGAAATTGTCATGAATATGCAAGAAAATGGCGTTAATACTTATTTGGTCGGCGGTGCGTTTATGCAGGCACCAGACCCCGGAAAAGCGTTAGCGGATATGTTTTACTAGCGTAAGCTTGCGTCAAGAAATCGTGTTGCAAAAAGGCAACAATCTCGCTTGGCAAGGGTGAAAACACATGTATAGCTTGAGCAAAACAGCTGTTTTTGGCAATATTGGGTAAGTTTTCGAATAGACTGCATGAAGTTCGTTACAATAGGAGTCTAGGTGTAGTTGGTTTCACTTGATATTTGCGAAGTGAGAACTGGGCGCCTAAGTCGTAGTGGCATCGCATATTGTTATTTGCAGCCCTACAGTAGCCGTCTGCAATACTACCCACCAGTTTCGAAATATTGGAATTACGAAGCTCGAATTTAACCACAGGAGATTTTTGATGAATAAGAAATTAATCGCTGCCGCAGTTTTTGGTGCAATGTTCACCCCAGTTGCAATGGCGCAATCGGCAAACCCAGTTACTCTGTACGGTTTGTTAGATCTCACATTTGAAAGCGTAAAAGCCAAAGGCGGCGCAACACCAATCGGTAGCCGTACTCGCGTTACTAACCAAGCTTCTCGTTTGGGCGTACGTGGTTCTGAAGATTTGGGCGGCGGTATTAAAGCGTTTTTCCAAATTGAATCTCAAATTAATCCTGATGATGCTTGCGGTCAAGGCGGCAACCCAGCTACTGGCACATTGCCAAACGGTGGTTGTAACTTCACAGGCAACGGCGGTAAGGGTTTCGCCAGCCGTAACAGCGCAGTTGGTTTCCAAGGCGATTTCGGTAGCGTATTGATTGGTCGTTGGGATACACCATACAAGCTAGCTACAATCGGTCTTGACCCAACTGGTGACGTTACCATGGGTGCTTACACCACAGTAATGCATGATTCAGGTAACTTTGACCGTCGTGAAAACAACGCCGTTCAATATTGGTCACCAAACATCAACGGCTTCAATGCTCGTTTGCATTATTCCGCTTCTGAAGCTAAAACACAGTCAACCAACCCAACAACATTCTCGGGTAGCTTGACTTATACGGCTAAAAACTTCAGCGTAGCCTATGCTTATGAGCGTCAAAGCAATCAAGCTGGTTCAAATGCTGCTGCGAGCCAAGATGCAAATGGCAATGAGTTGGGTATTTCCTTCACGCAAGGCGCCTTCAAATTTGGCGTAATGCTTGAGAAAATCCGCAAAACGGCAACTGCTGACAAAAACGCATTCTTCGTTTCTGCAAGTATGACTCAAGGTATGTGGAACCCGTACGTGTCGTTTGGTCGCTTTAAAGACGGCGGTGCTGTAACCGCTACCTCTGATGGCCGTGGCGCCTCTGCACGTGCTTTCCTACTTGGTACAAACTACAAGTTATCTGCACGTACAAACTTGTATGGTCAAGTAGTACGCATTACCAACAATGACAAAGCCGCAGCTAACTTTGGCTTGAATGGTTTGGGTGGTGTTGCTGCTGATAATGATCCATCAGGCTTTGGTGTTGGCGTTAAGCACACATTCTAATTTAGGTGGCATCACATTGATGCAATCTTAATTTAGAGAAAATGCTGTAAAAATCGGGCTGCGTGCAAACGCAGCCCGATTTGCATTTTGGTTTGGCAATCCATCAACATTAGCTAAAACGGGCGTAAAATTGTGGTTGTAGTCACGCATGGTCGCTAAATTAGTGCGAACGTGTGATGCTTTAAATTTTACGACAAATGCAGCGCCACCGCGTTTTTAAAAGGTTGGACCCATGAATTTGATTGATACGGTAATTTGCGAAGTGGATACCGGATTGCGGGCGCTGTTCGCTAAAACCACAGCGTCGCGCCCTAATCCCGCATACACGGCATATCCTGCATATCTTGCAAGCGGGGCATCTATGCCCCCCCAACACCCAGCCACCGCGCTAGAACCCACGTCAACGCCATCTTCGGCAGGTGCGCTACCGACAACAGTATTGACCCCTGCAGAACAAGCCCTATCAATTCGCCTAATGCGGGTAAATCACTGCGGTGAAGTTTGTGCACAAGCACTCTATCAAGGCCAAGCCTTGGTTGCAAAAACGCCGCAAACCCGTGCGGTACTGAATCATGCAGCTGTCGAAGAACGTGATCATCTTGCGTGGTGTGGCGAACGCATAGCGGAGTTGGGTGGTAGCACGTCGGTACTTAACCCAATTTGGTACGCTGGATCATTTTCATTGGGGGTTGTCGCCGGCCTGTTGGGTGACAAACGTAGTATGGGATTCTTGGTGGAAACTGAGCGTCAGGTTGAAGCGCATTTAAACGATCATTTGCAACGCTTACCGGCAGCCGACATTGCTAGCCGCAAAATTTTAGAAACCATGCGTGAAGATGAGCATCGCCACGGCCAAACTGGTGTGAATCACGGCGCAACATTAGTGCCGCCACCAGTGACGGCAGTCATGCGCGGGGTATCAGCGGTGATGACGCGTAGCACTTATTGGGTTTGAAATTGGGCGCTTAATATTGCGCTTTGTAGCAATATAAATAATCGAAGATACCCTATTTTTAGGTATCTTCAGGTATTGTACTTAGGCCGCCAACAATTCAAAATCAAACGTTACCGCTGCTGTTTTTGCCATCATGGCAGTAGCAGAACAATATTTTTCGGCCGATAGTTTTACCGCCCGTTCAACGTGGGTGGCATTCAAATTATTGCCCGTAACCACGTAATGAAAATGGATTGTGGTAAATACTTTTGGATCGGTGGTGGCGCGCTCGGCATTTACCACCACTTCGCAGTCGGTAACGTCTTGCCGTGCTTTTTTGAGTATCAAGACAACATCAATTGCACTGCAACCGCCCGTGCCAATCAGCACCGTTTCCATGGGCCGTGCACCTAGGTTTTGCCCGCCAACTTCAGGGCTACCATCCATCATAATTTTATGGCCGCCTTCAGTTTGCCCTGAAAATGCCACGCCGCTTACCCAATTTATTTTTACTTGCATTACTTACGCCTCAAAATTGCAAAAAAGTGAAGAAAACAAACCTGTGCGCTAGAAAGTCCACTCAAATTACGCCCGTCGCGAAGGAAACGTTTGACACCACACCACCATCGCTTTATAATCTTGGGTTCCTTGGGTAGCGCCGCGTCTTGTTGTAATTTGGCGTGTGGGCAATAGCAATAAATTCCTAAAGACAGCAGTATATTGGAGCAATAGCAGGAACGCGATAGTGATAGCAAGTTTTAGTATCATTAGAACTTCGCAACATCGCCGCTTCCGCGTAATCATCATTGTTCAATGTGGTTTTCTCCCGCTGTTTTAGGCAATTCATCTGTGATCGAACCCGTCCCCCGTTTTTTAGCGACATTTTTTACTGAGCATTTAACATGAAAACATTTTCTGCCAAATCGCATGAGGTTGTGCATGATTGGTTCGTTGTAGACGCTACCGATAAGGTGCTTGGCCGAGTCGCTTCTGAAGTTGCTGCCCGCCTTCGCGGTAAGCATAAGCCAGAATATACGCCTCACGTTGATACCGGCGATTTCATCATCATCACCAACGTAGAAAAATTGCGTGTTACCGGCGATAAAGCTGAACAAAAAATGTACTACCGTCACTCTGGTTATCCAGGTGGTTTGTACGAAACCAATTTCAATAAGTTGCAAGCTAAGCACCCTGAGCGCGTACTTGAAAAAGCTGTTAAAGGTATGCTGCCAAAAGGCCCACTAGGCTATGCAATGATCAAGAAAATGAAAGTTTACGCGGGCGCATCCCATCCGCACTCCGCGCAACAACCCAAAGTGTTGGAAGTTTAAGGATAAATCATGGTCGGTAAATATTATTACGGTACAGGTCGTCGCAAGAGTTCTGTTGCGCGCGTTTTCGTTAAAGCAGGCACAGGCACCATCGTTGTAAACGATAAGCCTTTGGATGTTTATTTCTCACGTGAAACTGGCCGTATGATCGTGCGTCAGCCGCTAGAATTAGTAGGCAGCGTTGATAAGTTTGACATCATGGTAAACGTGCTTGGCGGTGGTGAATCTGGCCAAGCTGGCGCGATTCGTCATGGTATTACGCGTGCCTTGATCGATTACGATGCAAACTTGAAACCACAACTTTCCAAAGCTGGTTTTGTTACCCGTGATGCGCGTGAAGTTGAGCGTAAAAAAGTGGGTTTACACAAAGCGCGTCGTCGCAAACAGTTCTCCAAGCGTTAATTGCTTTTTCGGTTGTTGGCACGATCGGACAACCATCAAATCGCAGATCAATGTGCAAATATTCAAAAAGCCGCCCTGTGCGGCTTTTTGTCCGTTTAGCTAAACGGGTGAAATCCTTTATTTGTCCGGTGTTACTGTTGATTATTGATCGGTAAATGCAGTAATTTTCTTGGAATAATCCTATGTTGAGCAATCTAAAACTTCGCGGCTTGTGGCGACGCATTCGCAGCAACATCGGTATTCGCTCGTCCAAAATGGCGATTAAAACTCATCAACCTTGGTATGTGCGCATTGGCGGCTTTGGTCTGGCGATGGGTATCGCAGCCGCTGTTGCCTGGTATTTGGTAGACAATAGTTATCGTATTACTGGTTTTAGTAAAGATGAGGCCAAGGCGCAAATTGCCGCCCTCACCGAACAAAATAGTGCTTTGCAGAAGACGGCGGACAGCTTAAAAAGCGCGTTGAACGATCGTGAAAGTCAGCTTAAGGTTGAAAAATCAGCCCAAGCGGAGCTGGTGAAAAACAGCAGCCAAGTACAAGAAGAGAACGCCAGTTTGAAGGAAGATTTGGGCTTTTTGCGTAACATTATGAGTGCTGGAAAAGTGCCTGATGGTCTAAGCATCACCAATTTAAAGGTAGAGCCTGATGCACAAACAGCGGAAATTCGTTATCGTATGTTGCTTACGCAAGGCGGGCAACGACGTGCAGATTTTAAAGGCCGCGTGCAATTAGTCGTACGCGCACTAAAAAATAGTGAAACGCTTAACTTAACCTTCCCTGAAGACACTAAAAATCCCAGTAATAATGGCGAAGTTGATTTTAAGTACTACCAGAAGGTTGAAGGACGGTTTAAACTACCTGAAGGCGCACAGTTAAAATCTGTGCAAGTACGCGTACTTGGTCAACAAGGCAATGAAGTACGTGCCACCAAAGCGATAACCTTTTAAGAGGCACACATGTTTCCAAAATCAAATAAACCCAGCCCCATTGATAGCCTGATTGGCGCGGGCACTACCATTAGCGGTGATGTGACATTTACCGGTGGTTTGCGCGTTGATGGTACTGTGAAGGGCAATATTCATGCATCCGGCGAAAAACCTGGAACTTTGGTGTTATCTGAAACAGCTAAAGTTGAAGGTGAAATAGTCGTGGGTCACGTCGTTATAAATGGTGTAGTTGCTGGCCCCGTTAAAGCCAGCGAGTATATTGAGCTGCTACCAAAGGCGCGGGTGACAGGTGATGTTACCTACAAAGCGTTGGAAATCCATGTAGGCGCTATTGTGATGGGTCGGATGGTATACGAATCTGGTTCCCGTAGCGAAAAGGTTTTGGAATTTAAGCCAGCCAATAGCGGTGCATAGTTATATAGCGGGAGGCAACACTTGAAGTGAGCCTGCTGTACCCAATTTAATGAGGATGGTAGCCACCATCTCTAACTGAACGAGGAATCATAATGAACGATATGTCGATGATGCCAGAACCGCTTTTATTTTCTGATAACGCTGCTGATAAAGTAGCCGCGCTGATTGTAGAAGAGGGTAATAACGATCTTAAACTGCGTGTGTTTGTAACTGGTGGCGGTTGCTCAGGCCTGCAATATGGGTTCACATTTGATGAAATTTCCAATGAAGACGACACCATTATGGAGAAAAAGGGCGTGAAATTGCTCATTGATCCAATGAGCTATCAATATTTGATTGGTGCTGAAATTGACTACACCGAAGGATTAGAAGGTGCCCAGTTCGTAATTAAGAATCCAAATGCAACGTCTACCTGCGGTTGCGGTTCGTCATTCTCGGTATAGTTTTTGCAGAAAGTGGTTGTGAACCCCGTAAATACGGGCTTTTATAATTTAAAACTGATTATTAAGTACCGCTGCCAGCCTTAAAGCTGTAAGAACGCCTGTAAATAGGGCGTTTTTAATTTTAAAAATGCTATCGCCGTCGTACTCGCTCTGTCCAAAATTAGCTTAAGATTTCATTAACTGACCAATAAGCCTAATAATATTTTTAATTTCCCCTTGAACTTTTCGAATTCGTTAGCACTCTATGTCTACGAGTGCTAAAATTATGTTCTCGACAAGCATTCTTTCTTTTTAGAAGGGGTCTATAAAATGGCAACAGCAGCTTTTGCATCAGGTTTTACAACCGCTACCACGATGAATCTACCAGCCTTATCCGTTGGTAGCCTAGAGCACTATATTTCTGCGGTAAACCGCATCCCTATGCTCACCTTAGAGCGCGAGCAAGCGCTCGGGCATGCCCTCAAAGACGAAGGCAATATTTCCGCCGCGTCCGAAATGGTGATGTCGCATCTGCGCCTAGTCGTTTCCATTGCCCGTAATTACACTGGCTATGGCCTACAGCACGCCGATTTAATCCAAGAAGGCAATATTGGCCTGATGAAAGCGGTAAAGCGCTTTGATCCTGAGCGCGGTGTGCGTTTGGTGTCGTTTGCTGTGCATTGGATTAAAGCCGAAATCCACGAATATATTTTGAAAAACTGGCGCATCGTTAAAGTTGCCACTACCAAAGCGCAGCGTAAATTATTTTTTAATTTACGCTCGATGAAGCCTAATTTTGGCGCACTTAGCCCAAAAGAAATTAAAGAAGTTGCCCGTCAGCTTAACGTTAAAGAAAGCGATGTTTCCGAAATGGAACAGCGTTTGTCGGGTCAAGAAGTGTCGCTTGAACCGGCCAATGATGATGACGAAAATTGGATCAGCCCGATTGCGTATTTGCAAGATGGTTCAATGGAGCCTGACCAAAGTTTGGAGCGCGTGGAATACGATGTGCTTGCTACCGATGGCTTAAAATCAGCCCTTGATAGCTTGGATGAGCGTAGCCGTCGGATTGTTGCTTCTCGTTGGTTGGTGCAAGAAGGTGAAGGCAATAGCAAAACCTTGCACGAGCTAGCCGATGAGTACGGCGTATCAGCGGAACGCATTCGCCAAATCGAAGCTAAAGCGATGCAAAAAATGAAAACACAACTGACTGAACTCGCTGCTGTACGATAAGTTTAGCGGGGGTATAAATACCCTGCAGTACCCCAAAAAATAGGCCGTTTTCGGCCTATTTTGCATTGCGCTTCGATGTTGTAGAAATATCGTTTTGCAAGAATTCATCTTGAGAAAAATCAAAAGTGTATAGTGGAAATTGCTAACTGCGAAAGGTGGGTTGTACGCAGGTGGTTCGCAGCAAATCACTAAATCAATATTCAAGGGGAACAACATGGAAGGATGTTCAGGCTGGTGTTATTTCATTTTGGGGTTGTTGCTGGGCTGGCTTATCGAATGGGTTATTGACTATCTCTTCTGGCGCAAAAAGCGTACCCAAACTAGCGCTAGTGCGGCACCACTCGTTTCTACTAGCACTGCCACCCCTGGTGTTGCTGCATTAGCTGCCGCAGCAGCCGTTGCCACCGTTGCTGTCGCCTCGGAAGAGGATGACTTGCAGCGTATTGAAGGCATTGGCCCGAAAATTAGTGGCTTGCTAAAAGCTGACGGCATCAAGACCTTCGCTAAACTAGCAGTTACCCCAACATCTACCATTAGTGCGATTTTAGAAAAAGCCGGCCCGCGCTATAAACTAGCAAACCCTGAAACTTGGCCCGAGCAAGCCACATTAGCCGCTAAAGGCGAGTGGGCCAAACTAGAAAAGCTGCAAGATGAACTAGATGGTGGCGTGCGGGTGCCGGGTTATACGCCAAGCAATCCCCATAGTTCTGATAAAGCCTAAGACGAGGCGCATATGGAACTCATTCATGGTCGAACTCCCGATGAAGTCCGCGCCTATGATCGTTTTAAAACGATTGTAGCCGTCATTCTTGCCCTTTTTTTGCTGCTGTGCTGTTGGTTAGGTTGGGGCAAAGCTAATGTGGCGGCTGTGGTGGCTGCGGCACCTGCCGCAACAATTGCCATGCCTGCCGCTGCACCGGCAATGGTGCAGCCAGCTACAGCTCCGGCGCTTGCTCCCATTGCAGCCGCTAAAATCGCTGACATGAGTTTTAGCGCCGTTGATGGCAAAATTACCCTGACAGGCAGCGTGCCGACTGCGCAAGTCAAAGCAGACCTGATTGCGGCGGCTCAAAAAGCCTACGGCGCTAACAATGTGGTTGACGCTATAACTATCGACGCCGCCTTGTCCCCGCCAAGCTATATGGCGAAGCTAGGGGATTTGTTCAGCGGGATAATGGAGGCAAAAAAGGGGGCAAAAGGGCCAAGCAATGGCATGTGGTTAACGACGGCTAACACGGTAACGCTCAGGGGCGAAGTAAAAGATACTGCTACCAAAACTGGCCGCGTTAATTGGGCAAGCACATTCTTTAAACCATTTGGTTTAGCTGTGGATGATAAATTGACTGTCGTTGCAGCTACAGCGACCGCAGCAACCGCTCCGGCGTTTGTACTCTCAAACGTGCAGTTTGCCACCGGCAGCGTCGCTCTCAACGGCTCGGCACGCAATGCACTTAACCAGCTTGCCGCAGCTCTAAAAGCGAACGGCAAAGCAGTACAGTTAAGCGGCCACACTGATAACGCCGGATTACCCGCCAACAATCAAGCTCTAAGTGAGAAGCGTGCGGAAGTCTGTGCCGAATACCTAATTGCCCAAGGTATCGCTAAAGCCAAAGTAACCTCACGCGGCTATGGAGATACCAAGCCAATAGGCGACAACACCAGCGCTGAAGGTCGCGCCAAAAACCGACGTATGGAAGCAGATATAAAGTAAAAAGTATTAAGTTAGCGCGATATAGTGACTGGAGATGCCCTATTTAGGGCATCTCCCGTTTTTCCGTAAAACTAGCTCATCAACGTTTTTACGCCATTGGCTGTACGTAAGTAGGCGCACATCGTCATGCCTGAATAGGGGGGGGTGCTGGTTAGCGTTAATGCATCCGGCACGCCAATTTCATCTAACAAATATTTAATTTTTGCAGGGTTAGGGTGCGCCGCCTCCATCCACTCCAGTCGAATACCGTGATCAGGCAAACGCGCGCACGGATGCATTGGCACATCCCATTGAATTACCGTGGGCACCAGTCCACTTTCAACCGGATAGCCATCTTCTGGAATGGTGATGCGCCACTTAAAATCACCGCGCTCCATCGGATGCACACTACCTAAGCAGCTGCCTAATTTTTCATCAAGTGCACCGATATTATCGGTGCGCACTACCCAGCCAATTAAGCGTGGCCGCACGGCGATGCGCTCCTGCACATCCAAGGTATCTAGCCCAAACCAACGCGGCATAAACGGTGCCTGTCCCGCAGGATCAATCGCCACCAATTCCAAATAACAAGAAGGCCCCAACGACAACAAGCGATTGTGCGTGCCCATACGCACGTGCACCCCTACATCACTTAAGGGCGCGCCCAAAAATTTTTCAAGCCACACTTTACCCCGCGTCAAATCAGAACAACCCACCACCAAATGATCAATCGTCGGCATTAAATTATTAATATCAGCACTTGCCATGTGAACCCAATCTCCGCCAAAAATTACACGCTAAAACAAGGCACAATAGCCTTTAACGTTAACTATACAAGCCTGTTCAAACAATGCGCAAAACAACAAAAAAACCGCGTAAGGCCAAAGATGCGGATGCCGCCGTAAGCGTTGAGAGAGAACCCATAACTGCACTAGCAGACAAGAAGGAAATGAGCGTTGAATCTACGGGTAATGACGAAGCCGCACAAAAACCGTGGTATCTCTATCTAATCGAATGCCAAGACGGCACCTACTACGCTGGCATCACCACCGACGTGCAAAAACGCTATCAAACGCACGTATCTGGCAAAGGCGCTAAATACACCAAAGTCCGCAAACCCAAACGCTTAATTGGTGCGCGCGAGTACCTAAATCGGAGTGAAGCCGCAAAAGCGGAATGGGCGATTAAGCAGTTGGACAAGCGGGAGAAGCCGGGGTTTTTGGGTGTAGTCGCGTAGCGGCGCTGAGATTGCCAACAATATCTTGCCCGCATGAAGGGATATTTAACCCTTCCCCAATTCATTGCCGCGACTTGTGGCATTATTATATTTTCAATTGCTATTTTAGATTGCCATGACTGTAATTGATCAGCTTAAACATGAGGCGAACCAACTTTCTGAGCCGCTAGCGCAAGAGGTTCTGGATTTCTTGTTGTTCGTACGTCAAAAACATCGCCGCACAATGTCACCAAGCGTTGTGGAAAACACCATGGGTGCTTGGCAAGGTGAGTCCTTGATTCGCGCACCACAGGGTCAAGCAGAGCAGCGATTGGAACTGCAGTAGTATGGTTGCCCGATACTAATGTTTGGATTCGTTTTCTGAATCCCCAGCCGTCTTCCGTTAAAACTTATTTTGCACGATACGCCGCAGATCAAATTTTCCTGTGTGATGTCGTCAAGGCGGAATTATATTTCGGTGCCTATAAAAGTACGCGTCGAGAGCAGAATTTAGACCTAATCAAGCAGTTGGAAGATGGATTTCCAAGTGTTCCGTTTGACGGAAATGCGGCGAACAGTTTTGGTAAAATTCGCGCAGAATTGATCAAAGCAGGTACCCCAATTGGGCCATATGATTTGCAAATTGCAGCCATTGCGCTGAGCCGCGATTTCACGTTGGTAACGCACAATATGAGAGAGTTCTCAAGAGTGGGGAGCCTGCGGCTCGCAGATTGGGAGAGTTAAGGTCTAGCGCTGCGGATTTACAATCCATTGTGCTTTCCCAACGGAAGCACTCGTATTTCGACGAGTCATTCATATCGGCTTTGCATTGGTAGATTTGAATCGAGATTAAAGATTGGAGGTATGCTGAAAATTGCGGATGGTTCGCAACTTTTGGATATCTTCAAAAGTGCGGTTGTAAGAACGTCGGTATCTCTACGCAATCGAATGCTATGACAGCACCTACTACGCTGGCATCATCGCTGACGTACAAACACTATCAACCGCACCTATTAAGCCGATTATCCGGAAACGCTCGTTGGCTAGTTTTCTCTCGTTAGGTTGGCGTGAAGGCGATTATTTGTCATGCTAGATTGTACGTCTTGCGTAATAGTCAGCAGTGGTAAATCGCTTTGCATAAAAATATTTCCCAATTTTGGGAATATTTTAGAGCTAACCACGGTATTGCTAGTAAGAACATTTTTTCAACTAGCCATTACCTAATGCCATGAAAATTAAAACACGCATCTTCCTGCTTGCTCTGTGTAGCTTCACGTCGCCACTTCACGCGGCTGGCGATGCGGTGCTGGGGGAAAAGTTGTATCAAACCAAATGCGGGGCTTGCCATAACTTTGACGAAAACGAAATGGGGCCTAACCATCGTGGGGTATTCAACCGCAAGGTCGGTACGGCGGTGGATTACAAATATTCGGCGGCGCTAAAGGCGTCATCACTGATTTGGAATGAGCAAAACCTTAATAAATGGTTGGCTAGTCCTGAGAAATTAATACCCGGCCAGCAGATGAATATCAGTGTGCCAAGCGAGAAAGATCGTTTGGATCTAATTGCATATATCAAAAAAGAATCGGTGCATTAGTGGCGTGGGTTTTTAAATTTTAATTCAATCTAAATAAGGAATATCCTATGAATGACCGTAGAAAATTTATGCAATTAACAGCGGTAGGTGGCGGTGCAATTTTTATGTCTGGGTTGTTTGGTTGTGCACAAACTTCGGGTATTGGCTTGACGAATTCCGATGATTTTTATTTTGTGCAGCTATCTGATATTCATTGGGGCTATAGTGGTGCAAACAACCCCGATGCGGCCAACACCTTGAAGAAGACCGTAGCGACTGTGAATGCATTAGATCGCGCCCCCGATTTCATTATGTTTACTGGTGATCTCACGCACTCAACCAATGATCCGATTGAGCGCCGTCGTCGTCTTACCGAGTTTCGCGATATCGTAAATAAGCTGAACGTTAAAAACCTGAAATTCATTCCTGGGGAGCACGATGCAGCTCAAGATAGCGGTGCTGCTTACAAGGAGCTATTTGGCGCTACTTATTATTCCTTTAATCACAAAGGGGTACATTTTATTACGCTAGATAATGTGTCAGACATTGGTGCGGGTTTGGGTGCGACACAGCTTGAATGGCTACGTGCCGATTTAGCGACACTTGCAAAAGACGCACGGATTGTAGTGTTTACACATCGGCCTTTGTTTGATTTGGCGCCGAAGTGGGATTGGGCAACGAGCGATGGCGCTAAGGCGATCGATTTGATTATGCCCTACCAAAATGTGTCGGTTTTCTATGGTCATATTCATCAAGAGCATCACCACATGACTGGCCACATTGCCCATCACGCTGCCAAGTCCCTAATATTTCCCTTGCCCTCGCCTGGCTCACAAGAGAAGCGCACGGCGCTGCCTTGGGACCCTGCGCAGCCCAATAAAGGCTTGGGTTTTCGTGGAGTGAGTACTGATCAGAAACGCGTGCCCCAGCAAGCAGATAAGTACGTGATTTCCGAATTTGATGTACAGAAAGCTTAAAGTATGGCTTTGATCTAGCGTGTATTTCAATTGGGAACGCATCAATGAGCGATTTTAAGGCACGATTTGAAACTGAAATTTTGCCGCACTTGGACGCCGCGTATAGCTTGGCGCGGTGGCTCACGCGTGATGAAAATGCGGCAGAAGATATTGTGCAGGATGCTTATTTACGGGCGTTTCAGTACTTTGAAAGCTATGATGCAAAGCGCGGTGATTGCGCCTCTAGGCCGTGGTTATTAGGTATTGTACGCAATGTATGTTATTCATGGTTTGCGCAAAATAAGCGCAGTCACGAATTAATAGAATACGCTGAAGACGCTGATGATGTAGCACATATATTAGATCATCATGGTGATGCTAAAACGCCAGAAACTATTTTGACGCAGGTGCGTGAACGCACCATGGTGAATGCTGCAATCGCTAATTTAGCGATCCCATATCGCGAAGTATTGATACTGCGCGAACTGGAGGAACTCAGCTATGACGACATTGCGCGTATCGCGCAAATACCAATAGGCTCTGTGATGTCACGTTTATCACGCGCCCGCGCACAATTGCGCCAAGATTTACGCCACATCTGCTAAAGGCGATGAGAATGCAAAATACCGAACCAGAAGAATTGCCACGCGAAATAAAACAACATATTACGCGCCACCAAGCCCCCCCCGGTTTAGGACGACGGATTCGTTACGCCATTGATGCCACGGCTGAAGCCCGTGTTATGGATGGTGTTGAGACCCATCTTTCGCCCGCGAAAGCGCTAACACCAAATGACAAACTGCTAGGTTGGCTATCTGCGTGGACGCGACAATGGCTCAGCTTAGGTTTTGGGGCTGCGTGTGGTGCATTGATAACGCTTGTTCTTTTGTACTTTCAGCAAACTGACCATGCAGCGCAACAGTTTCAGCAACAACTAGTTTCCAGCCATGTTCACTCCTTGCTAGTCGCACATAAAACAGATGTGCAATCATCAGATCAACACACGGTGAAACCATGGTTTATCGGCAAGCTTGATTACGCCCCCGTGGTTATAGACTTAAGCGGTGAAGGATTTCCCCTAGTGGGTGGTAGGCTTGATTATATGGATGGCCGCACCATAGCCGCGTTAGTATATGCCCGCAATCAGCATCTTATAAACCTATATGTGTGGCCCAAAGGGGAAGCGCAAAAACTGAACCCCGGTAGCTATGCCAAGCAGGGCTATAACTTGATGGGTTGGACGCAGGCAAACATGCAATTTTGGGCGGTGACCGATGCCAGCGAGAAGGAGTTGCGTCAGTTTATGGGAGCCATCGAGTTAGCCAATGTGGCGAAGAACTAAGGCGATGGCGCCAGAATTAGGTTGCGATTAAATATATTAAATTAAGTGATGGTTGAAAAAGCCCTATTTTCTATAGTCTTCAGCCAGTTTGTTTTAGAACGATCGCAAAGAGTTTTGCAACACCTGCGTTATGTTCGTCCTCGGTCAATGGATTTCAGCTTATACTTGAGCCCGATTACCAAACTATTTCCGGTAGCTCATTGAGGAGAACACCATGATCTTAGGCCTGCGCACCGCCATCTATCCTGTCACCGATCTTGCTCGGGCAAAGGCTTGGTACGCGGAAGTTCTAACGCAACAACCTTATTTTGACGAGCCGTTTTATGTCGGTTTTGCAGTGGGTGGATTTGAGCTGGGGTTAGTGCCCGATGGCACGCCAGGCATTGCCGGTGCGCAACCGCTTTGGGGTGTAGCTAGCGCTGATGAGGCGTATGCGCGGTTGTTGTCACTGGGCGCAACGGCACTTGAGCCAGTCAATGAAGTGGGTGGTGGCATCAAGGTGGGGGCGGTGTGCGACCCTTTTGGCAACCGCTTCGACATCATCGAAAATCCGCATTTCAAAATTGCTGATGTTCGCTAAGTACCACCACTATGATTGTTCCGCAATTTTGGGCCGAAGCTCGCGCACAACATAAAGCCCAAGGTAAGCAGATTACCGTGCGTCGCTTTGGCTGGTCAAATACCAGCCAAGCCGAAGCGCAAGTGCTGGCTGAGTCGCGCGTGCAGGACGCCATGCAGCGCTTATTGTCGGGCGAGAAGTTGCTCCGCCGTGAACGCAAAGTGCCGTATAACGGTGCGGAGGGCGTGCCAATTCGTGAAGAAATTGTCGATCGCCACGCATTTCTTGCTAACAGCGAGGGCGAAATTATCATCACGCGAAACGCTTATGGCGCACGGTGTTTGAATACGCCCAACGTGTTTTTCGCAGATATTGATTTTGATACTGCCATGGGCTGCGGCTTTGTATTTACTGCACTGTTTTTGTTGCTTACCGCCGTTGCCGGTTTCGCGATAACCGTTCAGCCAAAGGCTTCATGGGTCATGTTATTGATTGTGATGGCGGTGGTTTTAAGCCCGTTTTTTGGCATTTTTCTACAGTCTGCATGGCTGAAGCTGCGGGGCGGTGCAAAAACCGCTGCACGCGCCGCGATTAAAGTTTTTAGTCGCAATAACCCAACATGGAATTTGCGGATTTACGAAACACCTGCCGGGTTTCGCATTTTGGCTACTCACCAAACCTTTGCGCCACAGTCACCTGAAGTGGCCGCGGCCTTTAAGGCGTTCGGTACCGACCCAATTTATGCGCAAATGTGTATCAAACAAAATTGCTTTCGTGCCCGTGTGAGTGCTAAGCCGTGGCGTATCGGCATCAACGAAACGCCACGGCCACGCCCCGGCGTATGGCCCGTGCAGCCGCAATACCTACCCGCCCGTGAGGAATGGGTACGCGCCTACGAAGCCAAAGCAAATGCATTTGCGGCCTGCAGGTTTGTGGAGGAGATAGGGTCCCGCTTGGTGCACACCGATGTGGTTGCGGTCATCGCGTTACATGATGCGCTATGTGGTGCTACCAGCGACCTGCCAATTGCGTAACCTGAAGCGCTGAACCCAAAAACATGAAAAAAATCCTATTCGTCTGTAGTCAAAACAAACTACGCAGTCCTACGGCTGAACAGGTGTTTTCTACATGGCCTAACATTGACGTATTGTCTGCAGGCACAAATCACGATGCGGAAGAGCCGCTCAGCGTCGAGCTTGTTGAGTGGGCGGATATTATCGTGGTGATGGAAAAGCAGCATCGCAATAAGGTCAATAAAAAATTCAGAAAAAATTTAAACGGTAAGCGCGTACTCGTGCTCAATATCCCCGATGAATTTGACTATATGCAGCCAGAGTTGGTGCGGTTATTGGAAACCAAGGTGCCTGCGCTGCTTGGCTTGCAGAGGTAGTGAGGTAAATGCGCTATCAACGAAGCCGTAGCAATACTTTGAGTGCGGTTTCCAGTTTTTTCATCGCTGCTGGCGGGCAAATTGCGATTGGAGAGCTTCCAACTACGCGCCGTTTGGAAACGGAACGTATACAGTCACTGAGTGCCCATGAGTGGGCGACTGCGCCACCTACTTCTGCTGCGAAGGCACCAATATGTATCCGTACCGGGTCGTCAACGGGATAGCTACGTTCTGAGCTAGATGATACTGGCACGACAATGATGGTGCTATGCGCGGCGTTTACGATATCCTCTTGCATAATTAAGCAAGGGCGCAGTTTACTCGGCTCTTCGGGTTGGCTCCGAGGTTTTAAATCTATCATCCAAATATCGCCACGTCGAATTGGGTTACGCGGGCTAGATATCATCATCAGCCAGTTCAAATTCCTCAACGATGCGCTCGCTCTCGTTGGCATGACTGGCGCACGCTTTTGCAACTGCTTCTAACAGAAGTTGTGCTTCAAGAACTTTCACGGATTCTCTCAAAACGGCTGAGCGATCCTGAAGGCCAGACATCTTTTGAATCCGAGCAATAGCGGCAACTGTATCAGCATCAGGCCGGAAGGAAATTGCGGTTGGTTGCGCATGCGCTGGTGAACTCATTTTGAACTTATCCAGTAAAATAACGGTATTACGAATTGTAATACAAGGAATGGATATGCGTTGCGCTTTTTGTGCGGCTATTTGCAGCAACATTCCGCAGTATTCAATTTCACCAATAAAAAATGCCTGAAAGCAACCTAAAATAGGCCGCCTTCAGGCATTTAAATGAAGCAAAACTAAGGCTTAGTTCTGATGCTTAGCATCATCCAGCAATGCATCATCAATTAGCTTAGATAACTTAATACCGTTATCAATGGAGCCATCAAACTCGAAATTGAGCGCGGGGGCTACGCGGATGGTGAGCCGTTTTGCTAATGCTGAGCGCAAAAAACCGGCGGCAGCATTTAATCCGGCCAAACATGAATCCGCTTTTTTAGCATCACCGAAGGTGGTAAAAAATACCTTGGCGTGCGATACGTCCCTAGCTACTTCTACGTCGGTAATAGTCACCATGAGTACGCGGGGGTCGCGTAGCTCTAGGCGAATTATCTCCGACAATTCTTTTTGAATTTGATCCGCAATCTTGCGGTTTCTAGCGTCACTCGCCATCGTAATTTACACGTTGCTTAGCTATTAGGCTAAGGTACGCGCAACCTCGGTAGTTTCAAACGCTTCAAGCACATCGCCCACTTCAACATCGGCAAAGTTCTTCAACGATAGGCCGCATTCGAAGCCAAGCTTCACTTCTTTTACGTCGTCTTTGAAGCGCTTCAAGGAATCAAGTTCACCAGTAAATATCACAATACCGCCGCGTACTAAACGCACGGTGGAGCCGCGCTTAATCACGCCGTCGGTTACGTAGCAGCCTGCCACTGCCCCCACTTTAGAAATCTTGAATACGGTGCGGATTTCTACTTGGCCCAATATAGTTTCTTTGATTTCTGGAGCCAGTAAGCCTGATAGTGCATTCTTCACATCATCTACTGCTTCGTAAATAATGGTGTAGTAGCGAACTTGCACACCGGCTGATTCTATTAGCTTACGGGCGCTAGCGTCAGCGCGGGTGTTGAAGCCGATGATGATGGCTTTTGAAGCTACGGCCAAGTTCACGTCTGAATCACTAATGCCACCCACCGCTGCATGAACCACTTGCACGCGTACTTCCGGTGTAGATAATTTGCTTAAAGCATGTGCCAAGCCTTCATAGGAGCCTTGTACGTCAGACTTAATGATGACGGTGAGCGATTTGGCAACGCCTTCGCCCATATTATCGAACGCGTTTTCAAGCTTGATAGCCTGCGCCTTAGCGAGCTTTACATCACGGAATTTACCTTGGCGGAATAGTGCGATTTCACGGGCTTTACGTTCGTCGTTAAGCACCATTACATCGTCACCAGCACCTGGCACATCGGTTAGGCCTTGCACTTCTACTGGAATCGATGGACCTGCTTCATTGACTGGTTTGCCGCTTTCGTCTGTCATCGCCCGCACACGGCCCGACACAGCACCAGCTAGCAACATGTCGCCTTTTTTGAGGGTGCCTGATTTAACTAAAATCGTCGCTACGGGGCCACGCCCTTTATCTAGGCGTGCTTCGATGACCACACCGCGTGCGGGGCCAGTTTTAACAGCCTTCAAATCAAGCACTTCGGCACGTAACAAAATGGCGTCGAGTAAATCATCAATACCTTGGCCTGTTTTGGCAGATACATGCTGGAACATCACATCGCCGCCGTATTCTTCTGGCAGTACGTCGTTAGCTACTAATTCTTGTTTTACGCGATCAGGATTAGCACCAGGCTTATCCATTTTGTTAATCGCGACAATCATCGCCACGTTTGCGGCTTTGGCGTGAGCAATTGCTTCTTTGGTTTGCGGCATCACACCGTCATCAGCTGCAACAACCAAGATGACGATATCGGTAACCTGTGATCCACGCGCACGCATAGCCGTAAACGCTTCGTGACCTGGCGTATCGAGGAAGCTGATAACACCCTTAGGTGTGGTGACGTGGTACGCGCCAATATGCTGGGTGATACCACCTGCTTCGCCCGATGCAACACGTGCGGTACGAATGCTGTCCAGTAATGAAGTTTTACCGTGATCGACGTGACCCATGATGGTAACAACAGGTGGACGAGTTTCTTCAATTTGATCGCCAGCGGCTGCAGTATCGGCCAGATAAGCATCTGGATCTTGCGCTTTGGCGGCTTTGGCGTTGTGCCCCATTTCTTCGACGATAATCATCGCCGTGTCTTGGTCGAGCACTTGGTTAATGGTGACCATACTGCCCATTTTCATGAGCGTCTTAATCACTTCTGCTGCTTTCACCGCCATTTTTGCAGCGAGTTCGGCAACGGTAATCGTTTCTGGCACTGCGACGTCGTAGATAATTGGCTCAGTAGGGGCAACGAAGTTAGTCGCAACTTCACCATGCTGCGAATGGCCACGGCCTTTCGGGTTGCGCCATGCATCGCGTCCGCCGGAGGTGTCGCCACGGGTTTTCATGGTGCGCCGTTTGGCGGCATCATCAGTCCATGTCGAAGTTTTAGTGGCAACTGGTTTTTTAACGGGCTTCTTCGCGTCTTTGTCTGCTGGTTTAGCAGCTGGGCGATGTAGTGTACCTTCAGTCGCTTTTGTTGCTGTTGCTGGTGTAGCGGCAACAACTGGTTTCGGCTCAGGCTTGGCAAACGATACGCGTGCGCCAATGCGTGGGCGATTCGGGTCATCAGCACCCATCGGCGATACTGCTGTTTGCGCTGCACCCATAGGACGCGGCGCTGATTCTGGTTTGGCTTTTTTAATTACGCGGCCACCGGGTGCTGTAGACGCTGCTGGTGACTGCGGTGCGCTGTCGGGTGCATCTGCTTCAGTTGTAGCTGTAGTTGCCGCCGCAGCTTCAGTGGCTGGCACTACAGCTGCATCGGGCACGACTGCCGCCGCTGCACCGCTCTTGCGCGCAAGTTGGGCTTTTTTCTCTTCGTCTAATTTAGCTTTGGCTTCGGCTTGTTTTGCTAGAAGGGCGGCTTGACGTTCCTCTTCGAGGCGGCGTTTCGCAATTTCACTTTCGTCAATGACGGATACCGGCGCGCTTACAACCACAGGTTGCGCTGCCGCTACCTCAGTTGCGACTGGCGTTGGCGCTGCTGCCGCACCTTCCACTTTTAAGAAAGTGCGTTTTTTGCGTACCTCAACCTGAATGGTGCGCGCTTTACCGGTCGCGTCAGGACGTTTAATTTCCGTTGTTTGCTTGCGCGTTAACGTGATCTTTTTGTTTTCGTCTTTATGGCCGTGGGCAACTTGTAAATAAGAAAGAAGCTGAGTTTTATCCGCCTCGGTCAGCGAGTCGCTAGCGGAGGCTTTGGCCACGCCGGCTGCAGCCAACTGCTCAAGCAGCATAGCTTCAGAAAGTTTTAGTTCTTGCGAGAATTGCGCGACAGTAGATTGAGCCATTTGATACCTGTTTTTCTAGTGATGTGTACCGAAGTAATAAGTACATCGGCACATCGATTAAAGCGGAATGCAATAAAAATAATGCAGTAGGAACGGTGCGGTAGCGGGGCTGCAATTAGGTGCCACAGATGCATACGTGCAGCGGCTAATCATGGTGCTTTACGTTTCAAATTAAGGTAACAATGAAGATGCGTCCTGTCTTAAAAGTGGTGTAAACAAGGAATGAATTTTTAAGTTTCAGCAAACCACGGTGCGCGCGCAGTCATGATTAAGGTTTTTGCACGTTCGGCATCCACACCAGTAAATTCGGTGAGTTCATCGATATCTAAGTTGGCAAGGTCTTCCATGGTACGTACGCCTTTTAGTGCCAAGCTATGTGCTACAGTTTCGTCCATACCTTCCATGGTTTTTAAATCTTCTTCCGCGTTTTCCATGGTTTCTTCGGATTTGATCGCGTCGGTTAAGAGTGCACTATTGGCACGGCGGCGTAGCTCTTCCACAGTTTCTTGATCAAAATCTTCAATTTCCAACATCTCAGCCAATGGCACATAGGCCACTTGCTCAAGTGATGTGAAACCCTCTGCCACCAAAATACCCGCTACGTCTTCATCCACATCCAAGCGTGCAACAAACATGGCACGGGTGGTGTCGGTTTCAGCGCTGCTGCGGGTTTGCGCTTCGGTTTGCGTCATGATGTTTAGCTGCCAGCCGGTAAGCTCTGAAGCTAGGCGGACGTTCTGTCCCAAGCGACCAATTGCCAATGCGAGTTGATCTTCTTCAACAACCACGTCCATGCTGTGTTTTTCTTCGTCCAAAATAATTGAAGAAACTTCAGCAGGTGCGAGCGAATTAATCACAAACTGCGCCGGATCAGCTGACCATAAAATAATATCAACGCGCTCACCAGCAAGCTCGCTAGATACGCCTTGCACACGTGAACCGCGCATACCAACGCAGGTGCCCACGGGATCGACACGTGGATCATTGGATTTCACCGCAATTTTTGCACGCTGCCCAGGGTCACGAGCGGCCGCCTTAATTTCTAGCAAGCCTTCTTCGATTTCTGGCACTTCAAGCTCAAACAATTTCATGATAAATTCAGGAGCAATGCGCGACAAAATTAGTTGCGGACCGCGAATTTCACGTTCAATTTTAAGCAAATAAGCACGAACCCGATCACCAACGCGCAGGTTCTCTTTTGGAATTGTCTGATCGCGGCGTAACACGGCTTCAATTCGACCAGATTCCACAATAATATTGCCGCGTTCAATACGCTTGATCGTGCCGGTAACTAGGCTTTCGTCACGCGCTAAGAAGTCATTCAAAATTTGTTCGCGTTCCGCATCACGAATTTTTTGCAAGATCACTTGCTTCGCCGCCTGCGCACCGATACGCCCGAATTCTGCGGCTTCCAAAGGCTCTTCAATAATATCGCCAAGTTCTAAATTTTCGCCGCGCTCTGGTGCATCGGTCATCGCGATTTGGCGTGAAGGTTCTTCATGGTCGAAATCTTCAACCACAGTCCAGCGGCGGAATGCTTCGTAATCGCCTGATTGACGATCAATCGCAACGCGCACATCCACATCGGTTTCAAAGCGCTTCTTAGTCGCTGACGCTAACGCCATTTCAAGGGCGATAAAAATAGTTTCGCGGGCTACGCTTTTCTCACGAGCCAGTGCGTCAACCAATAATAAAATTTCTTTACTCATAATAGTCCCCTACAAATCCTGTGATAAATCTGGTATTAACTTCGCGCGTTCAATATCGGCAAATTCCACCGTAAGTTCTGGCACCGCTTTAAGTTTTGCTGCGGCCTTGGCCTTTTTTAGTGCTGTTTTGGTGCTTGGCTTTACTTCTTGCTCTATGACTTCAATAACTGGTGCAGCAAGCGCTTTTTTTGCGGCTAACTTTGCTACTTTAGCATCATGTTTTTCGTCAGGATGCAGTGCGAACGTAACGGTAGTGTCTGTGGAAGAAATAATGTCCCCACCAAATTTTTTGCGTCCGCCCACCATTTTATTCAGGCGCACATTTACACCGCAGCCTTCAAATCGTACAAAATCAGCCACTTTACGCAAAGGTCGGTCAAGGCCAGGTGAAGACACTTCCAAGCGCTCATAGTCAATATTTTCGACCATAAAAACCCGACTTAAGTGGTTACTTACCGTGGCACAGTCTTCTACCACAATGCCGTTTGGCGTATCGATAAAAATCCGCAAAGTACCACGCGCCGAGCGCTCAAGATCAACTAACTCGTAACCTAAGTCTTCGAGTGATTGTTCAATAAACTGTTCGAGATCTTGCGCCAAAGTACGATATTCCTTAAAAATTCAGTGGGAGTGCTGCAGGTGTGCATTCATAACAATGCGAAAACTAAGCAAGTGTCACAGCACTTAATACAAGACTCGCAGCGTGCACGCATTAATCCGGCGGCACAAATAAAAAATGGGCAAACTGCCCATTTTTACCACTTGGCTATTAAAAATCGCATTCTTGAACGCAATTTAACTATCGCCTTTGTACCAACTTCTTACCACCTGCTGCACAACCCTCGAACAATAACACAAGGCGCGCTTTTGCGAAAGGTGCAACGTACGGATATTGGCTGCTTAATATCGCCTACGTCGTGAAATTGCAACATTAATTCGATTATTTTGGAACCGTATCCACAAAAGCGGTGCGGGCTTCCAATCGCTCAACCCAAGCCTTTAAATTAGGATAGGTCGTGCGCCACGCAAATTCAGGCAGGCGGAATTCTAACCACAGCAAACCACAAGCAAGCGCGATGTCGCCTAACAGGGGCGTTTCTGCACTGAAAAACTTACGTTCACCAAGTTCGCGCGCGGCGGCGGCAATGCCAGCATCAATTTTTGCTGCCTGACGCTCTAACCAATCAGTGTTTTGACGTTCGACGGGGCGCTTCCGTTCCAGAAAAATAGTGATACCAGCATCCGTGATGCCATCACCTAAGGCTTCGAGACGCTTAACCAGCGCGCGTTCCCGGCCACTTTCAGGCAGTAAGCGCGACACCGGGGTAATGCCATCTAAATACTCACAAATAACCCGCGAATCGTACAGTGCTAAGCCGTCATCAAGCACTAGGACGGGCACTTTTGTTAAGGGGTTATAGAGGCCAACAGATGTTTCCGCACCCCAGACGTTTTCTGCCACAAAATCGCAGTCAATACGCTTTTCAGCCATGACAATGCGAACTTTACGGGCGTAGGGACTGGTGAAGGAGGCAACTAGTTTCATTTTGGCGCTTGTGAGGAATATTGATTTCGGACGCGGAGTATAGCATTGTCATCTTAAAAAACCTGCTTTTCACTGTATTTGATGATGGTATCTTCGGGTTTACCCTAAATTTGTCATGCTTGGTGCTGCATGTGCTTGCCTACGGGCTATCAAAGTGCTGGTCGTGATACCATTCGCGCACAAATTCTCCTGATCTGCGAAAAACTTGCCATGACAACTTCCGCCGCTTTGCTCGCTGGTTCCACCAATGATGCGCTTGTTGCGCTTTCTCCTTTAGATGGTCGTTATGCGAATAAAACTGCGCCTTTACGCGCATTTTTTAGCGAATTTGCACTCACTAAGTTTCGGGTTTTTGTTGAGGTTGAATGGCTTATTGCCCTCAGCTCGCAAACTCAGATTGCCGAATGCAGGCCATTTTCGGCCGCAGCCATTGCGCGCCTGCGGGCAGTCGCGGCGAATTTTTCGGTAGCAGATGCTGCAGCCTGTAAAGCAATTGAGGCTAAAACCAATCATGATGTCAAAGCAGTGGAATATTGGTTAGTTGCTCATTTTGCCGACGATGTAGAAATAAGTGCCGCAAAGAGCTTCATTCATTTTGCGTGTACGTCAGAAGATATAAATAATTTGTCCCATGGCTTAATGCTTTCAGGCGCACGCACCCAAGTGCTTTTGCCCACTATCGCCAAAATTGAAGCGCAATTGCAAGTGATTGCCGTGCAGCACGCCAATCTCGCCATGCTAGCGCACACCCACGGTCAGCCCGCGACACCGACTACCTTGGGTAAGGAGTTTGCCAACGTATTGCAGCGCGTTCGCCATGCGCGTGCAGGTATTGAGCGCGTCATTATTTTGGGCAAAATTAATGGTGCTGTTGGCAACTACAATGCGCATTTAAGCGCCTATCCAAATATGGATTGGCCGACGTTTGCGCAGAAATTTGTGGAATCCCTAGGCCTAACATTTAATGCCTACACGACGCAAATTGAGCCGCATGATTATATGGCTGAATTGTTTGATGCTATAGCGCGGCTCAACACCATACTGATTGATTTATCGCGCGATATTTGGGGTTATATTTCAATGGGTTATTTTACGCAGCGGGTTAAGGCTGGTGAAATAGGTTCGTCCACCATGCCCCATAAAGTTAATCCGATTGATTTTGAAAATGCCGAAGGAAATTTAGGATTAGCTAATGCAGTGTTACGCCACATGGCCGAAAAATTACCAGTTTCGCGCTGGCAGCGTGATTTAACCGATTCCACCGTGCTGCGCAATATGGGGGTGGCAATGGGCTATAGCACCTTAGCTTATGAATCATTAAGTCGCGGCCTAGATAAATTACAGGCCAATGCACCTAAAATTACTGCGCACTTACAGCAAAGTTTGGATGTTTTAGCGGAACCGATTCAAACAATAATGCGTAAACATAATGTAGAAAATGCCTACGAGCAGCTAAAAGAACTAACGCGCGGCAAAGGTGGTATTGACGCAGAGGGGCTGGCAAGTTTTATCAATCAATTAAGCATTCCTGCAGAAGACAAGGCCGTGCTGCAGGCGCTAACACCAGCCACTTATATAGGATTGGCAAGCCAATTAGCGAATAAAATTTAAATCTGCGTAGGGTGGCGCGTGTAATCAAAACCTAGTGCGCTGATCGAATCGCAGGCAGCTTGCATCGCGCGTCTTACATCATGAGGTGCACCGCGTAATGAAAACTCAATTTGACGGCCATTACGTACAGGCGGTGCGGGCGGCACCACAAAACGCGGCAGGCTTGAAAGTTTTAAGTGCGGAAAATTTTTCACCGTCGTATTCATCATCTGCATCAAATCACTTTCACCGGCACCGTCAATGACGATAATTTCTTCGCCAATTTCGGTTAAGTGAAAGAGATGGTGATAGTGCGTGTCCAGAACCCATTCCAGCATAGGCCATGCCATTTCTGGAAAGCCTGGCAAAAAATAATGGCTGCCGATATTAAAACCAGCGATGCGATTAAAAGGATTAGGCACAATGGTAGCGCCCACTGGGAATTCAGCCATCAATATGCGCGTGGGATAAGCAGCATCGCCGAAGCGGGCAACAATTTCAGCCACCGCGTCTGGATGTAGCGCAAGTGGTACACCCAATGCGCTGGCGGCACTTTGGCGCGTGAAATCGTCAGGTGTAGAGCCAATACCACCAAAGCTAAAAACGATATCTGTACTAGCAAAACTGCGAGCAAGCTGTGCGGTAATATCCACTGGCTCATCAGCTAAATAATGTGCATAGCTAAGACTTAAGCCGCGTTTTTTAAGGACTTCAATGATGGTTGCTAAGTGTTTATCTTGGCGCTTTCCAGACAGTATTTCATCACCAATAATTAACGCCCCAATTTTGGGAACGGTTATGGTTGTGGTAGATGAGTTCATGATATTTGCATCGTTTTATTTGTAAAACACATCATACGCGTAGCGCACAATTAACGCACCCATCACCACTAAAAACGCTATGCGAATAAACGCGGCACCTTTTTTTAACGCCAACTTTGCGCCTAATGTGCTGCCCGCCACATTGCACACCGCCATCGGAATAGCGAGTTCGTAAATCACATTGCCGGTATAGGCAAAATAGGAAAGGGCGGCGAGATTAGTCGTGATATTAATCACCTTGGCGCTTGCCGACGCGATCATAAATTCAAAGCCCAATAAACCGATAAAGGCAAAGATTAGAAAGCTTCCAGTGCCAGGCCCAAAGAAGCCCTCATAAAACCCCAATACAGCGCCGATGCCTATGCTTATTAGCTTTTCGGATGACGGGGTGCGGCTAGGCGTGTGCAAGGCACCTAGGTCTTTACGGGCAAATGTATAAATTGCCACGCCAATTAATAGGCCCAAAATAACTGGTTTAAGTACCTGTGGATTGATGAGCGACACTGCGCGTGCACCAAGAAAAGCAAAAATTGCTGCAAATAATGCGGCGGGCAAAATACTGGCCCAAGGCACGGCGACCTTGCGCGTGATTTGCCACAGCGCCATACTAGTGCCCGCTACGGACGCTAATTTATTGGTGCCAAAGATGCTGGCGATAGGTGCACCGGGTAACATAATGAGTAGCGCTGGCGTTTGAATTAAACCACCACCACCCACTATTGCATCTACAAAGCCTGCAAAAAAAGCTGCCGTGCAGAGCACGGCAGTTGTTGTTTCAATCATTTAATGGAGACTCAAAAATGGGTCTTATTTGGTAGTTGTGGCTGGTGCTGTGGCTGGCGCTGCTGCTGCAGGTGCCGCAACAGCAGGTTTGGCTTCGGGTACTTTGCCGCCGATCACATCAATTAGTTCTACTTCGAACATGAGCGTTGAGTTAGCGGGAATCAAGCCGTTGCCGACATCTTTTGCGCCATAACCCATGTCTGGTGGAATCAGCAAAATACGGTGCCCGCCCACCTGCATACCTGGTACACCCTGATCCCAGCCTTTAATAACCCGATTCACACCAATCATGGTGCTAAATGGCTGGCCGCGATCCTTTGAGCTATCAAACTTTTTACCTTTACCATCAGGCTTGCTGGCGTCATACAACCAGCCGGTGTAATGCATCAACACAGCGCGATTGGTTTCAGCAAGTTTGCCTTTGCCAAACTGAATGTCATGGGTAATGAGTTCATTCACGGCTAGTGGTATTTTAAATTTCACCGGATTTACCGTAGGCATTTTTTCTGGAGCTACTTTGCCGGTGGCAGCAGCTTGTACTTCAGCGGCAATTTTGTCGGCACGTTCCGCCATCGTCTGCGCGGTTACTGTTTGCGCCGAGATAGCTGCAAATAGGGCAACTACAGCCAATTGAATGGTGCTTTTTTTGGATCTAATCATCGATATTTCTCCTTGATAAAATTAAAAGACAAACCTTTACTTATACCCATACCCGCTATACCTGCAAACACAAATACTTAATCTCTAAAAAATCTTCAATACCGTATTTAGAACCTTCACGGCCCAGTCCTGATTGTTTAATGCCGCCAAACGGCGCGACTTCGTTGGAAAAAGCACCAGTGTTAATGCCAACCATGCCGCTTTCTAAGGCTTCTCCGACCCGAAACACGCGACCCACATCGCGGCTGTAGAAATAAGCGGCCAAGCCAAATTCCGTGGCGTTGGCCAAATTAATAGCTTCTTCTTCAGTGTCGAACTTAAACAAGGGTGCTACCGGTCCAAAAGTTTCTTCGCGCGCCACTTTCATCGCCGCCGTTACCCCCGTTAATACCGTTGGTGTAAAAAATAACGCGCCTGCCGCATGGCTAACACCGCCAGTAGTAATTTTTGCCCCATGCGCCACGGCATCGGCCACATGGCTTTGTACTTTTTCAATGGCGGCTGCATCAATGAGCGGGCCTATATTTACACCGGGTGTTGTCCCGGCGCCGACTTTTAAAGTGCTGGCGCGGGCTTCTAGTTTTGCAGCAAAGGCATCGTACACGCTCGCCTGCACGTAAATGCGATTTGCGGATACGCAGGTTTGTCCAGCATTACGAAATTTTGCGTTCATTAGGCCATCAACGGCCGCGTCTAAATTAGCGTCGTCAAACACAATAAATGCGGCATTACCGCCTAGCTCCAATGATAATTTTTTAATCGTTGGTGCGCATTGACGCATGAGAATGCGGCCAACTTCGGTAGAGCCAGTGAAAGACAATTTGCGCACGATGGGATTGGCACACATTTCTTGACCAATCGCTGGTGCTGCGGCTGCATCCCCTGTAACCACATTGAGCACGCCTTTGGGCACACCAGCGCGAGTGGCAAGTTCTGCTAACGCCAAAGTGGATAGTGGTGTTTGCTCAGCAGGTTTCACCACCATCGTGCATCCTGCAGCCAATGCGGCACCGGCTTTGCGGGTAAGCATTGCGCTCGGGAAATTCCATGGGGTAATGGCGGCGGTGACGCCAATGGGCTGCTTAATTACCAATAAGCGCTTATCTGCCATATGCGGTGGAATCACATCGCCGTATACGCGGCGGCCTTCTTCTGCAAACCATTCAATAAATGACGCACCGTATAAAATTTCGCCTTTAGCTTCGGCGATTGGTTTGCCTTGCTCTGCCGTTAAAATGGCCGCTAAATCATCGACGTTAGCTACAATTAGATCAAACCATTTACGCAAGATAACTGCGCGATTTTTAGCCGTGAGCGCACGCCATGCCGGCAGCGCTTGATTAGCAGCAGTAATTGCGCGAGCTGTTTCCAACGAGCCCATATTGGGTACGTGGGCAATGGTTTCGCCGGTGGCTGGGTTGGCTACTGCAAAGGTAAGATGGGATTCGGCCTGCTCCCACGCACCGTCAATAAATGCGGCGCTTTGAAATAGCTGAGAGTCTTTTAATATTGGGGCAGCAGCGGTGATAAAGCTTAATGCAGTTTTCATATTCAGTTTGTACGATTCATTCGTGATTGCAAAACCTACGCGTTTTTTAGCTAACCCATAATTTTACGCGCTAAGTAGCGTAATTTAGTAATGCTGCATTGATTTAGTGGCCGTGGTGCAAATAGCGCGATAGTATTGATAGCAGCAAGCAAAAATATTTCGGGGCGGAGTAAACTATGGTTTTATTAAAATACGATGAGCGTGTGTGCACTAGATAGTTAACTGTATCGTGATGCATTCGGTTGACCGTATATCTTGGTGATTGCTTAAATGTGTTAAAAATATTTTTGTGAGGGTAGATCATGAAACAATTTTCTTTATCGGTATTCCAGCGTGCGGGCGCACTGATTGCTGGTGTGGCGTGCATTACCTTTGGCCTGCAAGCCAACGCGTTCAACCTAGCCAGTATTAGCGATCAGGATGCTGGGTCAGGTTTGCGTCAAGCGCTAGCTGACGGCACGCGGTATGCTGTAGAAAGTTTGGGTAAAGAAGACGGTTTTTTTGGAAATGATAAAGTGCGCATTCCTTTGCCTAATGCGTTGCAAAAAGCTGAAAAAGCGCTGAAGATGTTTGGCAAAGATAAAGATATCAAAGATCTCGCGTTGAAGATGAACCGCGCGGCGGAGCTTGCGGTAACCGAAGCGAAGCCAATTTTTGCTGACGCGCTAAAACAAATGACGATACAAGACGCCAAGAAAATTTTAACGGGCGGCGAAAGTTCTGGCACAGAATATTTTAAAGAAAAAACCACCGATGTATTGCGGCAAAAATTTCGCCCAATTGTTGGCAAAGTAACTGATAAATTAGCGCTTGCTGCGCAATATAATGCGTTAGCGGCGCAGGGAAAACAATTTGGTTTGGTTAAAGGTAATGAAACATCAGTAGAAGATTTTGTGACAGAAAAAGCCTTAGATGGATTGTTTTTTATGGTGGCCGAAAAAGAACGTGCCATTCGTAAAGACCCAGTGGGGCAGGCGAGTAGTATTTTGCAAAAAGTGTTTGGCGCGTTGCGCTAACTAGTGCGTTTAATAATTAGTTGAATCGAAATTTTTAAAATTTTCAGGAGGTTTACAGTGAAAAAAAACAATATGAATGCTTCACGACGACTAGCAAATACGCTGGCCATTTCCGCAATGTTGGCGTTGGGTTTGGCCGTTACATCTGCCCAAGCAGCCACCTTAAGATGGGCAAGCCAAGGCGATGCGTCCACCCATGACCCTCATGCACAAAATGAGTCATTTAATAATCAAATAAATGGTCAAATTTACGAGCAGCTTTTAACGCGCGATAAGTCCATGAACATCGTGCCCTGCTTAGTCACGGCATGGAAGCAAACTTCCCCCACCACATGGGTGTTCACTATGCGCAAGGGCGTGACGTGGCACGATGGCACAGCGCTTAAAGTGGAAGATCTAATGTACTCCGTAGAGCGCTCCGCAATGCCAACATCCAACATGAAAGACTATGGTTTGGCGTTGGGCAAGCCCACAAAAATTGACGACAACACCTTTCAACTCACCACACCTGTACCCAACCCCGTATTGCCAGACATGATTGGTAGCGGTAATATTTTTGTGATGAGCAAAGCATGGGCGGAGAAAAACGGCGTGGTAAAGCCGCAAGATTTTAAAGCTAAAGAAGAAACCTATGCCGTGCGTAACGCCATGGGTACTGGGCCATACATTTTGGTATCGCGCGAGGCGGACGTAAAAACGGTAATGAAGAAAAACCCAAACTGGTGGGGCATCAAAGATGGTCGCTTTACCGGCAATGTTACCGATATTATTTATCGCCCCATCAAATCAGCCCCCACACGCGTAGCTGCATTGCTCACTGGCGAAGTTGATTTTATTCTTGACCCGCCCGTACAAGATATTCAAAAATTAAAATCTGACCCGAACCTAAAAGTATATGAGGGTGCTGAAAACCGCATTATCTTCATCGGTATGGATCAAGCCCGCGATGAATTGCTCTATTCAAACGTAAAGGGTAAAAACCCGTTTAAAGATAAACGCGTACGCATGGCGCTTTATCAGTCAGTGGATGTAGAAGCTATTAAGACATCAGTCATGCGTGGCTCGTCGATTCCAAGTGCAATCACACTTTCGGCACCAGAGCGAGCAGGCGTGCCGAAAAGCTTAGAAAAACGCCACCCGTTTGACCCCGTAAAAGCCAAAGCCTTATTGGCCGAAGCGGGTTATCCAAACGGCTTTGAAGTAACAATGGATTGCCCCAATGATCGCTATGTTAATGATGAAAAAATTTGCATCGCATTGGCAGGCATGTGGGCAAAAATCGGCGT
>JANMDR010000330.1:0-44606 GCA_031376425.1 Betaproteobacteria bacterium
GAATCTAAGGCGGCCTGCCGGTTATTGTTTGTGGTGACAGCTTCGTTTGGTGCTAAGTTACGTTTCATGTGGGCTCCTTGATTTAAATCTATGGGAGCCTAACAAAAAAATCAATCTACACAAAATTCTTTACACCCTCACTTTTATGAAGTATGCGCCAGATATGGGGGTGCCTCGCAGAATTACAATCCTCTGTTAAGTTTGATGCATACGCAGAATACTATGCCACATAAAACAAAATCGTAAAGTAATGTACTACGCTGCCACCCAATACAAATAAATGCCAAATGCCATGCCAATGTTTAAATTTTTCATCATAAAAATAAAATATCGTGCCTACGGTGTACACAGCACCTCCCACCAGCACCCATAAAAATCCGCGCATCGTCAGTGCTTTGATCAATGGCACGATGCCAATTATGGCGACCCAACCCATGCCCAAATAGAGATAGAGCGACAACAGACGTTTTTTACTGTTGAGGCTGAGCTCTTGCACGATACCGAAAATCGCTAAGCCCCATATAACGCCAAAAAGCGACCACCCCCAGCCGCCACCCAGCGAAACCAGTGCAAAGGGCGTGTAAGTGCCTGCGATGAGCAAATAGATGGCACTGTGATCGAGTTTGCGGAAAACATTTTTAGCGCGACCCTTAGTGCTGTGATAAAGCGTTGATGCGCTGTATAGCAAAATAAGCGTCGCACCATAAAGCGCGAAGCTCACAATCTTCCAAGGGTTGCCTTCAATAGAGGCCATTACAATTAAAACCACTGCGCCAGCAATGGCCAATACGGTGCCAACTAAATGCGCGAAACTATTGAGTTTTTCGCCGTGGTACATAGTTCAATAGCGGTTCAAAAGCGTTTTTGGCACCACGGTATTTTTTGGCATTACGGCGTTTCGCGCAATAGTTTCTCTGCCGCCTCAACGGCTTTTTCAGCCGCTGGTACTAAGTCATCCAGTGATTTAAGGCGTGCTAGATAGCTCGCTTTTGGTATAGCGCGGCCAGCCGCACCGTTAGCACCGGCAATAAATTGAAAATCATCAGCCGTGGCGACAATGCCAGCATCACGGGTAGCGGTAGCGGTGACTAAGCCCGCCCTTGCGCGTTTTAGGTTTTCCACGGCACGTTCGCGCGGGGTAGAACCGTTGGTAGCGGACTGCGCGCTTTGCTTGCTGCCTTCACCCTCGCTACCAGACGATTTATAGTTGCCCGGTTTATAAACGTTCAAATCGCGATTGATTGGCAGCTCAACTTTTTTACCTTTTAGTTGCTCATCTTTTTCGTCTTCCAAATCCCCTTTTTTGGGTGCAGTATCTGAATAAGTCACTTTACCGTTTTTATCGACTTGTTTATATACTGTTTGTGCATCTGCGGTGCCAGCATAAATGCTCACAAGCATCAGTGCGCCTAGCAGGCTAATGTGCTGACGCATTGCAGCGGATAGGTTGTTGGTGCTCATCATTGGGTCCTCCTAGTCATGTTTTAACGCCTATATTTAACGCATATATTTAACGTTTATAGAGGCATCTAAGTTTACACAGCGGTACGCACAGAACAGATAGCGCAAGCGGGATCGCGTTTATAGCGTACTGTATTCCATTGTAATGATAATCCGTGCAATAAATGCAATTGCCCAATATTGGCTGCTGGTAGATTTGCCAAGGCGGTAATAGCAAGCGCTGCCTGTGCCGAGCCGACAATACCCACTAAAGGCGCAAATACGCCCATCGTGGCGCAACGATCTTCTGCATTTTCTTCGGTGTCGGGGAATAAGCAGTGATAGCAAGGTACATCTTCTCTGCGCGCATCAAAAAAACTGAGTTGACCATCGAAGCGAATGGCGGCACCTGATACCAATGGCTTTTTAAATCTTACACAGCCAGAATTAATGGCGTGGCGCGTTTCAAAATTATCACTGCAATCTAAAACAATATCAGCTTTGGCAATTTCAGCGTCCAATGCTGTGTTGGCAAGCCTAATATTCAGAGCATCTACAGTTACTGTGCTGTTGATAGCGAGAAGCGCAATTTTTACCGACTCGGCTTTTTGCATACCGACACGAGATTCCGTATGGGCAATTTGGCGTTGCAAATTCGTCATGTCAACGGTGTCGCCATCGGCTATCGTAATATGACCTACGCCAGCAGAAGCAAGATACAACGCCGCCGCCGAACCCAAGCCACCTGCGCCCACGATAAGCGCACGCGAAGCTAACAATTGCTCTTGCGCGGCCTCACCAAATTCGTTTAAAAGCAGGTGACGGCTGTAGCGCAAGCGTTGCGAATCATCCATTGCAATAAATTATTTTAGAACAATACCGGGTGGCAATTGGCTCTTAGCTTCAGCGGTAGTTTCGGTGGCTTTTTTCGCAGGGCGAGTTTGCGCAATTTGGCTTTGTGGGCTATCAAAGAAGGGCTGGCCTTTCAAATGCTTCAGCGCTTGCTCCAACACAAAATCAATCGGTTTGCCATCGGCAGCCTTGGGCGGTTCCTTCAGGAAACTTACAAGTTCATCGCGTGATACGGATTCATAGAGTTCATCACGAATTTTATTCTTCGCAAATTTAGCAGCAACATCAGCTTCTTTTTGCGTTACTTCAGCTGGCGTCATTGCTTTTTCTTTGGCCTTGATTTGCTCGGCTTCATCAGGGCCGATTAAATGACGGCCCAGATCAGCTTCGCGGGTCGCACTGCGGGTAAATCCGTCTTCCACCAAAATGTCTGGGGTGATGCCTTTGGATTGAATGCTGCGGCCAAGCGGGGTGAAATAGCGTGCTGTGGTAAGTTTAATGGCGGATTGATTACCAATATCCATTATTGTTTGCACAGAACCTTTACCGAAGGTTTGGGTGCCCATCACCTGCGCCCGCTTATGGTCTTGCAATGCGCCCGCAACGATTTCCGAAGCTGAGGCGCTACCGTTATTCACCAGCACCAATAGCGGTACGGTTTTAGCCAGTGGTGTTAGCTTAGCTAAATAGTCTTCACGATTTTTGCTGCGCAAATAATGTTCTTTTTGTGCCTTGAAGCGCATTTTTGAATCTTCAAGGCGACCATCGGTATAAACCACCAGTGTATCTTTAGGTAAGAATGCAGCCGATACGCCCACCGCCACATTGAGTAAGCCGCCTGGATCATTGCGCAAATCAAGAATGATGCCTTTTAATCCGGCAGGATTTTTAGCAGCCATATCGTTAATAGCGCGCACCATTTTCTCGCCAGTAGTTTCTTCAAATTGGCTCAAGCGCACCACCGCATAGCCCGGCTCTATGGCGCGGGCACGGACGGATTGAATTTCAATAATCGCACGGCGAATTTTAAATTCCAGTTCCTTGGTCTCGCCTTTGCGCAAAATCGTTATTTGTACTTCTTTGCCCGGTTCGCCGCGCATTTTTTTAATCGAATCGTTCAGTGGCACGCCGCGTACAGAAACGCCATCGATACGCGAAATATAATCGCCAGCTTTAATACCGGCAACAAATGCTGGGGTATCGTCAATGGGCGAAACAACTTTAATAAAGCCATCCTCACCCACAATTTCAATGCCTAATCCGCCAAATTTACCGGATGTAGTGGTGCGCATTTCTTTGTAGTCATCGGCATCTAAAAAAGTAGAATGCGGATCTAAACCCGAGAGCATGCCGGCAATAGCTTCTTTGAAAATCCGCTTATCGTCTACGTTTTCAACGTAATCGCTTTTAATGCGGCCATAAACTTCCGACAACATGCGCACTTCTTCAATGGGTAGATTGTGCAGCGCACTTTTTTGTTCGGCCACGGCTGAAAAGTGCAGCGATGCTGCCACACCCAAAATGGCACCTAAACACACAAGACTGATTGCCTTGAGCTTATAGTGGGGTGGTGCGGCCAAGGTCGATACAGTGGAAATTGGCTGGTTTGAATGTTGTGCGTTCATTTTCAGATGTCCGTATGCTTGTTTCAAAAAAATTGCGGTACGTGAAAAACTAACTATATTGTACTAACGTTTGAGCCATTTACTAGGGTCAAGGGGTGAACCTTCGTGGCGAATTTCAAAGTATACGCCCGATTCCTTTATCATAATGGGGCCGTTACCAACTAACGCAATGGCCTCTCCTGCAACCACTATATCGCCTACAGCTTTGAGCAAGCTATCGTTGTTGGCGTACAAACTCATATAAGTATCACCATGATCTACGATAATCAGATTGCCAAATCCACGTAGCCAGTCGGCGTGCGCAATACGACCAGCGGCAACGGCTTTGACCTTTTCACCTGCTTTAGCGCGAATAAAGAGTCCTTTCCACAGCAAACCACCTGCCTCTCTTTGAGCGCCAAAGCGACCCAAGAGTTCCCCGTTGAGCGGCGTAGGCAAGAGCCCTTTGTTATTGGCAAAACCACTAGAAACGACTGCTGTTGGTGGTTTTAGTGGGGTGGGCACAGGTTTTGACGGATTGGCAGGTTTGGTATTAGGAGGTTTTTCAATTACTGGCTTTGCGAGGTTTGCAATCAATTGCGTGAGCGCTTCTTCGTCTTTTTGCAATTTACCCACTTCACTTCGCGTTAAATCCAACGTAGCGGATACTTTTAACAGTAATTTTTGATAATCTGCGCGCGTGGCCTCTAGCTGGCGTTTAGTGCGGTTTTGTTCCACTTCGTTGGCAGCGAGCAATTCTTGCTTTTGTACCGCTGCTTCTTCGAGGGTTGCCAGCGCGGTGAGGGTGTTTTTATGCTTGCTAATAGTATTGGCACGCAACGACGCAATATAGCCGTAGTAATGTAACTGGCGTTCGGCTTGCGCCACATCGCGGCCTTCTAAAAATAGCCGCAAACTATCTACAGAGCCATTGCGTTGCTGGGCGCGCAGTAGTGCATTAAGCTGGGTTTGCTGAGCACGGGATTGGTTTTTGGCGTGGGTAATTTGCTCGGTAAGCTCACTCAAGCTTAGCCCTACAAGCGCTTTTTCCTGCGTTAACTCATGGAGTACGCGATTAATATCATTAATAGATTTTTCGCGGATTTTAAGTTCTTCTACCGCATCAGATTTTTCAGCCTCAGTGCTGGTGATGGCACTTTGTAATTGCGCGATGCGTTCCCGCAAAGCGCGTAGTTCGTCATCGCGCGCGGACTTTTGTACTTGAGAAAAGGCGGCACCTACTGACCATAAGGCAATCAATAAAAAAACGTGGGGAAGCCTTAAAATAAGGCCCCTCCAGAGCGTTAATGGCGAGTTTTTCAATGCCTGGGCTGTCGGGTTAACTTTACGTCTTCTTTTGGCCCTGCGCGGCCACCGCAGCCACTGCCTTCGCAATCGCTTCTTGATCACCTAAATAGTAGCTTCTTATTGGTTTCATATTGTCATCAAACTCATAGACCAGTGGTACGCCATTTGGGATGTTTACATTCACAATAGCCTCATCAGAAATATTATCTAAATATTTAATGAGCGCCCGCAGACTATTACCGTGTGCCGCGATGAGAATGCGCTCGCCACGGGCTACGCGCGGGGCTAATTCGGTTTCCCAATAGGGTACCACTCGTTCTACGGTGTCTTTTAGACATTCCGTCAATGGCAAAACCGATTGCGCTAAGTTTTTATAGCGAGCATCAAATTGCGGTGCTCGCGTGTCGTTCAACGCCAGCGCCGGCGGTGGTGTGTCATAGCTGCGCCGCCATGCCAATACCTGCACCTCGCCATATTTGGCAGCTGTTTCAGCTTTGTTTAGCCCTTGCAGTGCGCCATAGTGGCGTTCATTTAGTTGCCACGCTTTTTGCACCGGTAGCCACAGTAAACCCATTTCATCTAGCGCAATATTTAAGGTACGGACAGCGCGGGTGAGGAGCGACGTATAAGCAATATCAAAGTTATAGCCGCCTTCTCGTAGCAGCACTCCAGCATGTTTGGCTTCTGCCATGCCGGTTTCGGTGAGATCAACATCAGTCCAACCGCTAAACCTGTTTTCTAGATTCCAAGTGCTTTCGCCGTGACGCATTAATACGATTTTTTTCATAAAATTAGCTCAAGTTTCGTTGCAAAAAAAGGCGACTAATCCCGCAGCGATCCATTGCAGGACGATTTACGCCCTATTTTACGCAATTATTGTAAAATAGTGGGTTATCAAGCGTGTATAGGTATGTGTATGCGCATACTTAGCCTAGCGCGAGTCGCTATGCGAGCAATTCTTAAGGAGATTTAATTGGAATTTGGTCAGTTTATTGGCAAAAATATTGAATTTGCGATTCTTTTCGTCGGCAGCGGCGCGTATTTGCTGTATTCCTTCAATAGCAAAAGTGTGAGTGGTTTGCCAGAAGTGAGTACATTAGATACTACGCGCTTAATGAACGCGGGCAATGGTTTGGTACTCGATGTCCGCCCAAAAGATGAGTTTGTGGGCGGACGGATTCCGAAGTCACGCAATATTCCTCTGGTTGACTTGGAATCACGCGCGGATGAAATTATTAAGTTTAAAGAAAAACCCGTCATTATCGCCGCGCCGCTTGCCAATGGCGCAAAGGCAGCTGCCGCGTTGAAAAAACTTGGATTTACTCAGGTTTCTCTACTGCAAGGTGGTTTTGCGACTTGGAAACAAGCCTCCTTGCCGGTTGAAAAATAAGTTCTCGTCACCATCTTAAAAAAACCAATAATTAGAGGTGCATGATGCCTAAAGTTTTAATGTATTCCACGCGCGTTTGCCCCTACTGCCAAATGGCGGAACGCTTGTTGAAAGCTAAAGGCGTGACCGAAATTGAAAAAGTGCTTATCGATACCAATCCAGAGCAGCGCGCGGTGATGATGGAACGTACTGGTCGCCGCACTGTACCGCAAATTTATATTGGTGATAAACACATTGGTGGATTTGACGATCTATCAGCACTCGATCAAGCAGGCGGATTAATGCCGCTATTGCAAGCATAAATCGCGCGTCCCATTTTTGATTTAACCGTAATATTTACCCCAAAGGATATAGCATGACCGAAGCCGTTAATAACGAAAACGCGAACCAAGCCGTTTACTCCATCGAAAAATTGTACGTAAAAGATTTATCGTTAGAAGTACCCAATGCACCGCAAATTTTCTTGGAACGTGAAGCTCCGCAGGTTGACGTGCAATTGCACCATACCTCAACCCGTGTGGATGAAGGCGTTTATCAAACAGAGCTTACCGTCACCGTGACGGCTAAAGTGGGCGAAAAAACCATGTTTTTGGTAGAAGCGAATCAAGCGGGTATTTTTGCGATTCGCAATATTCCAGATGCTGACATGACCCCAATTTTGGCGATTGCCAATCCAAACATTTTGTACCCGTATGCACGCGAAGTGATATCAGATGCGGTAACCCGTGCAGGCTTCCCGCCGGTACTTTTGAACCCTGTAAACTTTGAAGCGCTATATCAGGCGCAATTGAACCAAGAAGCGCAAAACGCAGCGGCCGCTACACCAGCAGTTACTCACTAAGAGTTAGTTACTGTGAGCCATCTGCACATTAGGTGTAAGGCCATGGGTAGCGCACTATGTAAGTTTAAAATTGAGCAACGCCAATTGCATTGGCGTTGCTCAATTACTTATACGGCAGCAACTTCTATGGCTGCGAATTTTGTACTGTGCACAGCAGCGCTGTTTAGCTTTGCTGACTCCCCTGCTATCGCGCAAACAACGCCAACACCCCCGCCGACGCAAATTCGCCCGATTTCAAAAGCTCCCGTTCCGCCCGCGAGCGCGCTCACAGATGTGCCCGTAGCGAGCCAAAATGTTGTGCCGCCCGCCGCTATCGTGGCTAAAGAATTTCGCAGTCTGGGTGATCTGCCCGCAATTTTGTATGATGCGCCATCGGTAAAAGCGAAGAAACTGAGTATTCTTTCTCCCCTTAACCCTTTGGAAACGCTCGCCCGCACCGATCGCTGGGTTAAGGTGCGTGATGCTGTGGGTGAAATTGGTTGGGTTGAAAATTATCTGCTCACCGAACGTCGTCTTGTCACTGTTGTCACCCCTTTGGCACAAATTCGGGTAGCTGCGGTTAAAACTGAGCCGGTTGTCTTTGAAGCAGAGCGCGGTGTTGTGCTAGAAATGATCGGTAGCACTGCTGACGGTTGGTTAGCCGTGCGCCATCGGGATGGTAATGCCGGTTTTGTGTTGCGATCGCAGGTGTTTGGTCAGTAAATTGCAAGTGCGGTGTTCATCACAACGCTGCTTCTAAAACGATATCAAAGAAATTTCCATGCAAATAGCCATTCTCGGTGCCGGTGCTTGGGGCACAGCCCTTGCAGTTAGTTTTTCACAAAACCATCGCGTTGCTCTTTATTCGCGCAACAACGCACAGGCACAATCCATGCGTGCTGTAGGCGCAAATTTGCGCTATTTGCCTGAAGTGGGCTTGCCTACCTCAATGATCGTCACTAATGTGCTGCAAAGCGCCTTAGACGGTGCACAATTGGTGGTTGTAGCCACTAGCACGGCGGGGTTGGCACCGACATTACAGGCCATTGCTAGCCATCCGGCAGCAATGCAAACCTTATGGGTATGCAAAGGCTTTGATCCGCAAACGCAAAGTCTACCCCATGTGATTGCCGCGGCGCACTTACCTGAATCCGCTAAGTTTGGTGCACTGTCTGGCCCCAGTTTCGCCTTAGAGGTAGGGCGTGGCCTACCTGCCGCGCTAACATGCGCCGCACACGATGCAAATTTTGCGCATCAAATGGCCACGAACTTAAGCGGTCAAATGTTGCGTGTCTATTCCAGCACTGATCTGGTAGGTGTTGAGCTTGGTGGTGCGCTTAAGAATGTGATGGCTATCGCTGCCGGTATTGGTGACGGCTTAGAGCTTGGTGATAACGCTCGCGCCGCCTTAATTACGCGGGGTTTGCGTGAAATGGTGCGCTTGGGTACGGCAATGGGCGGTAAACCTGAAACTTTTATGGGGCTTACAGGTTTAGGTGATTTAGTGCTTACTGCCACTGGAGGCTTATCGCGTAATCGCAAAGTGGGAATGCAACTTGCCAAGGGTAAAAAGCTCAATCAAATTCTCGCGGATTTAGGCCATGTAGCTGAAGGTGTGTACTCTGCGCGTACCGCCTTAGCCTTGGCTACACAATACAATGTAGAAATGCCCATTACCCAAGCGGTAAATCGGGTCCTATTTGAAGACGCCAATCCACGTGAAGCTGTGAATGGTTTATTTGCGCGAGATACTAAGCCTGAATAGTTTTTTGTTCTTGCTGACAACAACCGTTGTACAATGCGAAAAAATAAAGTTCTAACCGAGCGCACTCGCCGCACCGACTGTAAACTAACCTTCCCGAATGGACAACATGGCACTTAAAAAAACTGTTTCAGCATCAAAGTCTGCTGCCGTTAAAAAAGTGGAACCGGCCGCAAAATCACTAAATACAGCGGACTTGGTGGATACCTTACGCAAAATTTCTGCTGCGCAGAAAGCGGAGGTGCTAGTTGAAGCGCTGCCCTATATTCAACGGTTTTGGGATAAAAACATTGTCATTAAATACGGCGGCAACGCCATGACCGATGTGGCTTTGCAAGAAGACTTCGCTGAAGACATTACGCTGCTAAAGCTCATTGGCATGAATCCGGTTGTGGTTCACGGTGGCGGCCCGCAAATCAATGCAACGCTATCAAAGATTGGGAAGGAAGGCCAGTTTATCCAGGGCATGCGCGTGACTGACGATGAAACCCTAGACGTCGTAGAAATGGTGCTAGGCGGTTTGGTCAATCAGCAAATCGTGACGCTTATCAACAAAGCCGGTGGTAAAGCGGTAGGTTTAACGGGTAAAGATGGAAACTTTATCCATGCCCGCAAAATGACGATTCCATCAAAGGAAGATAAACGTAAAAAAATCGATATCGGCCTTGTGGGCGAAGTGGTAAAAATCGACACGCAAATTATTGATTTGCTCGATTCTGAGGATTTTATTCCCGTGATTGCACCATTGGGTGTGGATGAAAAGGGAATTGCTTACAATATTAATGCCGATATTGTTGCTGGCAAAATTGCCATTGCTTTGCAAGCAGAAAAACTTATTTTGCTCACCAATACCGCCGGTGTTTTGGATAAACAAGGCAAAATTTTGACTGGTTTGAATGCCGCGAAAGTGCGCGAGTTAATCGACGATGGCACGATCTCTGGCGGTATGTTGCCTAAGGTCGATTGCGCCCTTGATGCGGTTAAAAATGGCGTAAAAACCGCACACATCATTGATGGCCGCGTTCCTCATGCCTTGCTATTAGAAGTGCTCACCAGTGAAGGCGTTGGCACCTTGATTCGTGGCGCAGCGGCGAATCGTGCAGAAAAAAGCCGCTAGATTTTCGGATTTAAAATGTAATGCGTGAAGCGTTAAAGCAAAAAATCATTGAAATCTGCAATGCTAAAATTGCGCAAAAAGGTGAAACGGTTGGCCTATCGTTTTACGCATTTTTTGCTAACAAGAATGATGATCCGCAACTATTAATGGAGGCCGCAACCTGGTGGATTGCGGAACATAAGTTGGATCATTTTGAAAAAGCAGTGAAGATTAAAGCGATGGTTGAAACACAGCGATAATTGAGAGTAATTACGCTCGCTCTGTTTTCCGAAATAACATCAGTGCACATCCCGCCGCGATAAACAAGCCGCCCAAGGTGCGATTTGTCCATTGAATTTGTTTGGGTTTATTTAATGCCGCCAATACCTTAGCGGCGAAACCGGTATAACAGGCCATTACAATCACGTCTACGGCTACCATGGTAAGGGTGAGAACCCCGTATTGTGGGGCTGTTGGACGGCTTACGTCGATAAATTGTGGCAATACCGCCAGCAAAAATACCATACCTTTGGGATTCGTTAAATTGACCCAAAAGCCTTGGCGAAAAATCTTCCACGCGGAGTCACGCGTATCCAGTACATTGCCCCCACTTACATCAACTGCAACTGCGGTCTCTCTAAATTTTTGGATGCCCAAGTAAATTAAATATGCGGCACCGCCATATTTCATGAGATCAAACGCAAAAGTAGACGCCATGAGCAACGCGCCTAAGCCCAACCAAGTAATAAATACATTTACAACAATGGCAGCCTGCAGGCCTAAACAATTGAGCATGCCGCGCGCGAAACCATAGCGCAAGCCTGCGGCCATGCTTGAGAGTGCGCCTGGGCCTGGTGAGACGCAAAGAAACAGGGTGGCGATAAAAAACGACAGCCATGTTGCTGCGCTTAAAGGGAACGTAAATTGGCTGAAGAGGCTCATATTTAGGGCTTTTTAAAGGTGACTTGGGCATTTACTTTTGCCGCATTTCCGGCGACAGCTTTGCGTGCCATATTATCAATTACGCTAGGCGCAATCAGTTTTAGCCATTGACCAAGCTTGCCTTTCAAGGTCATGATTTCTTCGCGTTTACGTAGCGCCATAGCCGCTACAATTAAGCGCACGCATTCGGCTGGTGTCATCACTCCAGCGGGATCTACTGGATCAATGGCAGCAGCTTTGCCGTCGGCCCCCGTGGCGTTTTCGCGGATGCCTGTTCCTACAAAGCCCGGATAGACCATAGTGACTGAAACGCCGGATTCCGCTAACTCAATGCGTAGGGAATCAAAGAAGCCGCGCATCGCGTGCTTGCTGGCAGCATAGCCGGTACGCGTGGGTACACCTACTAGGCCGGTAAGGCTGGCAATGCCCACAATTCGGCCCTTCGCAGCTGTGATATGAGGTAAGGCATAGTGGGAGCAGTACACGGCACCCATATAATTTACCTGCATAATGCGTTCTAAAATTGTGATATCAGAAATATCGGCAAAGCGTGCCCACATGCTCATGCCCGCGTTATTGACTAGGGTATCAATCCGGCCAAAGTGCTCAAAAGCCTCGTCGATCAGCGCTTTGCAATGCGTGGCAATCGCCACATCGGCACCAAAACAAATAACGGTTGCGGCTGCATGCCCGTGTTGGGTGTAAATCGCTCTAACAGCAGTAGCCACGCGCTCCAACTCTTCCACGCGTCGAGCTGATAAAACCAAATGTGCGCCTTGGGTTGCAAGCTGATAGGCTAGTTCTTCGCCAATGCCTGTAGATGCGCCGGTGATGACAACAACATTATTTTTAAACATCAGTTTTCCGTTTCAATATCTGGGATATGGTTAAACGCGATGGCCGCTTTGCCGTGATCTAGTGCCGCGTGTGCGCCGCCAAAGTAGGCCGCTTTCTTCCCGAAGCGAATGGTTAACAAGTCAATTGCGCTATTGAGTTTGGTTTTTTCTGTCATTTGTTCTTCTTGCTCAAAAAGGCCATAGCTTTGTGCATCTTTCGCCTGCAGTTGGCTTAAGGTTACACCAACTTGTAGCGGCGTTTGCCGTGCTCGCTTAGGAAATTTTTCCCATAAGGTGCATAGCGTATGAATTAGGTTTTGCGTATCCTGAGTGGGCATCATGCGTGTGTCGATTTCCCACGTGGGTGCGTTTAAAAATTTTACCTTGATACTTAAGCGTGCGCAGGCACGATCCGCCTTGCGCAGGCGCATAGCAGCCTTTTGCGTTAGACGGTTTAGTACTGCTAACGCGCTTTGGGGATTGCGTAATTCTGGTGCCAACACATGCGAATGGCCGATAGAGGCCATCTCATTTTCGGGCAAGGTCACTTCAATACCACGGAGTTTGGCGTAAAACTGCTCGCCACCAATACCGCCCCATACGGTGCGTAATTGGCTCGCGGTTTGCTTATATAGCGTTTCGATGTCACGAATGCCAAACTTATTCAGTCGGATTTCCATATTCGCGCCGATACCGTTTAGTGCGCGCAGCGGCAAGTGCTTTAATTTTTCCGGCACATCGGTTTCGTGGAGAACTACAAGGCCGTCAGGTTTTTGCATATTTGAAGCCAACTTAGCAAGAAAAGTATTGGGTGCTATACCAATCGATACTTTTAAATATTCACCCACCTGCGCTGCCATTTCGCGCTTAATGGTGGCGGCTAGCTCGCGGGCACGGGCTTCAGAATCAAAGCCATGTGGCAAGTCGCAGACCATTTCATCAATAGAAAGTACCTTGCGTATTGGCGCATATTTATCTACTAAGGCCACAGCGCGATGGTGATATTCCACATATAACTCGTGGCGTGCTACGACTAATATAATGTCGGGAATGGCTGCTTTGGCTTCACCCACATTGGTCAAGGTTTTCACGCCAAATTTTTTTGCTTCATAGCTAGCCGCAATCAAACAGGTGCTGTCGGCCAACATGGGCACCACGCCTACGGGCCGGCCACGCAACTCTGGTCTTACTTGCTGCTCGACGGAGGCAAAGTAGGAGTTAAAATCAACCAAAAGTGCTTTTAACGCCATATTTATATGCCTGTAAATACCCTAATTTCGGGCTTTTTCAGCAATCAGATGCAGCGAGTAAAATTTCTGCCAGCACTTCAAAGCCGGCCTGATCTTGTTCATCAAAGCGCGCTAATTTTGGGCTGTCTAAATCAAGCACACCAATTACTTTGTCATTCACTATCAAGGTCACCACTAGTTCTGAGGCGGATGCGCCATCGCAGGCAATATGACCGGGGAAGCTATGCACATCTTCAATCCGCTGCGTGATGCGTGTCGAAGCCGCCGCGCCGCAGACACCGCGCGCGACTGGCGCTACCGGTATGCGTACGCAAGCGGGTTTGCCTTGGAATGGGCCCAACACCAATTCCTGCTTGCCCCCCTCAAGTTCACGCAAAAAATAGAAACCAGCCCAATTTAAATCGGGCACCATTTGGTAAATGAGTGCAGCGCAATTTGCGGTATTGGCGATGAAATCACGCTCACCAGTGAGCAGGCTTTGCAATTGACGTTGCAAATCGGCGTACATTGCGGTTTTGGATTCATAAGTAATAGTTGGATCAATGGTAAACATAAGGAGTATTATCCGAGACTGTATATTTGCACAGTATAGCGCGAGTTGGGCGCAATGTTTCGGTACTATAGGTGCGAAATCTTGGATAATGTCGCACGTATTTTTAAATTCTGATTTTTTGAACTTTATGTAGAGGAAAAAATGAAAATTACACCTATAGGTGTCGTAACTGCGTTGGCAAGTTTGTTTTTAAGTGTGTACGCATTCGCACTTTCACCGGTATTGCCCATTACTGTAAAAGAGGTAGCTCCCATGGCACCAGTGGCAAAGAAAGTTCCTAAAACCTTCGATAATTTTGGCGAAAAACGCGTAGACGATTATTATTGGTTACGCGAAAAAACTAACCCCGATACCATTGCTTATCTAACGGCTGAGAACGCACACACTGACGCTGCTATGGCACCGCATGCGGCTTTGCGCGAAACCTTGTATAAAGATATGTTGTCGCGTATCAAGGAAACAGATGAAAACGTACCGTATAAAAAAGGCGAATACTATTATTATTCGCGCACGGAGATGGGTAAGCAATACGCAATCTATGCCCGTAAAAAAGGCAGTTTGACCGCGCCAGAAGAAGTGATGCTGGATTTAAACGTGCTGGCTGAGGGCAAAAAATTTCTAGGCATTGGTGGATTAACCGTTAGCCCTAACGGCAAGCAGTTAGCGTATTCAGTTGATTTTACCGGCTTTCGCCAATATACCCTGCAGGTTAAGAATTTAGAGACCGGTAAAAACTGGGATAACAAAGCCGAGCGCGTCACCAGTTTTGTGTGGGCGAACGACAACGCCACATTGTTTTTTGTGACTGAAGACGCGACCACGAAACGCTCGAATTTACTGCATCGGCAAAAGTTAGGCGATGCGACTGATACCGTATTGTTTGAAGAAAAAGATGAGCTTTATAACGTCGGCATTGAAGCTACGCGCAGTCGTGGTTATTTAATTTTGACGGCTGAAAGTTCTGAAACCAATGAGCAATATTTGCTGGATGCGAATAAGCCGGAGGGGAAGTTTGAGTCTTATTTGGCACGTCGTGAAAACATAAAAAATAATATTGACCACAACGGTAAATATTTTTATATCGTCACCAATGACCGTGGCCGCAACTTCCGTCTGGTGCGCGCCGGTCTTGGTAAGGCACAGCCTAAACGATGGGAAGAACTTATCGCGCACCGTAAAGACGTAAAACTTGATGGTGTTGATATGTTTGAAAAATTTTATGTTGCTATCGAGAAAAATAAGGGCTTACCCACTTTAACGATTCATAATTTGGCTGATAAAAAATCTCACGCTATCAGTTTCCCCGAACCTGCTTATGATGCCGAGCCGAATCAAAATGCCGAATTTAATACCAGCACTTATCGCTTCGGCTATCAGTCTATGGTTACACCACAGTCCGTATTTGACTATGATATTGCCAAACGCACCCGTGAGCTTAAAAAGCAAACACCGGTATTGGGTAATTATGTAGCGACGGAATATCAGTCTGAGCGCATTATGGCAAAGGCGGCCGATGGTACTTTAGTACCGGTATCGCTGGTTTATAAAAAAGCGTTGCGTAAAACCGGAACACCGCAGCCAACATTGTTGTATGCCTACGGTTCTTATGGATATTCGCTACCCATTTCATTTCGCTCAAGCCGCCTAGCGCTGCTTGACCGTGGTGTCGTGTTTGCGATTGCCCATATTCGCGGTGGTGGCGAAATGGGTAAGGCATGGCATGACGACGGTAAGATGATGAAGAAGAAAAACACCTTTACCGATTTCACCGATGCCGCTGAATTTTTAATTGCACAAAAGTATACTGCACCCAATATGTTGGCTATTCAAGGTGGTAGTGCTGGCGGTTTATTAATGGGGGCAGTTTCTAATATGCGTCCCGATTTATTTAAAGCAGTTGTGTCGCAAGTGCCTTTTGTTGATGTGATGAACACCATGCTTGATGCCTCATTGCCTTTGACCGTGGGCGAGTATTTAGAATGGGGTAACCCAACACAGGAAGCGGCGTATAAATACATGCGCAGCTATTCGCCCTATGATAATTTGAGCGCGAAGGCGTATCCGGCAATGCTCGTTGAAACATCGCTAAACGATAGCCAAGTAATGTATTGGGAACCAGCCAAATATGTGGCAAAGCTACGCACCTTAAAAACCGACAGCAATCCGCTTTTGCTTAAAACCAATATGGATGCTGGTCATGGCGGTGCTTCTGGGCGCTATGATTATTTGAAAGAATTAGCTTACACCTACTCGTTTGTGCTGACGCAGTTAGGGATAGATAAATAGCTGTCGCAATCATCTTGTAGATGCCTTATTTCAGGCATCTACAAGAATTTATTTAATGCAATTTGAAAGTTTATTTTGAGTAATTTGCAGCTTTTTGCAGTATGCGTTTTGATTTGGGGTTCCACTTGGATTGCCATTACGTTTCAGTTGGGTGAAGTTGCCCCTGAGTTATCTGTGGCCTATCGATTTTTAATTGCCAGCGCTGTGATGTTTGCGTTTTGTGCCGTGCGGCGACATCAGTTGCGGTTTAATTTGCGTCAACATGGCAATTTTATAGCGCTGGGTATGAGTATGTTCTGTATCAGCTATATTTTTGTTTATCATGCGGAACGCTATGTAGCGTCCGCGATGGTGGCGGTGGCATATTCAGCCTCGCCGTTTATGAGTATGGTGGGCATGCGCTTATTTTTTGGTGCGCCGATGAAACCAAGCACGGCGTTCGCATCCACCTTGGGTATTTTGGGGATTTGCTGTATTTTTTATCCGCAGATTATGGCCGCAACCGTGGGTAATCATGCTGAGGCGGCCGTGGTCGGTGAGGCGGCAAAAAACCAAGCCTTGGGTTTATTTTTTACTGTTGCGTCGGTTGTCGGCTCGGTTGCTGGCAGCCTAGTAGCCACAAAAAATCAAAAATTGGGATTGCCGCTATTTCCCGGTATTGCATGGGGCATGTTTTATGGTGGTTTAGGGGCGCTAATTATTGCCTTGGTATTAGGCCGCCCGATAACATGGGGTACGGGCTGGCAATATACCGCTTCTATGCTGTATTTGGCGCTGTTTGGTTCATTGATTACGTTTGCTTGCTACCTTACTCTAATGGGTCGTGTTGGTGCTGATCGTTCCGCCTATATTGGGGTGATGGTGCCAATTGTGGCGCTCATTTTTTCAGCTTTGTTCGAGAAATTTCAGTTTGGTTGGCTGACATTTTTTGGCGTCGGTTTGTCGGTATTAGGGAATGTGGTGATGTTACACACGAAGCCGCAAAAAACGGGTGAGATAGTTAATTCGGCAAATTCAGCAAAAGCCTGAGCGCGATGGGATGAACGTAAACGACATCATTGAAGAACGTCGCCAAATGATTCATCTAATGCAATTTTAAAACTAAGCTGTTTGAGTAATTCTTACAGCGCACGGCGTGCTGGACGGTAATTTTGAGCAGATGGACGGCCAGCGTTGAGTGCGAAATATCACACAAGTAAGTGTAGCTACCTTGCTAGACTTGAAGTTGGGCAATTGCAATTCTGGTGTCACTTCTATTTTTGAGTGCACCACGATTTTGCATCAACACAGGATTTGTCGTAATGGCTGGCGGAGAACTTTTTAGCGGTAGTGAAAGTAAAAATAACGCGAGTAGTAGTCAGCGGTTTAACGACGTGCGTCGCGTGGCTGCGCTTAAACGTTATGAGATTCTTGATACTGCCTCAGAAATCGCTTTTGACGATCTTGCGGCATTGGCGGGTCATATTTGCGCGGCACCGATTGCACTGGTTTCTTTCGTTGATGAAAACCGCCTTTGGTTTAAATCGCACATTGGTTTTGATCGCACCGAAATTCCTCGGCAACACGCCTTTTGTGCGGATGCTATTTTTGATCCGCTGCGCATTATGCAAGTACGCGATGCGAGCCTTGATGATCGCTTTTCTGCTAGCCCGTTTGTGCAGGGTGCCCCGTATATGCGGTTCTATGCGGGGGCGCCATTGGTTACGCCGGAAGGTCATGCCTTGGGCACAATTTGTGTGATTGATACGCAGGCGCGCACTTTGAGCGATTCGCAATGTGAGGCGCTGGAAGCGTTTAGTCGCCAAGTGATGGCGCAGCTTGAGCTGCGGCGCAACATCGCCGGCTTACGCAGCACTATTGGTGAGTTGGCGCGGGCGCAGCGCGATCTTAGCCATGCACGTACTAGCGTTAATCGCGCCATGCAAAGCCGTTCACGGTTTTTGGCTAATATTGTTAGCGAAATTCGTACCCCGCTTAATGTGGTGATGGGTTTTGCGCAATTACTTCGTGCCGATGAAACAGAGGAAGCAGTGCAATCTAGTGCAGGTGCAGCAATCAATGCTACGCAGCATGAACGTACACAGTACATAAAGCAAATTTTGGATGGTGGCATGGCACTCGAAGAAGTGGTGACACATCTTTCTACGCTTTCGGCGTTGGATAATCGCTCGGTGTCGGTCAACCCAACTCAGCTTGCTTTGCAACCATTTCTAAATGACATCGCAAGCGCTACGATATTAGCGCAACGAATCCGCGATGCGAAGTTAAACGTCATTATTGATGTCGCGTCAAACGTACCAGAAATCATTCAGGTTGATCGCGCCAAGCTTGCGCAAATTTTACTGGCCTTGTTAGAAAATGCTATTAAATTTGCGCGACCAGATTCCATTGTGAGCATCAGCGTTGCCCACTTTGCCGGACTATCTAATCGTGCTGTTGCGAGCACTGACACGCTACGTATCAGCGTGCGCGATGATGGCGATATGATCCCCCAAAGTCAGCTTGATGCGGTGTTTTTTGGCTTAGAGAGTAGTGTTGAACGCACGGCAGCCAGAGGCGGCGTGCGCGTGCTGCAAACTGGCTTAGGCGTGTCCGCCGCCAAGAGCCTCGCTAACCTGCTGGACGGCGATATTGTGGTGCAAAGTACGGTAGAAATGGGTACGCAATTTGTTTTGTCGTTGCCGGTTCTCGCAGCGACTAGCCCCGTACCGCAACATCGCTATTCAACGCCAGTTGGGGGCTCTGCACCTTTTGGCGTAAGCTCGCCGCTGGTCGATACGCCAGCGATTTATAAGTCTACCTATTTTGGCGATAATTTAGTGCTCGTCGCTGAAGATGATGAAGTCAGCCGCATGATGATTGGCACAATGTTGCGTAAGCGCGGTATTGAAGCGAAGCTGGTGAAAAACGGTGCTGAAGCACTAGCTGAAGCCCTTCGCAGTAAACCAGACTTAATGCTGATGGATTTTCATATGCCGCATATGAACGGCATAGAAGCCATGCATGAAATTCGGGCGCAACCTGGATTTGAGCACTTGTCTATCGTAATCATGTCAGCCGATATGCAAGCGATGGAACATCGTGCGCTGGTTATTGGCGCATCAGCGGTAATTACAAAACCGATTGATTTGGCCAAGCTAGATCCAATTCTGAAACGTTTTTTACGTATCGCGCCGCCGGTAGTTATTTAGATTTTGCGTTTGGTCTGCTGTGCACATTCCCAAATATAGGTTGCTAGAGCCGTTGTTGAGGAATGGTTTCTAGTGTTACCGAGCCTGTAAAATAGAGCTTGTAGAACAAGATTTATTATTTATGGAGCTTCGGTACGCAAATGACTGCACCTATGACTGCACCTAACGCAAAGCAACAGCAACAATTTATTTCTGCCGCCTTGAGCGAGGCGGCAGATGCCTTGGCACGTCTGTGCGCTGATGAAAAAAAGATCGCCGCTATAGGCAAAGGTGCGCAGCTTTTAGTCGGTGCTTTTGGTAGCGACAATCGGGTGTTTAGTTGTGGTAACGGAGGCTCCATGTGTGATGCCATGCATTTTGCTGAGGAGCTTTCTGGGCGCTGGCGCAAAAATCGCCGGGCCTTTGGTGCGCTGTCGATTAGCGACGTTAGTCATATGAGTTGTGTAGCCAATGATTTTGGCTACGATGCGGTATTTTCGCGCTATCTGGAAGGTTGGGGGCGTGCGGGTGATGTGTTGGTAGCGATCTCTACTTCGGGCACCAGCAAAAACATTCTTAAAGCGTGTGAGGCAGCAAAAGCACTAAATATGCGCATCTTGAGCCTAACAGGCCGTGAAGGATCACCTATTGGTGCATTAGCGGATGTGGATATTTGCACACCGGGTGGCGTTTTTGCTGACCGTACGCAAGAACTACATATTAAGGTGATTCATATTTTAATCGAGCTCACCGAGCGTGCCCTGTGTCCGGAGAATCACCAATGACTATTGCTTTAATTGTGCACGGTGGCGCAGGCACATGGCGGCCAGGCTCAGATGCAGATGCAATAAGTGCGACAACCCACGCTGTGGCGATTGGTCGCGCTATTTTGCAAGCGGGTGGCAGCGCACTAGACGCTGCAGTGGCTGCTGCAGTTGCACTTGAAGATAACCCAATTTTTAATGCGGGCACAGGGGGGGTGCTTAATTATGATGGCTTTGTGGAGTTTGATGCTTGCGTAATGCTAGCAACGCCAGCAGGAGCGCAAAACCGCCCAAAACCACCGCAAATAGGGGCAGTTAGTGCGCTGCAGCGGGTTAAAAACCCAATTTTAGTTGCCCGTCAAGTGATGGAAAAGACCGATCACGTCATGCTTTCAGGAGACGGTGCGCAGCGCTTTGCGCGTGCCTTAGGTCATGCTGATTATGATCCCATTACCGTAGCACGCCACACTGATTGGCAGAGCAAAAAGCAAGTGCTTAATAGTGACGCAGGCAACACCAGTGATAACTTAAAAATGCGTGAATTTATTCGCCAACATCCTGATTACGCCGGTGGCACCATTGGCGCTGTGGCATTAGATAATAATGGTGTGCTGTGCGCTTGCACTAGCACCGGTGGGGTAACGATGAAGCTAGTCGGACGTGTGGGTGATACAGCGCTGCCCGGCTGCGGTACTTATGCCACACCCCATGCCGCTATTTCTGCTACAGGTACGGGTGAATTTGTGATTCGCGCCCTCGCCGCGCGGCAAATTGCCGATAATGTTATGCAAGGTATGAGTTTGCAAGCTGCTACAGATGCGGTTCTTGATGATTTAGTAACTGATTTTGATGCTGATGTGGGCTTTATCGGCATTGACGCCAACGGCATTGCCGTGGGTGCCCACCGCACCGCGCATATGCCACACGCTTGGTTCCATGGTGGTAGCGGCGGTAGTGACGAAATAATGGCGCTTATGCGTCAAGCATAATAAATATGTGACATCACATTTAAGCGGCTTATCGTCGTATCAAGCATCAACCAGCGTGTGTAATCAACCGCGTGCGCCCAAAACATATTTAGCAGGTGCCGCAGGTTTAACTTCAGGAAGCGGCTCTGGTGTTGGCACTGTTTCAATAATCGCTTTGGGCGCTTTTTCCGGCGCATTGATGTGTGCGCTGTAGGTAACGCCAGCCGACGGGGCAAAGCGCCCTAAGCGATCCTGCAAATCAATCATTAGCATTTCAGCTTCTTCGGAATCTAAAGTGCTACCGCGCGCAAACACTTCGGTAGCGTAGGCGCTATCTTTGATGAGCTTAGTAATATCGATAGATTCACCAGTTTTTTGCTTAATCAATATCTTAAATTTAGCCAAGCCCTTCAATAGTTCATGATCCATATTGCCTCCAAGAAATGTTGACCTACATGTACTAAACGAGAAATCGTATCTGAAACTATCACCAAATGGAAAACTATTTTTGAGCGAGGGAAAGCCGTAAAACAGTGTAGATTTATAGCGCATCAAACTGGTGCAAATTTATTTTTTCGATGATGATGTCGCACCAATTTAGTGCTTAAAAATAGTTATTTAAGGTATTTGTTGTTCAACCGTTACGCTCGGTACAATAGTTGTTTTAGCCTAGCTATTTTTGTTGCTCATCTACTTAAAGAATAAGGAAAATCGCAAATGGATCTCTCACGCTTCCCCCGCCGTCGCTATACGCCGTTTGCTACGCCCATCGAGTTTTTGCCTAATATCACGCGCGAGCTAAATGGCCCCAATATTTATATTAAGCGCGACGATATGTTGGGCTTGTTTCCCGGTGGTAATAAAACCCGCAAGCTAGAATTTTTGGTCGCAGATGCCTTAGCACAAAGTGCTGATACGCTTATTACCTGTGGTGCGCCGCAAAGTAACCATTGCCGCATCACTTTGGCGGCGGCGGCTAAAGAAGGCCTTAAATGCCGCTTTGTGATCGAAGAACGCATCGCTGGCAGCTATGACGATAACGCTAATGGCAATCATTTTATGTTTCGTCTTATGGGCGTTGAAGATATCACAGTGGTGCCAGCGGGGAGCGACATGTTAGCCGCCATGCAAAAAGTCGCCGCAGATTTGGCAGCCCAAGGCCGACGCGGCTACATTATCCCCGGTGGTGGTTCTAACGCTATCGGTGCGCTCGGTTATGTGGCCTGCGTGCAAGAAGTGTTGGCACAGTTGTTCGAGCAAGCGCTGGTGATAGATCACATCGTTGTAGGTTCTGGCTCGTCCGGCACCCATGCGGGCATGGTCGTGGGTTTGTATGGCTGCAACGCCCATATCCCTGTCATGGGCATAGGTGTGAGCCGTGACCCCGAAAACCAAGAACCCTTGGTTTACCGCGAAGCGCTAGCCACCGCTAAATTGCTTGGCTTGCGCGGTGAATTTCCTCGCGAGTTAGTTAAAACCGACGGCAGTTACTGGCGTCCAAAATATTCTCTACCCAATAAACGCATGATCGAAGCCGTGCAGATGCTTGCCCGCCTAGAAGGCATCCCCCTAGACCAAACCTATACCGGAAAAATCATGGCTGGTTTAATCGGGTTAGTACGCGCAGGTGTGTATAAGAAAGGTGAAAACGTTCTGTTTATGCACACAGGTGGTATGCCGTCATTGTTTGCGGGTACGGAAATGGTGTTGGGCAAAACGGTGGTGGTTGACGAGTAACTTTGCGTTTGTCGGGCGGTGATGGTCTAGCATAGTATGTTTCTAGGGCATCATTTCTGAAGATGATTCATTATCAACGCTGAGTAAATATGCTCAATGACGGACAATGCTGGATGAATGAGAACGTTAGTTTGATTAGGTGGTTAAAGTCATGTGAGGCGATTTAGTGATGTATATAGCGTGCTTTATTTAGTTAAGCTGTAAACTCAAAACTATGGCAATTGAAGTACTAATGTTTATTTTAAGTGCAGGCTAGAGCCTTGGTATAAGCATGCTTCGATGAGTAGTGGCATGCCTTTGAACTTGTAACTTGCTGTGGAAATTGATGAAGCATATTCCGACCATCTTTGGTCGCTGCACTGTATCTAGCTTATTTATGGATTTGAACAATGTTTACATTTATCGATCTCTTTTCTGGTTGCGGTGGGCTTTCACTTGGGCTGATGCAAGCAGGCGGGAAGGGTTTGTTTGCGATCGAGCGCCATCCTCATGCATTTGAGACGTTGAAGCAGAATTTATGCGCTAACGCAAACTCAGGTGATTTAGTTTTCGATTGGCCTGATTGGTTACCACAACAGAACCATGATATTTGCGCCATAAATAAAAACTACTCCGAGCGTCTCAAAGGTTTGCGAGGCAAGGTGGATGTTGTTGCCGGTGGTCCTCCTTGTCAGGGATTTTCCTTCTCTGGGCGCCGTGATGCGAGCGACCCTCGCAATCGGATGCTGTTTGAGTTTGTTGCTACTGTGGAGTTGGTTAAACCCAAATTTGCGCTTGTAGAAAATGTGGTGGGCTTGAACAGTCCATTAAAACATGTTCACACAAAATCAAAGAAGGTCAGCACAATTAATTTTGGAGATCGGTTGAGGAGTCAACTGTCAAAAGTAGGGTATTTTGCCGTAACTTTTATTGTAGACGCTGCTGACTGTGGTGTGCCCCAAACTCGACGCAGATTAATTACCGTTGCAGTAAGGAAGGATTTGATCTTGGGGAATAAACCTGATATCGCGGCGCTTTGGAATATCGCGCGTAGTGAGCATCTGCAAAAACTTGGATTTGATCCAACTAAACCCGTGGGAGTGAAGGCGGCAATTTCTGACCTTGAGATTGATTTTTGTGGCACTACGCAATGCACGGAATTTTCTAATTTTTTAGAAATAAAACACCGAAAGCCGAGAACGGCGTATCAAAAATTAATGGGTGGCAGCGTATTCCAAAACTTTGATGCGAGATTGCCTAAACATAAGCTTGCTACCATTGAAAAATTTAAATATTTACAGGCTCACTGTGTGCCAGGAAAGAGCCTCACTAGTAAACAACGAGCGAATACGGGCAGAAAGAAACTTAGGCAAGCGGTTCTTGCTCCGAGAAAACCGAGCCCGACCTTAACCACATTGCCTGATGATCTGATTCATTATTCGGAGCCCCGAATTCTAACGGTCAGAGAATACGCAAGACTTCAGTCGTTTCCTGATTGGTTTAGGTTTTATGGAAGTTATACTACCGGCGGTGAGCGACGACTTACTGATTGTCCAAAGTATACGCAAGTAGGTAATGCTGTGCCAGTGCTCCTTGCCAAGGCATTGGGAGGTTTGTTGCATTTACTAATGACGGAATTTGCTTCTTCGAGACCAGCAGTGCTATTGGAGAGTTACTGCGCTAATATCCCTGTGGTGTACAAAACTCGAACGTGAAGTTTAGTGTGCTAATCCTTCGAGTTTTTCGATCGCGGCGATAAACCGTATTCTTAGTTTCTGAGACCAGTCGTTTGTAATTTCTAGCCTTGTTGGTTTGTTCTCAATCGTAAGTTCGATGAACGGGGTCTCTCCATCAAGTCTGACATGCGCTAATTTATTCCGTATTTCTAACAACTGCCGTAGCTCTTGTACGAGTTCAAGGATGCTATCGTGGGGTGGCGTGGTAAAGGGAAATTTTTCGTGCCACATCGAAAGATTATTGTTTAAGTCTGCACTTCCGCAATAGCGTGTGTCCTTAAGAATATCCGATATTTTGAGTTGATTTAGTTTGGTAGTTAATTTATCAGCATGAGTTGATTTTTTGTCTTTAAGGTTTTTGATTAGCATCGTAGATAAAAGTATTTTTTCCTCATTGCTTCGCGAGTCATGAAGCGCCAGCAATGCGGATGAAATTAAATGATCAATTTCTGCAATACAAGCAGCGGATATCCCGCGCATATTGCTAACACTCATTACTTTTTTGACGTTGGATCGAATGATCGCTAAAATTCGGTCAGCAAGCTCATCGCGGCGATCTGCTAAGAATACGCCTTCAAGTTTTTTCTGATGGACTACTTCGCGGAGCTCATTTATACCGCTTGAACTATAAAAAACAATATCCGTGAACAAGCCACCGTCCCGAATTTTTGTGATGATTTCGTCGCCTTTTTGGGATTTAAGTAAATTCCAGTCGACAAGAAAAATATCGAAACTATTTAAGCTCTCTGTTTTTGCGAGTAAATCAGCGATTTGCGCAGCAGTTTTGTATTTTTTGATTCGAGGACGGAAACCTATCGCCTTTATGCCATCTTCGATCACCCGCGCTATGTTCGTTAAATTTTCAGGTTGGTCATCAACCCATGCGATCTCATAGTTTAAATTCATTTTGGCAAGCCTATAAGAAGTTTAAATCCGAGTTTATGGCTAGAGTCAATTTGTATATCCCCATTCATTTGATCAACAATAATTCGGTTGACTAGTGATAGCCCAAGTCCTGCGCCAGTAGTAGTAGTATAGCCACGTTCAAATATCCGGCTGGTATCTTTCATCTCAGACTTCAGCCCGGTACCATCGTCGACTACTTCGATACGAATGGATTTCGCATCGATTTTTTTGAAGGCGAACGTCAAATGTCGCGCACCATGTTTCCTTGAGTTACTGATGAGATTGTCGATCACCATACCAATCTCCATTGGGCTGAATTTACAGATAAATTCCAAGTCACCCGGATCGACGGAAATTTTTCTAAGCGCTTGACCAGCACGAAGTTGGTGTAGGGTCGCAAATTTTTCAACGTAGTCAGTAAAGTAAGCAACGATATCTTCAGTCACCGCCTCGGATGCAGTCCGAAAATCCGCTTTAGTAACAAATCGAGAAACCTGCAATATCTTTTGATTTTTAACCAGTACGTCTTCCACAATATCTTTTAGAAGCTCCTTATCGCTGGGTTTGTCTGCCATTAGCAATTTGAAAATTTGGTTTAGTCCGCTGACGGTATCGGAAGCAATGATGTCGATTTGATGAAACCAGTCAAGAAAGGCTCCGGAATCTTGGGGAATATGAGCCTCCAGAAAAAGGCTGCGTTTAGTTTCTTCCTTGAATGCTACTTCAGCCTCAGCAGCTCTCGCTGATTGATGCTGTGCAGTTTTAGTGGCGTTTGCAGCTTCGAGCTCCGCATTTTTTCTCGCCTTCTCATGTTCCTTAGCAATTTGCTCGGCTTCGGTGGCGACGTTCTTAAGCGCAAGAAAACGTTTTTCGGCCGTACGAATCTCAGCGATTAGATCAATGTTCTTAGACTTTAAAGCTATTATCTCAAGGCGTTTTAGGGAGTCCTCAAACCCATCCATTTTTCGATCGAGAATTTGAACCAGATTTTTGCTGTAGCTCAGAATTTCTACGTGCTCGTTTTTAACCAAATTACTAATTAATTTGATGGCACTATTTTTTGTAATACCTTTTTGAAGTAGGCTCTTGATCGAGTCTCTAGTTTTATCCAAAGGATCGAGCCAGGTTACGTCAACGACGTATTGTTCCAACCTTCTAAAACAAAGTGTTTGAAAGCACTTTACCAACTCTTCATATGCCTTCGTTTTAATCAGGCCTTGGTCACGACTCGAAGCCTCTCGAAACTCGGATTCCTTTCCCCTAACACTGATGTGTCCAATGACGTCGCGAGTGCCTAAATATCGGTTGTATCCTTGCGTCTTTCGCCTGTCAATGCCAAAAGTATCGTCGCCCACTTCCCCAATTGGAAAAACGCGAAAGCCATTTCGAAACAGAAGTACAGAGCCAAAATTCACTGAGTCGATGCCCATGCGTCGAGCAAAGGTTAATTTTGCTGCTTGATTTAGATAAAATAACTCGCATTTAAAGTCAGCATTATTAAGCGACGCGAAAGGATGCGTTTCTTGAATTTCATATATCATTTCTCCTCGGTCAGTCAGCTTAGATATTATTTTTTGATCTTGAATCTTGATACTTATCGAGGTGGTCTTGCTAAACAGTGCGGTAAAAATTGGATTTTCAATCTGACCGTTGATGCAGGTAAGAGCTAACGCAACCTTCTTATCGAGATCAGGTTCTGTATGAATCTCCTGCCGTACTTTTGCATCTGCAGCGGACTCAGTTTTAGCGTGAAAAAAGATTGAAAATTGATCTTGTTGGTTGTCGAACGGGCTGATTAATCGCGCTAGCTGTGCCTTTAGCCTTAGTAGTTTTTCGCGATCCCACACCTCGCGTAGTTGTCGTATTACTACAATCGTGCCACATGTCGAAGGCGGTAAAATGGATGGAATTGCTAACGTCGGCTGGTGCGTGAGTTGAAGCGGAATTTGTATAAATTCCGTTTTAGCGTCTGCCTCAAATTTATCCCAGTCGATGTTTAAAACTTCTGCGCGCGCGGAGGTTGCACGCTCGCTTCGTGTGCTAAGCTCCAATTGGCTTCCCAACCTATCGCATGAGAATCTTCCCACACCCTTGTTCCCCGCCGCTATACGATTATTGCGAAGCTTGCTACGGTAGTCTTTTGAAAGCGAATCGTCTTCGGTGCGGTCACTCTTAGCTGAGTAGGCAACGAAAAGCCATTTTTCTAGTAGTTCGGCTTTCGTCATCCCTTTGCCGTTGTCTACAATCTTGAGGTGATCTGTTTCAAAGAAAATATCCACTCGTGTCGCATGAGCGTCGAAAGAGTTTTTTACCAGCTCGAATATTGCGACAAGATCATTGGTAATTAAATCTCTGCCAATAATTTGTTTTAGCTTCGAGCTAACTCTAAAGAATTGATCCAATTTTGGCCTTGTGTTTGCGGTAAATTACACGGGTATTGATGCGTGTTGGAGGCGGTATTAAAACAGCAAGGGCAACAAGCAGTCGAGCATTCAAACTTAGGTGTTACCTGTTTAATTGTTAAACTATCGATGCGCGTATTTGCTTGTCAACGTATTAGCCGTGGTGCTGGCGAGGTTTCATTGGCGTCAATTAAAATGATTGTAAGCGTAACATCTCCAATTGCTCACTTTGATCTAAAATCTACCCGCCTTATCCATTCGATGACGGTTCTGCCATCGTGCCACTCGCCGGCGCATGTACCGCTGTTTGTGCCGCTGCATTCAACACCGCACCCAGCATGCCTGACGTAGCCACAGCAGATACATCCGCGAGTTCAGCTACGTCAGCGCGCGCTACCACAACATCCGTTATTTTTGGCCGCACACCGCTATGCTGCGCACCGTGATGGCCGTCGTGGGTGTGATAGCCATTTTCTGGCTCTAAAAAACGCACGAGTTGCTGTAGCGCTTGTTTGTATACGGTGCGTTTGAATTCAATGACGCTATCGAGGGGCACCCAGTAATCGTGCCAGCGCCATGCATCAAACTCTGGGTGCGAGCTGGCGCGTAGGCGGACGTCGTGATCGCGGCCAGTTAGGCGTAGCAAATACCAGATTTGTTTTTGCCCGCGATAGGTGCCGCGCCATTCGCGCTTCACCCAATGAGCAGGTACGTTGTAATGCAGCCAACCCTTAGTACGGCCCAAAATTTTGACGTGTTCGCGCCGCAGGCCGGTTTCTTCTTCCAGCTCGCGGAACATTGCGTCCTCTGGTGATTCGCCAAGTTTAATGCCACCTTGGGGAAACTGCCAAGAGTGTTCTCTGATTCGTTTACCCCAAAACACCTCGTTCTTTGCGTTACAAAGAACGATTGCGACGTTTGGGCGGTAACCATCTTTGTCGACCATGGTTTACCCCAGCTCAAAATTTAGTAATCTCTATTCTTTCACAATTTGTTTCCCAGTGGTAGGGCTTTCGCGCTCAACCGTGTAAAATACTTGTGATATCCAACTTAACTACCTGAATCCAAACAAATTATGCTCGCTACCCGATTCTTTATCTCTACCCAAAAAGAAGCCCCTGCAGACGCGGATGTGGCATCCCAAAAACTGATGCTGCGTGCCGGAATGATCCGAAAATTAGCCTCCGGCATCTATAACTATCTGCCGATGGGGTTGCGCAGTATTCGTAAAGTAGAGAACATTATTCGTGAAGAAATGAATGCCGCTGGTGCTATTGAGCTACTTATGCCGGTGGTGCAACCGGCAGAATTGTGGATGGAGACTGGCCGTTGGCAAAAATATGGCGCAGAACTGATGCGCATTAAAGATCGTCATGATCGTGACTTTATTGTGCAACCCACTTCTGAAGAAGCGATTACCGATATCGCGCGTAGTGAAATTCGTAGTTACCGCCAATTACCTGTCAATTTTTATCACATTCAGACCAAGTTTCGCGATGAGCGTCGTCCGCGTTTTGGGGTAATGCGTGGTCGCGAATTTACAATGAAGGATGCCTATTCCTTCGACCGCACCGAAGCTGATGCGGCCAAAAGTTACGATAATATGTATGCCGCTTACACTAAAATTTTTCAGCGTTTGGGGCTCACGTTTAGGGCGGTAAATGCCGACACCGGAGCCATTGGCGGCTCGCGCTCGCATGAATTTCAAGTGATCGCCGACACCGGTGAAGATGCTATTGCCTATTGCCCGCAATCGCAATACGCCGCCAATATTGAGTTGGCCGAATGTCTGCCATTGGGCGCACGTGCGGCCGCTAACGGGTTGATGCAAAAAACCGCAACACCAAATGCATCAAAGTGCGAAGACGTAGCTGCGCTATTAGGTTTGCCATTGACGCAAACCGTGAAATCAATCGTGCTTGCCACTGATAAGGTGGATGAGCATGGCACAATTCAATCTAGCGAAGTGTGGTTACTATTAGTGCGTGGTGACCATGAATTAAATGAAATTAAAGCCAGCAAAGTCCAAGGTTTAAATAAGGCATTTAGGTTCGCCACTGAGGCAGAAATTATCGAGCATTTTGGCTGTAAACCCGGTTATTTAGGACCTATTGGGCTTGTTAAACCCGTGCGTTTAGTGGTTGATCGCACGGTGGCGGCTATGAGCAATTTTATATCCGGCGCCAACGAAGTGGACTATCACTACACCAATCTAAATTGGGGGCGTGATCTACCCGAGCCTGAGGTAATCGCTGATTTGCGTAATATCGTAAGCGGTGATCCCTCACCTGATGGTGCAGGGTCAATTGAGATTCAGCGTGGCATTGAGGTAGGTCATATTTTCTTTTTAGGTACCGTTTATTCTGAGCCGATGAAGGCCACGTTTTTAGATGAAACCGGTAAACCTGCACCGATGCAAATGGGTTGCTATGGCATCGGCGTAACGCGATTGTTAGGCGCTGCGATTGAGCAAAATTACGATGACAAAGGTATTATCTGGCCTGACGCGATGGCACCGTTTGAAGTAGTAATCTGTGCATTGGGCTACGATAAATCCGAAGCCGTAAAGCTTGCCGCCCACAAATTGCATGCTGATTTAGTAGCGCTTGGCGTGGACGTAATTTTGGATGATCGCGGCGAGCGCCCCGGTGTGATGTTTGCCGAGTGGGAACTAATCGGTGTGCCGCACCGCATCACTGTAGGTGATCGCGGCTTGAAAGAAGGCGTGGTGGAATATCAGCAGCGCCGCGCACAGGTAAACGAGAATTTGGCCTTGATTGATGCGGCGAAGTTGATCGCGGGCAAGATCGTTAAATAAGTCGAATCCAAGGTTTTAGCTTAGTCTTAACGCGTTTAAATGGGTGTAAATGGGTGTAAATGGGTGTGAATGGGTGTGAATGGGTGTAATTGGGTGTAATTGGGTGTAATTGGGTGTATTATTGGGTATGATTAATATACACTCAATCCAAATCACATCAGAAATACTTGGGCTAATCTCCAGCATCGATGAGTTTAAGGGTGCTTGGCGTGCGCTCGGTAATTTGGCACCCGAGCGCTTGGCGGCCTTAAAGCGGGTGGCTACCGTTGAAAGTATTGGCTCCTCTACCCGTATTGAGGGCAGCAAGCTCACTGACTCTGAAGTGGCGCAGTTACTTGCAAATTTGCAAACGCAAAAATTCTCAACACGTGATGAGCAAGATGTTGCGGGTTATGCAGCCGTTATGCAATTTATTTTTGACGCATGGCCGGATATTAAGCTTACCGAAAATCACATCAAGCAATTGCATCGCGATTTATTGATCCATAGCGAAAAAGACGCGTGGCATCGGGGTCAATACAAAACAACGTCTAACAGTGTTGCCGCTTTCGATGAAAACGGTCAGCAGCTTGGCGTAATATTCGAAACCGCCAGCCCCTTTGATACACCACGATTGATGGCTGAATTAGTTACTTGGACACATGAACAATCACTTACTAAAAATTTACACCCCTTATTGCGCATTGGGGTGTGGGCGGTCGTGTTTTTAGAAATTCATCCCTTTCAAGATGGCAACGGGCGATTGAGCCGCGTGCTCACTACATTGTTGTTGTTGCAAGCAGGCTATGCTTATGTGCCTTACAGCTCCCTAGAAAGTGTGATCGAGCAAAATAAGGAAGGCTATTATTTAGCGCTGCGTCAAACGCAAGGTACCATAAGATCAGCTACGCCTAATTGGCAACCGTGGTTGGTGTTTTTTTTGCGTGCTGTAGCACAGCAAATGCAGCGCCTGCAAATAAAAGTGGAGCGCGAAAAGTTGGTGCTAGCACCTATGCCCGCTTTAGCGCTACAAATCGTTGAGTTTGCCCGCGAACAAGGGCGCATTACAATGACTGATGTTGTTCGACTGACAGGTGCGAATCGCAACACCATAAAGCAGCATTTACGTGCCTTGGTAGCGCAAAAGCAACTGAAGGCACAGGGCAGTGGGCGTGGCGCTTGGTATGAGATATATTAGGTTTTAAATTCCTGAAGACACCCGTATTTGGAACGTCAGCCGACTGGCGTAATATCGCGTGCGGTCGAGATATGATCCAAGCTTTTTAAACATTGCAATGCTCCTTATAGTTTCATCTCAAAGCGCAGCGCTACATTTAAATCAGTTCGGGTGATGGTGTTGGTGCTTTGCAATTGCAAGCCCTGCAAAATGCTGTTTGAGCTGGTGCTTTCGCGTGGCGCAATATTAGAGAAGGTTAAGCGTAGTCTTGATGCGCTGTCGATATTCCACAGCGCATAAGCATCAAACACCCGCTTCACACCAGCGCTTTGATATTGATTATCGTCAATGCGGGTTTCAAATGCAGGAGTGAAGCCTAAATTGCCGCCCATGCTAAATGGTGTGCCTTTAAACTTATAATCACCGCCTAAATTTGCGGTTGCCTTGGGCTGGCCCTCAAGCCGATTATTGGGGCCGTCTAGGCCATCTACTTTTGAGTTAAATAAGCTGGCATTTACGCGCAAATTTATAGCTGGTGCGCCATCTAGTATTTCGGTTAACTGAAACTTTGCGTCGAACTCTACGCCGCTGGTAACGGCGTTACCGATGTTTTGCGGCCGCGCTACATAGCGTTGCGCGGTGGCATAGCTAACGTTCTCCAAGGCAATATTGGTGCGGATAAGGTCGCGAATCTGGCGAGTGAATAAATTGATTGACACCACGCCACCCGCCTTTAAATAATTTTCGTAAGCTAGATCGATGCCGTTGGCAATTTCCGGCTTTAAATTAGGGTTGCCGCCACGGTCGACGCTCACGCTGGTATTGGCACCGGGCACCGGATAGAGGGTGTTTAAACTTGGGCGTGCGACTAATTGCTGCGTAGTCGGTGTGCGGTAACTTTGGGTAAGACCGAGGCGAATTTGATCGCGCTTGGGAGCGTCAAAACGCCAGACTACTTGTGCCAAGGGATTAAAAACGCGGCTTTGGTTGCGCACCGCAGGGTTAGCGGTTCCATTGCTTTCGCTACGGGTTTCAATACCTTCCCAACGGGCGCCAGCGTACGCGGATAGTTGTGGATTGGGGTCCCATTCGTTTTGCACATAAATGGCAGTACGCTTGGTGGTGACATTGAGTTCACTACCAAAATCCACCAACTGTAATTTATTGTTTAGAAACGTGCTGGATTGATCGTTGCGTTTGACGTTTTCAAATTCAATGCCGGCCACTAATTTGTGCTCGGAATCTTTACCTAAACTATGGGTTAATTTTCCAACCATATTCCATGAAACATCTTTGGCGTTACTGCTTGAATTTTGATTGAGTACTTTCACGCCGCTTGTGCTAAATTCGTCGATGTTTGCGGATGATTCAGTGCTGAGCCGCCCCGCGCTGCCGCGAAGCTCAAGCCGTGTGGAATCATCAAGGGTTTTGTTCAACATAGTCATGACGCGAAAAACAGATATATCGTTGTTTGATGTTGAAGCGCCTGTGGCGTATGGCGCGGGTGGCTCGCCGAAGCTTTGATTGAGGGTGGAGCGGCCTGTTGTTGATGATTTATTGCGAACCACAAATGGGGCGATGCTAAACTGCTCCCCAGCACCCAAACGCCACTGAAATCGGCCATTGGCGAATAAGCTTTTACCGTCATTAGCACTGTCATTCGTGCTGGTGCGTGCGAGCTCAATTGCATTGGTGCTGGTGTTAACGTAGGTGGTTGTGGTGTTAGCGCTATTTAACTGATCGGTGCCATTGAGTGAAACAGTAAAGTTATAGGTACCTGTAGCGCTAAAAGTATCGTTGTAGGTCCATGCTAAATTAGGCGAATATTTGCCGCGTTCGTCGGTTACGGCGGCACGAATATCGTTATTGCGAATGCGTAATGGTTCGCGCAAAATGACGTTGATCGTACCAGCAACGGCACGGGTGCCGGTTTCGGCAGTGGGTGCGCGCAAAATTTCGATGCGTTCTACTTGTTCTGGTGTTATTTGTTCCATTGAAAAACCTGGTGGTACGCGCTCACCGTTAAGTAAAAATTGCGTCGCGCCGCCACCCATGCCGCGCATACGCACTAGGCCGCCACGTCCGGGGCGGCCACCTTGGGTTACACCCGGCAGGCGGCGCATGACATCACCTAAATTACTGTCACCGTATTGCTCAATTTCCTCGCGGGTGATGATAATTTTTGCGGCACTTGAGTTGCGCCGGTCATCGTTGGTAAAGCGTTGGCCTTTGACTTCTACTTTATCTACGCTTTGTGTTGAGTCTTTTTTGGGTGTTGCAGGGTTTGTCGGCTTAGGCGGTGTTGGCGTGTCGGTTTTGGCTTCAACTTCTGTTTCTGCTGGGGGGGGTGTTGATTGCGCCATCAGTGAAGACGGTAATAGCGCTGTCAAGGTAATGATTAGATATTTATACGGGAGCATTTTGATAGATTCGCTGAGAGTGGGCTGGTTCGCTATAAAGCTGGAAACGCGTGACGGTTGTACTTGATTGCGTAGGAGTGTTTAAGTCGATGCATTAAGTATCTATTAAATTGCATGAATTAAAGATGAATAATGCCGCTATCATTACAATATGAGGTGGTGAGTATGTAAGCAAATATGTCAGGAAACAAGGATGGATAAATAAGTCGGCTTGGATGGTATATGAAATCCAAATAGCCACAGTATTACTCTGCCTATATTCGTGTATGAATAGCATGAAATTCTGCATTCTAGAGCCGTAAATCTGTAGATCGCGACTTTGCGATGGTAAATTGGCCGGGAACAGGTATTGTGAAGGCATTGAGAGCTATGCCTTTTTAGGAATTGCATTATGTTTAAATCATTTGGAAATTTTTTATATCGCACGCCGTGGTGGGCACTGCTGGGCGGTGCTTTTTTGATATTTTTATCACTCGTGGCCTTTGCCACGCCGTGGGGCGTGTTTAATTTGCCCAAACTTGGACGTACCGCTGCCGAACGCATAGCGATACAGCACGAGGTTGATAATAGCGGAAAAGAAATTTTAGAAACCGCGTTTCGCACGTGGAGTGATAATTCAAAAGATGAAGAACAGGCTGCAGAACTTAAAAAAGTAGCTGATTCTATTGCGCGGTGGCGCGAACAAACACCAGATCCTGTGGGTGAAGCTAATAAAGATGCCTTGGAGCGTCTTGATACGGCGCAGGCTGATTTAAAGAAAAACCAACAGGAATTGGAGCAGGCGCTACGTGAAGCCGGTGCGCCGTCGCAAGTTGCCAAAGAACTGATGGGGCCATTGAAGGAAAGCATTAATAAGGTAAAAGACGCTGCTCGCGATGTGCGTAAAAACGTACTGGAAAATCCAATACCACAGGCATCGACGACCGTCACTACTCCCACAACCACAACCGCAACAACGCCCACAACCGCAACAAAGCCAACCACTGAGACGCGTCCGACAACGCCATCTACACCTGCGGCCACGGTTAAGAAAAAACAAATTGGCATTACCTATAATTTTGGCGATGACAAAGACGCAGAGCCCAATTCGGTTAACGCTGAATTTCCCGTTATTGCTGATTTAAATCAGCCTTCTGAATTTGCTCAAAGGTTAACCAATCTTGATTTGGATGAGGAGGCGAAAAATACGATTCGTGCAGAGATTCGTCAAGCCGGGCTAAAGATACTTGTGGCCAGTGTAATTATTTTGTTTATGATTCCGTTGCTTATCGTATTGTCGATTGCTAAAATTTATATTGGTCGCGCCAGAGCCTCACAAATTGTGGCCGAGCAAAGTAAGGAAGAAGCTCGTTATCAGACCGCCATACGGCAATTGAGCGAAGCGAAACTACAGGCTTTGCAAGCTCAGGTAGAACCACATTTTTTGTACAATACCTTGGCGAATGTACAGGCACTGACTGAAATTGATCCCGAAGCTGCCAATAAAATGGTGGGGCACTTAATCGAATATTTGCGTGCGGCCTTACCAAAAATGCGCGAAAATAGCTCAACAGTTGGCCAAGAAATAGAGTTAGCACGCGCCTACCTGAATATTTTAAAAATGCGTATGGGTGAGCGATTAAGCTTTGCGATTGAGGCACCTGCAGAATTGTTGAGTCTGCCGTTTCCCCCGTTGATGCTGCCGTCATTGGTTGAAAATGCGATTAAGCATGGGCTAGAACCGCAACGCGAAGGCGGCAGTATTACGATTTCGGTAAGCCGTCAGGCCGATGGCGCATTACAAATGGATGTAGTGGATACGGGTCGTGGCTTAACCAATAAAGGCCCAGCCGTTGGCGGTGGTGTCGGGCTGTCTAATATTCGTGAGCGTCTTGTAGGTCTATTCGGTGCCGGTGCATATCTACAGTTAGAGTCTAATCCGCCTAAAGGCGTGATCTCGCGAATCGTTATTCCGGAGAACGCTTTGGTGGCTAAGTCGGCACTCGGCTCTAGTTTCAATAGTTCCTTGAAGACCCCTAAACTAGGGCTTCTTGAAACGCCGCCTGCAATTATCCCGCAGCCTAAAATTGCCGATGAGCCGCAACCTGGTTGGCGCGGTATGTGGCGCAAAACTTGGCGCATTGCCAGTAAGGCGCATGGGGCTTGGGCGCGCTTTCTTCGTGCTACGTTTGTTGTATTGCTCGCGCTATTGGCAATATGTACCGTTGCCTTTGTAATTGCCGTGGGTGCAGGCGCGACATCCATTGATATGTTTGATGTGCGTTTGACTGGCTTTGAAGGAATGGCATTAGCTGCAGTAGCTGGTGTTGCGGTATTTATTGTTTGTGCGTTGGCGCTAGCGTTGCTGATGGTCATACTTTACGGCACGGGAGTGTTTGGTTTTTTAACGCTGATATTTTTATTGCTTACCACCGTATTTTCAGCGCTTACACCGCTAATTCCTCTGGCTGTGGTTTGCGTCGTAATTTATTGGATAATAAAGCGTGGCAAAACTAAATCTGTGACGGCTGACGCTGTACCCAAAGATACTAATCTCTAATTTTTCTAGGTTAAACCCTTATGACTATTACCTGCATCATCGCTGAAGACGAATCCATTTTGCGTCAGCAATTAAGCGTGAAGCTTAAGAAACTATGGCCAGAGCTAGAACAATTAGCTGCTGTAGGCGATGGCGAGGCGGCGTTAGAAGCTATCACCACGCATAGCCCGACCATTGCATTTTTAGATATTCAAATGCCGGAAATGACGGGGGTTGAGGTAGCGCAAAGCCTTGCAGCAAATCGCGATTTGCATACGCATGTGGTGTTCGTTACGGCGTTTGATCAATATGCAGTACAGGCTTTTGAAGCGGGTGCGATTGATTATGTACTTAAGCCCTATACAGAAGAACGTTTAACAGCCACCGTCGAGCGTTTGCGCGCACGCTTGGATGGTTTGAATAGCGCGGACGATGAGAGTGAAGCACAAACTAAATCGATAGCGCCGCCCCAAGACCTCGCTGCGATGCTAGCAAGCCTTGCTGCCAGCTTAAATCCTGGTGCCGAAAAACTACGTTGGATTAAAGCCAATATTGGCCAAAATTTGCGCTTAATCCCGATTGAAGAGGTACTGTTTTTTCAATCGGATGAAAAATATACTTTGGTGGCGACAAAGGAATTTGACGCGCTCATCAAAACGCCAATTAAAGAACTGCTCAGCGGCCTAGATACTGATAAATACTGGCAAATTCATCGCTCCATTATTGTGAATGCTGCAGCCATCGACGCTGTAGTGCGCGACTTTAGAGGTCAAGCCCACGTGAAGGTAAAGGGTCGCAAGGAGCAATTAACGGTAAGCCGGCCGTTTTCGCATTTGTTTAAACAGATGTAGGCGGTGATATTCAGGTGGTAAGCACAGCAATACGAAGGTAATTATATTTGTTATTTACTAGTGGCATCGGCAATGGCAATAAACTCGGCCACCGACAATGTTTCTGCCCGTGCCGTTGGCGCTATGCCTAGCGCTTCAAGTCCGGCTTCGCTAATGATGCCCTTTAGGGTATTGCGCAACATTTTGCGGCGTTGTCCGAAGGCGGTGGCAACGACTTGCGCGAAATGACTATCGCTTTTTGCCCGAGGGCGATCGGTTCCCAAGGGCTGCAAGCGCACGATGGCCGACATCACCTTTGGCGGCGGGCTGAACGCGTCAGGAGGAACGTCAAATAACGCTTCTAGTGAAAATTGATATTGCAACATTACCGATAATCTACCGTAGGCATCATCATCCGGCCCTGCCACCATTCGATCTACTACTTCCTTTTGCAGCATGAAAATAGCATCGGTCAATTGTGTAGAAAAACTCGCTAAGTGGAACAAAAAAGGGGTGGAAATATTGTAGGGCAGATTGCCTACCGCACGAAATTTAGCGCCAGCATTGATCTGACTAAAATCAAATTCCAGCACATCCGTTTCGTGCACGGTAAGCTGTTCCGGCGGATAGCGACGTACTAGCGCCGCAGCTAAATCACGATCAATTTCCACCACATGCAAGTGTGCATGTTTGAGTAACAGAGGTGCGGTCAGTGCGCCCGGCCCCGGACCAATTTCAACAATGACTTCACCAGCTTTTGGCGCGATGGCTTGAACGATACGCGCGACAATATGCGTATCTATTAAGAAGTGTTGGCCGAAGTATTTTTTTGGTTTTGGGTTCATCTCAACAGGGTCGCGAGTTCAGGTCGTGAGTTGAGGGTCGCGTGTTTGAAGCGGCTAAGTTTATGGCGCAGTCAACGGCCGCCCACATGCTGCCACAATCAATGTCGCCGGTTCCCGCTAAATCAATGGCAGTACCGTGATCGGGTGAAGTGCGAATGATTGGCAGGCCTAGGGTCACATTGATGCCGCGCCCAAAAGTGGCATATTTGAGCACTGGCAAGCCTTGGTCGTGATACATCGCCAGTACCGCATCTGTACCCTTGAGCACATTCGGGTTGAACAGTGTATCGGCTGGAAGTGGGCCAATTAACTGCATGCCTCGCGCTCTTAATGCGCTAATGACGGGTGTGATAATTTCGATTTCTTCTCGGCCTAAATAACCGTTTTCACCAGCGTGTGGGTTAAGGCCAGCAACGATAATTTTTGGGTTTTTTAACCCAAATTTTTGCTGTAAATCAGCATGTAAAATTTCTAAGGTCAGGGTCAGTGCGGGGATAGTGATTGCCGCGCTAACGTCTTTTAGCGGCAAGTGCGTAGTAGCCAGCGCTACGCGCAATGGTGCTATCCCATTTTCGTGGCTAATATCGCCAGTGAGCATCATGACGACTTTCGCGGTATTGGTTTTTTCGGCTAGGTATTCTGTGTGACCAGAAAAATAGGTGCCCTGCTTGCCAATATAGTCATTGATGACGGCTTTGTTAAGTGGCGCGGTGACCATCGCAGCGTATTGGCCTGATTGACAACCTGCAATCGCAGAATCGAGCGTGGCAAGTACATGCGCACCATTGCGTGCATCAAGCTTGCCAACCACTACGGGGGTGGCGGTTAACAGATTAACTAGTTTAATATTCGCCGATTGACTGACAGTCTCCCACGTCACACCACGAAGCACGGCGCGAGCTTTCAGGGCGTCAACGTTGCCGATGAAAGTAAATTGTGCGCGGGGCTCAGTATTTAGTTTTGCCGCCAGCAGTACACATAAATCGGGACCAATCCCTGCGGGCTCTCCGCAGGTGATGGCAATGGTTGGTTTGGGGAACACCTTACGGTTATTTCTCGTTTATTTTTCATCCAAACGATATTCTACAAAGGCGCGATCACGAATTTGACGAACCCAGTCTTGATAGGCTTCGTCGCCTTTGCGTTGACGGATCACGCCGCGTGCGGTTTCGCGCTTGCGGTCATTGCTAACACCTTCGGTACGGCGACCAAGCACTTGCACCAAATGCCAGCCAAAGGGGGTCTGAATAGGTTGGCTTACTTCATTGTCGCGTAATTGCGTCATGACGCGTTCAAATTCAGGCACGGCGGCTCCCGGTGCTAACCAGCCTAAATCACCACCTTTGGTCGCGCTGGCATCGTCAGAATGCACTTTTGCCAGTTCAGCAAAATCGGCTCCAGTGGCGATACGCTCGCGCAGGCGGCTTAAACGGCTCTTTGCTTCATCATCAGTTAAGCCATCTTTATTGCGAATGAGGATGTGCCGCGTGTTGGTTTGCGTTATCGTCGGCGCGGCAGAAACACCGCGTTTATCGAGTAGCTTAACAATATGGAAACCATTTGGGCTGCGCAAAATATCGGTGATTTCGCCTTGTTTGAGGGCATTGAGCGATTCTAAGAAAATCGCCGGTAGCCGACCCGCTGGACGCCAGCCCAAATTGCCACCTTGCAAGGCATCCGGCGCATCTGAATACTGTGCCGAAATTTGTGCGAACTCAGCACCACGGCGCAATTCAGACAAAGCCTGTAAAGCTTTTTTCCGTTTCACCTCGATTTGCTCGCTAGTTGCTTGCTCAGGCACGACCACTAAAATATGCGCTAAACGAAATTCCTTATCAGAATTTGCTTCCTTGGATTCAAGGGCTAATTGGGTATCAACCTCGGCATCGGTGACGTTGATATTGGCGTCTACTTCGCGCTCACGAATCCGCATGACCATTAAGTCATTGCGCACGTCCTCACGAAACTTGCTCCATTTTAAGCCGTCACGTTCAATGAGTTCGCGGAAATCACTCATGGAAACGTTCGAGCCATCAGCATAGTTTTTAATGGATGCCTCAAGCGTAGCGTCGTCAATCCGTACACCAGATTCTTTGGCTTCCAATAACTGCACCATTTCATTGATTTGGCGCTCTAGCAACTGCTTAGTAAAAACCTCTGCGGAGGGCGGTGTTGTACCGGCTTTTTGCATTTGTTTAAGCACTACATTCATCCGCTCTTGCAACTCGTTTTGCGTGATCACTTCATTGTTTACTACCGCAATAATACGATCCACCACCGCTACGTTGGTATTGGATTTTGTCGGGGAAAGTGTTTTTTCAAGTTTTTGCGCGATGCTGCTCAAAGGGATGGACAAGAGCGATGTTGCCAGCAATGCCGCCAATAACGGTTGGTTTAGGGTACGTGCTGGTTTAAAATTTGCTTGCATCAATTTACTCCACTACAGATAGGCTGAAAATACCTTAAATAAGGCAATCTTCAGGCATTATTAAAATAATTTCCCACGCTTCAATTAGGAAAAGGCGATACGTATATTTCGTTTTGCGCGGCATTTGGTACCTCGCTTGAGCGACGATAACCAGGAATATTTTGCCGCAGGGTTTCTAAGGGATTCACACCCAACTTTGACAATCCTTTAAGCTCAAGTTGAATTTGTACTGAAGTAGAATACACATTGGTAGCAGTGGTGAAGCGATGTGCCACCATGCGAAATTCCCAGCATCCCTGATTATACTCGACACCGAGTAAACCCTCTATCAATCTGCGGTCTTGAAACGAGTGATTGGCGCGCGCTAGAACCGTCCAGCCGCTTCCAGAATTACCAATGATTGGGGCAAGCGGCCACTGCGCAGATAAATCTAGTTGTTTTATGCCAGCGGCAGCAACGGTTGTGGACAACGGGGTACCGAAAGTATTGTTGTCGGTATCGCGACTAAATCGGTAAGCAATGTTCACAATTTTGCCAGTTTCCGGATTGTAGCGGGCGGAAACGTTGGCTTTCTTGAACTGTTTCAAGGTCGTAGAGTATTGGAACGCAGAATCAAAATACCAAGCATCGAGCGGTTGCGCTGATACGGCAGCAAGCAAATCAGAACGACTTAATTGCCCGAATTGTGTGCCATCGCTGGCTTCTTGCGAATTGCCGCTCAATTGCACGCCACGTGCTAAATCAGCCAAACCAACACGCTGCGGGCTAAAGTAGTAGCGAGTGCCTACTGCTGCGCGAAGCCTCTCAATTCCGGTGCTGTTCTCAATAAATCGAGTGGTAACCGCACCAGTTAATTGTTTGGCATCGGAAATTCTATCGCCGCCGATAAATAGGTTCTCATTAAAAATCTGAGCAAAATTAAAGTCAGTTTGCGATGTGGTAAAAATCGGTAAGCGGCTTTGTTCGCGATACGGCACCTGCAAATAAAACAAGCGCGGCTCTAAGGTTTGCGTGTGCGGGCTGGATGCAAAACTGACGGGGCGCTCAAACACCATGCCGCTATCAATGCTGGCGATAGGCAGGGTACGGGTTTTAGCCTCAAAGCCGGCATCGTTGTCGCCTAAACGGTATTTGGTAAAGTGATACCCAAGTTTTGGCGTTAGAAAACCATAGCTGCGGGTAATCGGGTAAGAAACTGAGGGATAAAGCAGAAGGCGCTTACCGTTTACCAATGTAGGATGACGAAAATCGGTAAATTCACTCACTGCGTTAATAACAAAGCCTTCTTTTACGATTGGCTCGGTATTAAACGTGAAGGACGGCGCTAAACGATAGGGCGCAATGATGGGCACAACAGGGTCTTGCAGCGTTTGATAGCTCAAATGTCGGGCGGTGAAAACGCCATATGCGCTGCTATTGCTCAATAAAAAATCACGCGGTAGATTTGTTTGTGACGTATTGGCGATGCGGGTAGAAAGGTCGCGAAAATAGCTATCGTCCGATACTTTTTGTACATTAATGGCAGCCACCCAATTTTTAAAATTAAAATCGCTAAAATTTTGTACGTGATTGAGTTTTGCTAAGAAGCGATCGCTTTTGGCAGACTGATCCGAAGGCAGGTATTCGGCATCAAACTGCCCCAAATAATTGGGCTCCAGATAGCGAAACTCTCCCCCCAGTTGCAAACCACGCTTGGTGAAAATTTTCGGTGTAAGGGTCGCGTCGCGATTTGCTGCTAGATTAAAGTAGTACGGTATCGCCAACTCAAAACCCGTTTTTGTGGAAGAGCCAAAAGACGGTGGTAAAAACCCACTTTTACGTTCTCCATTCAGTGGAAAACTCACAAACGGCAAATACAATATCGGTACACCCTTAAACTCTACAGTGCCATGTAAACCGGTGCCCACAGCGGTTTTATGGTCAAGCGTAATTTCCTGCATTTTTAAAAACCACTCGTTCTCATTGGCTTTGCAGGTGGTATAGGTAGCATCAAACAGATGTTCTTGATCTGGGCCTTCCAAGTCAATGCGGCTGGCAGAACCGCGCGAATCCATAATTCGCCCGACACCGCGCTTATAAGTGCTGCTCGATGTCGAGCCTATGACCGGTATTGGCGTGTAGGGCAGAATATTGCGGGGCAGAAAAAAAGTGGGGTTGCTAATCGTACCAATTTGCGATTCAAGGCCTAAGCTAATTGTTGTGCCGGTAATAACGTCGCCATCACGGTTTACACGTACTGCGCCGTCGGCAACGGCGATATCAGTTTCTTGATTGTAAGTAAGCGTTTGGGCATTGAGCACCACATTATCCGCGCTTACCAATACATTGCCGGTAGCCGTGGCAGATACATTGGCAATGCCTTCTAGTCGGTCAGCTTCAATCACCCGATCTGCTGTTTTAGACACTGGTTTGTTTGCGCCCACTACCGCGCTGATACCCGTTTTTTTGCCGTCTACACCAGATTTTGCTTCAATCTTGATTTGTGGTTGCCCCGAAGGTGTAACTTGTACGGTACTAGTTTGGGCTGTGGCAGCAGGCGCGAAAATAGGCACAAACGAAGCGGCATTGGCAGCGAGACAGGCAAGAAAGAGTTTGTTCAGCTTAGGCAAAATAAGGATTCGACAAAAATGGATGGGGAAAATGAAAAAACGAGATGGTGAGAATGATAAAATACATGATTTAGGACAGTAAATTCATCGTATTGGTGCCCTAAATTCTTCCGCGAAACCACATTTTACCAATCAGGCTGCAGTGATAGCGAATCAATTAAATAATAAATCCGATACCAATACTGTGCCGCAAGCAGATTTTACGGAAAATTCACCACGCTTTGCTGCTCTTTTAACATGGTTGGCAGGTCAAGTTGGTGCAACTTTCAATATTCATAAAGCATCCGAAGATGCGAGCTTTCGTCGCTATTTTCGCATAAGCGTTGGTGCTAAAACATGGATAGTAATGGATGCGCCACCCGAACGCGAAAAATGCGCACCATTTGTGCGTATAGCGGGTCTGTTTAGCGACGCTAATTTACATGTGCCGCGAATTGATGCACAAGATTTGGAGCAAGGTTTTTTACTTCTGGAAGATCTTGGCCGCAGTACGTATTTACAAGGCTTTCAAGCCTTGGGCATTGTTGATGTTGAAAGCGACAATACAGCGCAAAATAAACTCGCACACCGTTTGTTTATAGATGCTATTGATGCCTTGGTGCAATGGCAGTTGAGCTCTAAGCCTGATGTTTTGCCGATTTATGATGAGGCGGTATTGCGGCGCGAAATGCAGTTATTCCCAGATTGGTATATTGCAAAGCATCGTCATATTATACTGTCAGTGGCACAACAAAAAATTGTTGATGGCGCGTTCACAGCCATTGTGCAAAGAAATTTAAGCCAAGCGCAAGTATTTGTGCATCGCGATTTCATGCCGCGTAATTTAATGATGTGCGAAGCGAGTAGCACCTTTGCAAATCCGGGAATTCTCGATTTTCAAGACGCGCTCTTTGGACCTATTAGCTACGATATTGCCGCCTTGTTTAAAGACGCTTTTATTTCTTGGAGCGAGGAGCAAATTCTGGATTGGACTATCCGCTACTGGGAAAAAGCCAGTAAAGCCAAGCTGCCTGTCCCAGCAGATTTTACGGTTTTTTACGCTGATTGCGAATGGATGGCGCTACAGCGACATTTGAAAATATTAGGTCTGTTTGCGCGGATCAATTATCGCGATGGTAAACCGAGTTATTTAGCCGATACCCCCCGATTTATTGCTTATGTGCGCCATACCTGCGACCGCT
>JANMDR010000018.1:0-5985 GCA_031376425.1 Betaproteobacteria bacterium
TTTTTTAAACGAAGCCTCGCTGGTTGGCAAACTTTCCCACCCCAACATCGTGGCGGTGCATGATGCGGTGGTAGACGGCGAATTACGCTATATCGTGATGGAATGCGTGAATGGCGGCAACCTTAAAAAGTTTTGTACCGAAACGAACCTCCTGCCCGTGCGCCAAGCGGTATTATTGATTTTTAAAGCTTGTCGGGCGCTGGATTATGCGTTTCAGCAAGGTGTAATTCATCGTGATATTAAATCCGCCAATATTTTATTGTCTGATCGCGATGATATAAAAATTTCTGATTTTGGCACCGCGCAAATTTCCCAAGCCACCCACACCCAAATTGATGGTTTTGTCGGTTCCCCCGCCTATATGGCACCAGAGCAAATTAATGAGGAAAGCCCTTCGGTGCAGACCGATATTTATTCGCTTGGCGTGGTGATGTATGAATTACTAGCGGGTAGATTGCCGTTTTTTGCACAAAGCTCTGTGGCTGTCATCAACAAAATTTTGAATGAAGAAGCGCCAAGCTTAAAGAAGATTCGCCCTGATATTCCCGAGAAATTGGTGGAAATTGTTGAACGCGCAATGGCAAAGGATGCCCGTAATCGCTACCCCGCGTGGTATGCGATGGCGCGTGATTTAGCGGATACGTTTCCACAGCTTGAAAAATATAGCTTTGAAATATCATCGGCCGAAAAATTTAATGCCCTGCGTAAATTGGACTTTTTTTCCAGCTTTAAAGATTCAGAGTTGTGGGAAGTTTTGCGCGGTGCCATTTGGGAAATTCATAGCCGAGAACAAAGCTTGATGCTGGAAGGCGATGTAGGCCATGCGTTTTTTATCATCGTGGCTGGACAAGTAAAAGTAATGAAAGACGGCAAGGTATTAAACGTCTTAAAAGATGGCGACTGCTTCGGCGAGATGGCCTATTTAAGTGGCGGTACCACCAAGCGCACCGCTTCCATTATTGCCATGAGCGAAGTGCAATTATTGAAAGTGCAGGATGTCCAGTTAGAACAATTATCAGATGCTTGTCAGTTGCGTTTTAATCGCCAATTTTTACGCACTTTGATTGAGCGATTGGCGTTTACGTCGAATGTATTGGCACAAGTTAGACATTAGAAATAAACTATTTGGAGAAGAATATGGCAGATATTTCGATTCACCGCAAACATACCCTAGGCTTGAAAGATGCCCGTGTTGCGGCTGACAAAATGGCAGAGAAGTTGGGCGAGCAGTTTGATTTAACTGGCGACTGGCATGGCGATACCTTAAAGTTTTCGCGCAGTGGCGTCAACGGCACCTTAAAAATTTCCGCTACCGCAATGGATTTAGAAGTCACCCTAGGCTTTATGCTGAAAATGATGAAAGGCACGATTGAGCCAGCAATCAATACCCAGCTAGATAAGGTACTCGCATCCGCTGCAAAATCGGCAGACAAAGAACCGGCTGCAAAAGCACCAGCTGCAAAAGCGACAGCTAAAGAACCAGTTGCAAAGGCAGCGGCTAAAACACCAGCCAAACCTGTAGCAAAGACCGCAGCGGTTGCCGCTAAAAAGCCTGCACCGAAGAAGAAATAGCGATCGGATTGTGCCGTAATAGACTACTTCAATCCCGCTATGCGGCCAGCCACTAGTTCCAAGTGGCTGCGTAATTCATACCATGTCTTTACCATTGAGCCTGGCCCTTTGAGTGCATCGGTGCGTTCATACAACCTTGCCAAGCGCGCAGAAAATGCCGTGTTTGCTGCTTCTACAAGCATTCTGTCGGCATTTTTATTGCCTGCATAAGCGATAATTTCATCTTCTAAGGCGCGGGCGTTTTGATATATTTTGGTAATTTTTTGCGTCATGCGCAAACCCAAAAGCTTTGGCACCATATCAGACGCAGAAACCAAAATTGCGCCAAGCGGAATTAGCAGCACCCACAAACGCATCACCAAATTAGCTAGCCAAAACGGCAGATAGCGATACAGCACCGGCGTGCCATTTTTGTATTGTTGCTCTACGCTTTCAGGAATGTCAAATTCTTGAAACTTGCTAATGCTGGGAAATTCCCGCTGTGCATGCAGCAAACTACCCCCTCCGTGCACTTCTTTCACTGCTTTCACCAGCAAGTAAAGTACCGCTGGATGCACATCATCTTTTGCTACCAATGTTGCCGTAGCGGCTAAGGTTTGTATGTCCGTTGCCGGTAAATTTTGCACTAAGTTCATCAAGCCTTTAGGGATCATTATTTTGCTCAGCGCGGGCATATGCCTTGAATAAGCCTCAGCGGTGGACATATTCATCAAACTAATATTGGGAGCCGCCAAAAGCTGGTTTACCACCGGCGCATTCGATGAGGCAATGATCATGACGGCATCTAGCTCGCCCGCTAAGAGTGCCTTGGCAGCATCGGCCGAGGCAAGCTTTTGCAGGCTGCTGTTTTGCTCATTGACGCCGTTAGCGGCTAACAACGCGGTAGCCACGGGCAAGGTGCCGCTTCCCGCTGCGCCCACGCCAATGCGCATGCCCTGTAAGGCAGTTAACTTTTCGATGGGTGGCATTACGTTTTTACCACTAGCTTGCGGCTTATAAAACACCCATAATGGCTCATAAAACAAACTACCAAGTGCCACGATGCTATCTACTTGAGTATCTCCGGCAATGCCGGTTTGCAACATGGCAATTTGTACATCGCTATTTAAATCGCGCAAGGCCGCTATATTTTCCACCGAGCCATTGGTATAACGCACTTCAAGCTTAACGCCATCGGCCGCTAACAGCTTGGCGTATTGGTCAGCATACTGTGCGTAAGCACCAGACTTCGCACCCGCAGCAATCACCAAGGTTTTAGGCACGGTAGGTTTTAGCCATTTCCACGCGTAAAACAAAGAAATTGCGACGATACAAGCTGCCATGATGGCAACTATTTTTTGTTTCGATGTCATGTGCTTAACCCTGTTGTTATTTTTCTATTGTTCTGCCGTATTGATCGTCATAGCGTTCAATATCGTCCTCGCCTACATAGCTGCCTACCTGTACTTCAATAATTTGCAAGGGTTCTTCGCCAATATTTTCCAGGCGATGCTTTACGCCAGCAGGAATAAAAGTGCTTTCATTTTCACTAAGCACCGTGTTCGACGGCCCGCGGGTAACCAACGCCTTACCACGCACCACCACCCAATGTTCGGACCGATGCTTGTGGCTTTGCAAACTCAGCCTGCCGTTAGGTGCAACTTCAATGCGCTTTAACTTAAAACCGGGTGCTTCTTCGAGCACCGTATAACTACCCCACGGCCGATTCACCGTTAAATGTTCGTGATGCTCTGTAGAACCGCGTGCCGCAAGGGTATCCACCACCTGCTTTACTTTTTGTGAGTGACCGTGTTTGCTCACTAGCACCGCATCGGCAGTTTCTACCACCGTCACATCTTCTAGCCCCACTACCGCTACAAAGCGTTTTTCGCTACGTACCAAGGTGTTTTTACAATCAATCATCACGGCGTTGCCACGGCTAGCGTTACCGTCTTTATCCTTCTGCGTAATTTCATAAACTGCATCCCACGTACCGGCATCTGACCAGCCAATATCAGCAGGAATTAAAAATAAATTATCGGTTTTTTCAAGTACACCGTGGTCAATCGAAATGCTTGGAGACGCCCAAAAATTGGCCCTTAAGGCCTGATCAAAAGTTTGCCCACTGGCAACATCGGCCGTTATTTTATCCAACGCCAATTGCATTGCCGGCAAGGTTTGCGCTACGGCATTTAAGATGGCCGAGGCCTTCCAAACAAACATGCCAGAGTTCCAAAAATAACCGCCATCACGCAGAAATTGCTCAGCAGTAGCAAGATCAGGCTTTTCTTTAAACTGCAACACTGGCCGCACAGCTGCGCCACCATTTACATCTGTTTTAATATACCCAAACCCTGTATCAGGCCGCGTAGGCACAATGCCAAAAGTAACCAACTTACCTGTATTTGCGGCTTCAACTGCCAATTGCAATTGCGTATGAAACGCGGGTACGTTGGTGATTACATGATCTGACGGTAACACGACCAGCACGGGGTCTTGCTTCAGCAAGGCAAACTTCAACGCCGCCACCGCAATCGCCGGTGCGGTATTACGCGCCACCGGTTCAAGAATAGTCGCAAACTGCTGCAGCGCCGCGTAACCATGGCCACGTGCGGTAGACTCGCTAGAAATCACCGTAATGGCATCCGCTGCAATCAAGGGCTGCAGGCGCTTGGCGGTAGCGTCCAGCATAGAATCATCGCCATCAAGGGCTAAAAACTGCTTAGGACTTTGCGCCCGCGAAAGCGGCCATAAGCGGCTACCCTGCCCGCCTGCGAGAATAAGAGCTTGGATTGTTGGTGTGGTCAAAATTTAAGTTCCGGTAATGGGTATAGAAAAAATATGGGTGTTAAAAATAACTGGGTGATTTCCATCAATATAAAATCAAGTGCGGCGCGTAAGGAGGTTGCAACGGCGGCAGCATTTGCTGCATTTGGGTAACTCGGCTGCGACAAAATGCGGATACACCCATTGGGGTAATCGGGCAGGAGCCCAGCCGTGCTCAAGGTTCGCGTTCAGCCAATCTGCGCCATCAAATACCCGCAACGTCACGCAGGCGATTAACATCTTCGTTGGTCACGATTTTACCGCCAGCGGACGACGCGCGAAAGCCGCTTGGCGAATGTGCATTATTTATACAGCCTGCGACCAAATCGCTCACCAGCGCCCGACGCAAGGGTTGCGACACCGCCTGCCCCGCAGTCACTCGCTCGCAATTAGCCAACTCGCGAACCGCCGCTAAAACATCATCATCGATATTAAATGTGGTACGCATAAAAATCTTAAATAGTTGATGCAGTGATGTTAGCACATCAGTGTTTTCTATCCAAATTCCGAGTAAAGGACACCATTCTTTGTAAGTGAGAGATGGACAGGTAAAGTGCAATGCCTTGCTGAGCGTGATATGCCTTTCTGGCCTAATTCTAGGCCATTTATTCTCTACTTATGATTGCGCTGGTTTTAAGCGGGATTACCGTTGGCTTAAGGGGGGGCGCGTGATGTAGTGGCGGTGAGGATAGTGGGATTGCGGCGGAGCCCGATTTGAAAAGTGCTTAAGCTGGCGTCGATGGTTCTGGTAATAGCAACAGCAGGGAAGCGAGCAATGGTGAGGGTGTATGCCAATATCAGGCGATACGCGTGCGTATTGCCTATACACGTTGCGATAGCCATCAATTTATTTTGAAGAAATTCCCCTTTGGACATGCCTTATTTTACCTGTAAGCTGCGGAGTTTATGCAGGTTTTAGCATTGGTATTTGTACTGTTTCTGGTGCTTGCTATCGTTGTGTTCTGGCAATGGCGGCAAGTTAACAAACGGTTTACACGAAGATTGAAGCGCAAAGAAGTTCCTGCACAAAAGTACTGCTTTGCGCTAAAGCCACAATGGGTAATCGACGCCATTATTCGGCTAAAGGTGTTTATGCCCAATGAGGGGGTGCGGTCAATTGCACATAGTTTTAACCGCATTTATGGTGACCGCAAAACGGTAGGAAAAAGCTTTGTGGCGAATGTGATTCTTGAACATCAGTATGCGATTGCGATGCAACGGCAGGATATGCGTATTCGTATTCCGATTGCAATTCCCGCTAATGCTACTTGGGGTTTGGATTTATGCGGGAAGCAAGATGCTAAAGGTGCAACACATCCGATATTGGGCATTGTGGATCATGGTAGTCGGGTAGCGGTGCTGCTTACAACAATCACCGATATGAATTTCTATACCTTGGCGGGGCATGTATTGATTGCGGTCGGACGATATGGGAAGCCGCAATCAATTCGCACTGACAACGCACCACAGTTAGTTTCAAAACGGTTTCGGTGGTTTATGAAGGTATTGAATATTCGTCATCAACGTAGTGATGTGGGCTGTCCGTGGCAGAACGGGTTTATTGAGCGGTTCTTTGGCTCATTGAAGCAAAAACTGAATCAAATCGGT
>JANMDR010000040.1:0-12678 GCA_031376425.1 Betaproteobacteria bacterium
TGTCCACAGGCGAGCGCCGTGGATAACCCTGAATCGTCAAGAATCAACCAGTGCATACCGTTCATGCGAAACTAAACCCAAGAAGTAGCTATGTGTCCGTGGAAACGGGGTAAGTCCACTGCCCGAATTTGACTCTGCTCGCCAGAGAAGCGAATGTTCGTCGGCATTACGATCGTAGGTGAGTTGAAACGCGCACACGGTTTCTTCGGGTGTATACCAAACAACTAAATCAAGATCATCGGCCATGAACCATTGGCGCTTGGGCTCACCCGCTATCTGGCGGGTATTGTGGAGTGAGTGGAGCATAGAGTTTACGATATCGTTTTTATTTTGCCTGTGCCGTTGCTCTTATTGCGGCTAAGGTGGTGTTGGGCGAGATGGCTTCTGGGTCAATACGAATTTCAATGAGCGCCGGTTTGTCAGCAGCTTGCGCGCGCGCAAAAGCGGGGGCGAACTCAGCGGTATTTTCTACCACTTCGCCATGGGCACCAAAGGCTCTGGCGTAAGCGGCAAAATCAGGGTTAGTGAGTGCAGTGCCGTGCACATTGCCTGGGAATTCACGTTCTTGATGCATACGAATGGTGCCGTACATGCCATTATTGACTACAATAAAAATCACGTTTAACTGATATTGCACAGCGGTGGCAAGCTCTTGGCCTGTCATTAAAAAACAACCATCACCGGCAAAGGCCACTACGGTGCGGTCTGGTAGCACTGCCTTCGCGCCAATAGCAGCGGGTACGCCGTAGCCCATAGCACCTGATGTGGGTGCTAGTTGGGTGCGGAAGCTGTTGTCGGGGATATTGCGGCCATATTGATAGAAGCGATGCAGCCACGTGGCATAGTTGCCAGCACCGTTGGTTAAAATGGCGTCGGTTGGCAGTACCGCTGAAAGATGTTGCATCACATCCCACATTTGTACTTTGCCCGGAATTTCTTTGCGGCTCTGCCATGCTTGGTAGTCGGCATTTGCACTGGTTGGGCTGTTTTCGCTCGTCAGTTTTGGTAACGCTGCAAGCACTTTGCAAATGGCTGGCATGGTGGCGTTAATCATTAAATCAGCTTGATACACGCGGCCTAATTCTTCCACACCTGCATGAATGTGCACAAGAGTTTGCGCTGGAATGGGTGCAGTTAAAACGCTGTAGCCGCTGGTGGTCATTTCGCCTAAACGTGGCCCTAGCGCAATGATCAAATCCGCTTCTTTTAAGCGTGCCGCAAGTTTTGGGTTTATGCCAATGCCCACATCACCGGCGTAATTCGGGTGCGCGTTATTGAATAAATCTTGGAACCGAAAGGCGCAGCCAATAGGGATATTTTGGGTTTCGATAAAGCGTTGCAAATCATTGCAGGCTTCACTATTCCAGCCACAGCCGCCTGCGATGACAAAGGGTCGCTTGGCATTTTTCAGCAGGTTGGAGAAGGCCGTTAATTGGGCATCACCAGCCATTATTTCAACGCGTTGAAAAGCTCGGGCATCGGCTACTTCAACTATTGCCGAAAGTGTATCTTCCGGCAAAGCCAATACCACTGGCCCCATGCGCCCTGATGTTGCTACTTGATAGGCCCGCGCGATGTATTCAGGAATACGGTCAGCGCGATCAATTTGCGCAACCCATTTTGCCATTTGGCCAAACATGCGGCGATAGTCGATCTCTTGAAACGCCTCGCGCTCAACAAAATCGTTACCCACTTGTCCGATAAATAAAATCATCGGTGTGGAATCTTGAAAGGCGGTGTGCACACCGATAGACGCATTGGTAGCACCTGGCCCACGAGTGACTAAACAAATGCCTGGCTTACCGGTTAATTTGCCGTAAGCCTCGGCCATATTGGCGGCACCACTTTCGTGGCGGCAGGTGATGAGCTTGATGGTGTCGCGATTGGCATACAGCGCATCTAAAACCGGTAAGTAGCTTTCGCCCGGCACACAAAATGCTAAATCAGCACCGTGAATTTTTAGCTGGTCAACAAGAATTTCGCCACCGGTGCGAAGGCGAAGCGGGTTTGCGATTGGAGTCGTCATTGTTTTTGGAGGTATGGCTAAAAAATAATCAATCTCGCAATTGTACTTGTTCTGGCATACTTTGCTCTGTGGCGTACATGCAAATACCTAGAAGCCAAAGTGCTATATATGCCTGTAAGTAGGGCACTTATAGCGCATAAAATGCAAGTACATCCGGCTAAATTGCGTGCACTAACCGCTCCATCAAGGCATTGTTCAGCATTACATTCCGAACAATGACTTCTTGTTGCTTAATGAGCGTAAAGCCGTGCTTTGCAAAAAATGGCTGCGCGGTAAGGCTCACATGCGCGTGCAGTTTGGGAATATCCTTCGCTTTGGCAGTTGAGATGATGTGTTGCATCAGCCACTTTCCTACACCTTGTTTTGCATTTTCGGCGGATACAAAAAAATGGTCGATCAGGCCATCCGCCTGTAGGTCTGCATAGGCAATGAGTGCGTTTTCTTTCTCTATCACAAAGGGATTCAGAGCCTGCATTTTCTCTTCCCAACGGCTCACGTTGTAGGTAGCTGGTGCCCAAGCATCAAGTTGCGCTTGTTTATAATGCTGGCTGGCTAAGCCGTGAATAGCTGCGTAAAATACATCGTGGAGTGCACGTTCGTCGCCACGTTGGAAGGGTCGGAGATGCATGCTGATTCCCCTGCAGTGTTGAGTGATGCAATAAGTTTACGCCGATTTAGGCGTTAAAATGGCCTTGATTTAACAATTAAGAATTGCTTCCCTAGGCTTTTGTTCCACTGTTGATTTTATTTTTTAAAGGTTTTGACGATGATGGTTTTGAACATGGGCACAGGTTTGAGTGGAAAAGATGTAGCAAAAAATCGCTTGATATCGCAGCATAATTTCGCAAAATTTGGCGTGATGATTTTGCTGCCTTTAGTGTTGAGTGCCTGCCAAACGGCTGCACCCCCTGCTGCTGCAGGTGCCAGCATAGCGGCGGCCACAGCCAATCCCGCGCCCGCCATCGCCAAAAAACCACTTTTGAGCAATATGAATTTTCAAGTATGGGCGGCGCAGGGTAGTATCCAGTGCGCAACAGAATGGGTATGCTCTCAGCATACCGGTCCCTTGTCGTATGTGTTTAGCCACGACAGGATCGTTACTAAAAGCGGTACGGGTAGCGCATCTATCGAGCGTACTGGCCCTGAAGATTGGGGCACGATGTGGCAGAACTTAGATTATCAAGCTATTGCAGGGCGCAAAATTCGTGTGTCGGCACAGGTTAAACGTGCCAATGTCGTGGGCAAGGGCGGTGGTTTGAGTTTTGTGAGCACCGGCGGGAGTATGGTTGAGCAAGCGCCCATCGTCGATAAATTTATTGAAGGCACTAATGATTGGCAGCGGGAAGAATTGGTCATCACGTTGCCACGATCCATTACGTATGCGCGCGTGGGGTTTGCGCTAGAAGGCAGCGGCAAAATGTGGGTGGATAACTTTATGGTAGAAATATTGCCTAACTAAACATACGTCGCTTAAAAACTAAAATGCCCCAAGATTCCCTATAACAAGGTTCTCGGGGCATTTTTGCGAGTGCAAAACTAATTAGCCAAACGCATTCAATCCCGTTTGCGCCCGCCCTAAAATAAGGGCGTGCACATCATGGGTACCCTCATAGGTATTTACCGCTTCTAAATTCATCACGTGGCGAATGATATGGTATTCGTCGGCAATGCCGTTGCCACCGTGCATATCACGCGCCATACGAGCAATGTCTAAGGATTTACCGCAGCTATTGCGCTTCACCATCGAAATCATTTCCGGTGTTACACGGCCTTCATCCATTAAGCGACCCACCCGCAGGCAGGCTTGCAAACCCAAGGTAATTTCGGTTTGCATATCGGCTAATTTTTTCTGAATCAATTGTGTGGCTGCCAAAGGCTTGCCAAACATGATGCGATCCAAAGTGTATTGACGCGCTTGATGCCAGCAAAACTCTGCCGCACCTAACGCACCAAAGCTAATGCCGTAACGGGCTTTATTTAGGCAGCCAAAAGGCCCTTTTAAGCCTTTAACATTGGGCAGATAATTCTCATCCGGCACAAATACATCGTCCATCACAATTTCGCCGGTGATTGACGCACGGAGCGAGAACTTGCCCTCAATTTTTGGTGCGGTTAAGCCCTTCATGCCTTTTTCAAGCACGAAGCCGCGAATATCACCCGCATCATCTTTTGCCCAAACTACAAAAACATCGGCGATAGGCGAATTGGTAATCCACATTTTTGCGCCATGCACTTTATAGCCACCCGGCACTTTTTTAGCGTGCGTGCTCATCGAAGAAGGATCAGAGCCAGCGTTAGGCTCCGTTAAGCCAAAGCAACCCACCAACTCACCAGACGCCAAGCCCGGCAGCCATTTTTGGCGCTGCGCCTCGGTGCCATATTCGTGAATAGGATGCATCACCAATGATGATTGCACACTCATAGCGGAGCGATAACCGGAATCGACACGCTCCACCTCACGTGCAATGAGCCCGTAACACACGTAGTTAATACCTGCACAGCCATAACCATTGATGGTGGCACCAAGCAGCCCCAACGCACCCATTTCGCGCATGATTTCGCGATCAAACACTTCGTTACGATTAGCCAGCAACACGCGCGGCATAAGCTTATCTTGACAATAATCGCGGGCGCTATCACGCACCATGCGCTCTTCTTCAGACAATTGATCGTCAAACAGTAAGGCGTCATCCCACTTAAATTGGGCTTTATTGGCGGGGAGATCGTTTGGTTTCATGGGCGTGCTTTCAAAATAACGGCTGAAAATTTGTCCGGACAACTTTGTAGAATTCTACCTTGTTAGGCTAAAACTTGGTAGTAATTTTGCCGTGATGGTAGCAGAGCTTCGCCCTGCCGTGTAGTTAAAGCAGGCTACTGATGCACAAGGCGCAAAAAATAAGTTTTTCGTTATTGTAACCGTTAAGGGTTTTTACCTATCGTAGTTAAGCTGAATTAGCTGCGTGTAAATTTTTATGGCGAGCACTATAGCGCTGATTAGGCGCATACAACAAAGTAATGGCGCAAAATTTGCGCAACGAATGTTTGAAGAAGCTGGTATTTAGGGCGTTTTCGGGCGTATTATGAGTGTGTACCCAGCACTTTAAAGCCCCACATTAAACCTGAATAATTGTGTTTTGAGCCTATTTAGGTTCCATTTTGTAAAAAAATCACTTGGCAGATTTGTAAGTTTTAGGTAATCTAATGGTTGGTACATGAGTGGTACCGGAAGCGAAACATAGCTTTTCCCTTGTTGAGTGCGAGGGTTTAGAAATGTTTTGTGGGTGTTGCCCTACTTAACATAGGGCAACAGGGTAGCAAAGCCTATCGGAATGAGTGCCGGTAGCGCTTTTTCAGCCGATGTGCGTCCTTGCGATGCGCATCGGTTTTTTCTTTTAAGTCAGCCCACCCTCAAACACCCCCTCAACCTTATTCTTCGCCACATCATCATGCAAAAACACGCGGCCATTCATAGCGATATAGGTTTCGTTTGGTTGGGTGATGGCGGCGGATACGGCGAAGCCTAGGTTAAACAGGGCGTCTGAACCTTGTACGGAATAGGGCACCATGGCACCGGTAAATACAATGGTTTTGGCGAGTTTTGCGGCACCTACAACGCGCGCGGTTTGTGCCATGGTGTCGGTGCCGTGGATAACGATAATGGCGGCTTCTGGCGCGTTTTGGCAGGCGCTTAACACTTGGGTGCGGTAGGCATCATCCATGTTTAAGCTGTCGATTAGCGGCAATAATTGAATTTCATAGGGAATGGTTAAACGTGCCTGCTTTAAAATAGCGGGCAGGTGCGAATCGGTGAAGGTAAGCTCACCTTTTATGGCATCGTAGTGTTTATCAAACGTGCCGCCGGTAACTAAAATTCTGATGGCAGTGGCTGGATTAGGCATGGTTTTTAGCGTAAAAAATAGGCGGTGAGATAAGAAGGTTAGAGATCATATTTGCCGCCCACTTCGAGCGCTTTTTGATACGCTGGACGCGCATGAATGCGGGTGAGGAAATCGTTCATGTGTGGGTAGTGCTTTACAAAAGTGCCTTTCTTCGCGCCGTCCATCGCGCTGCGGGCGGCTTCAACCGCAAAGCTCATTTGAATATCGGCAGCACTAAAGCTGCGGCCTGCAAACCATGCGGATTGGCTCAGGCTTTCTTCTATATAGTCTAGGTGTAATTTTAGTTCTGGCTTTACAAAGCGATTGCGAATGCCTTCGGCAATCGGACGCACGATAGCGCGTGCTAGGCTTGGCATCGGCGCTTCAGGAATTTTGCTAAAAATTAAATTGAGTAACAGAGGTGGCATGGCGCTGCCTTCAGCATAGTGCAACCAGTAGGTAAATTTTAATTGCGCTGCAGTGCCGATAGCTGGTTTTAGCCGGCTTTCAGGCTTTTTGCTCAATAAATATTCGATGATTGCGCCGGATTCAGCAATGGCATTTTTACCATCGGTGATGATGGGTGAACGCCCCAAGGGGTGCACTTTTTTTAAACTTGCGGGCGCGCGCATGGTGAGTTTATCGCGCTGATATTGCGCAACTTTATAGGGCAGTTGTAGTTCTTCAAGCAGCCATAAAACTCGTTGTGACCGTGAATTGTTTAGGTGATGTAAGGTAATCATAATGGGCTTGTAGATGGTTTATTGGTTTTACTGGGCAAGGGGTAATATTTGCAAAGGCTCGTAAATCTGTACGCCGTTGGTAGGTGATTTTGCAGCATTTAGCATGGCGCGGGCAACAGTGCTGGCTTCAATTGGTTTGATGTTGCGCAGTTTACCAATGCTTAAAATAGGTGACGCCAACGCGAAACCTAGCTCCATTATGCGCTCACCCATGCGCGGCTGCGCGCGCGCACCTAGTAAGAGCGATGGCCTAAAAATAGCGCAGGTTTCAAAACCAAGTGCTTGCAATGCCGCTTCCATTTCGCCTTTTACGCGATTGTAAAACACGCTGGAATTAGTGCTTGCCCCCAATGCGCTGACCACAAAAAATCGTGTGGCTCCAGCCTGTTTTGCTTGGGTTGCAAAGTTGATGACAAGATCAAAATCTACGGCGCGAAATGCGGTTTTAGAACCGGCAATTTTAATGGTGGTGCCCACACAACAAAAGCAGTCGGCGGGTGTTTTTAAAGCAGGATAAAAATTAGGCTGGGTGAAATCAACCACGGTTTCGGTTATGTTTACGCCGCTAGATTTGCGGCGCACCAAGGAAATTACGTTGCTATATTGCGCGGCGAGTAGCGGCGCTAAATGGCTGCCAATTAGGCCGCTGGCGCCTACAATTATTGCGTTTTTTATGGGCATTTTGCTTGTTTAAAGTGGTGTAAAAATGCGTTGTAGATGCACTAAAAATAGGTGTCTACAAGGCACGGGTGGGCTAAATTGATGGATTGCTATGTACGAAAGCGCTTAGGCATCCGCTTCGGTTTTGCACCAGCCGCAGCGCCGCCACCAAACGCATTTTCTAAATCAGCATCAAATTCATTACCATATGGCCCCATTAAGGTCATTAACACCAGCTTTTCAAATTCATCTGAGAAGCGGTTAATAATATTGTCTGGGTCCGGCACTAAACCTGAATCGGTCACAATGCCAAATTGTACTTTGCCGTTGTACGTCAAAATAGAAACGCCCATACCGATACCGCCAGATTGGGGAACCCAGAAATCAATCTCGTCAATTTCACGGCCAGCTAAAAATAAGGGTTGCTGCGGTCCAGGTACATTGGTCATCACGGCTGTGGCATTTTTTCCGATTAAGCCGCTAATTTGATCTTGCAAAATTTTTGGGCCCAAACCTACCGCATTTAGCAGCACAAATGCCACTACGGGTTGGTAAGAACCCTTCAGCGTTTGCATACGCTCACGCACCTTCTGCACCCGGGCTAGCGGGTCTTCCTCGCCCACGGGTAGCTCCACAAACACTAGTCCAAATTGATTGCCAAGTTCGCCTGCTTTTTCTAATGGCCGCAAATTTACGGGTACCGTGGCGCGCAATTCAATGCCTTCAGTCGCATCGCCTTTGCGTGCCAGATAATCACGCAAAGCCCCTGCTGCCGTAGCTAGCAACACATCGTTTATCGAGCAACCTAGCGCCTTGCCAATCACTTTTACTTCGGCCAATGATAACGGTTCAGCCCATGCAACCCGTTTAGTACGGCCTAAATTACCTTTAAAGCGGGTTTTAGAATCCGGCACCATCAATGCAATTTTGCGTAATTCCTCTGCTAATTCAATACCTTTGGAAGCAAATTCACGCATGGAAGAAGGGTCTTTTACGATCTCTAAACCTTGCTCAACAATGCCGCGCGTCAGCTTAAACGCACTGTTCCAGACGTTTTGCACTGGTTTTGAAACACTTTTCCAAAAATCCATTTCACCAGGTGGGCGGGGTGCATCCTTTTTGGGTTTTACGAGGCTTTCTTCTGCGGTTTTGCCTGATAGCGACATCATGACGTTAATCAACGCCACGCCATCCGCGTAACAATGATGAATCCGCGTAACCAATGCCGTGCCGCCTTGATAATCAAGCAACTGAAACTGCCATAGCGGCTTGCTAAAATCCAAGCTCGTTGAAGCCATAGCGCTCACAAAATCTTCCAGCTCAAGCTTGCCGGGCGGTTTGCCACCTTTTGCGGGGGCGAGCTTGGCGCGTTTAACGTGGTTGGTGATGTCAAATTTTCGGTCGGTTTCCCACCATGCGCCGGTTGGATCTTGAATGGCTTTTTGGCTAAAGCGCTTAAAAGGTAAAAAGCGCTGTTCCACTGTTGTGGTTAGCACTTTTATATCCAGCTTTTTCTTAAAAATCATCACCCCAACAATCATCATTAGATTGCTAGGATGCTCCATTCTTAGCCAAGCGGTATCAACGCCAGACATGCGTTCGCGGTCAATCAGTGGAAGTTGTGCCATAGTTAAGTGGGCTATTTTTTTAGGTTATCAGGTTGATAAATGATGCCTGAGTCGAAAATGTTGGCTAAAATACACCAGAGTGCATTCCGGATACAGCCACTGTAGCGGTAATTTTCCTATCTGGAAACCCCTAATTTTAAAATCAACGAGGAGAAACAACAATGGCCGATCTAAATAAACAGTTCATCGCCGCAACTGAAAACGTAAAAAAAGCCAAAAAAGACCCCGGTAACGACATGAAATTAAAGCTCTACGCCCACTTCAAGCAAGGCAGCGAAGGTGACGTAACAGGCGACAAACCCGGATTTACCGACTTCGTAGGCCGTGCTAAATACGACGCTTGGTCAAAAGTTAAGGGAATGAGCCAAGATGACGCAAAAACGGCTTATATTAAGCTGGTGGAGCGGGTGTTGCGGGATTAAAAACCAGTTTACACGGTGCACCCGGACACGATGTGCACCTTTAATATTAGCTACCTACCCACGGTTTTCTTCCGTTCCGCCGTGTAATCCCACCACACGCGGGCATCTTCACCTGCCATGAAACGGGTAACCGATATAAACACATCGATTACGCATGGGTCATGTCGCACGCCCGTTTTTTCGCAAAGTTCATGATGCATCGCAAACGGACATTTGCCGATTAAATCGCTGGGTCGATGAATACCGAGGAGCGTTAAATCAGCAGCACCCGCTTTGCCGATATTGGGTAAATCGGTAAGTTTGCTTAAATGACGTCGGTCGACTTTGGATGGATGCATTCAAATAATCTCAGTTTGAGTTAAAGGTAATTCCGTGTAAAGCCGCTAAAACGGCCAACCCAAGTGCGCCTGCACCTTTTCCAGTGCCGCGATTTTGCGCAGAAAAGTTTTGTTTAGCGGTCACGTCCAAAAATAAATAGACTTCGTTAACGGTCGTTTGTTCGGCGTTTGTAGCAATTTCTATTTCAAAAAACTTACCTTCTGCGGTGACAATAAGTGCTGCAAAGCCATGGGCATAGCCGAGCATAGTGGGGCCTGTTTCCGCATAAAGAATAGCACTTTGTTCGATCACAATATTGTTAATATTGTTAGTAGCAAGAAAAGTTGCGATAGCGGGTGCGACGCCAGATTTGCGAAAATGCAATGCGCATTCGTGCATTTGTTCGAAGCTCAGTGCATTTTGTTGTTGGACGTTGCGCTGCTTCGCCATCGGTGTCGCATTCTGGGTGTTATGGTGCACTGAAAGGGTCACACGCTTAGTATTTTAGCTCAAAAAAAATCCCGTACCAAACGGTACGGGATTGAAACGTCCTAAAAGCTAGGACGAGGAGGAGACGAATGAGAGTACGTCTATTTCAATTGCGGATGTTTCAAATTCTATTTAGGCAGCATTAGCGACTTTACTTACAGCTTTAACTGCTGTTTTCGCTTTTGTTGCGGCTACTTTTTTAACGGTTGTGGCGGCTTTAACAACGGCTTTGGCGGCTGGCTTTGTGGCCTTCACAGCAGTTTTAACGGCTGCTTTTACGACAGGCTTAGTGGCTGTTTTGGCGGCAACTGGCTTGGCAGCAGCTTTGCCGCCAGCACGCTTTTCAGCGGCCAAGAGAGCGTGTACGCTTTCAGCTAATTCAGCTACTTGTGCGGCTAGCAACTCTACGTCTTTGCTGGTCAAAACGCCTAAGCGGTTTAGGGCGCTGTGTACGCGGCCTTCAAAAATTTGTTCTAGTTTGTCGAATTTGCCAGTCGCCATTTCGACGCCTTTTGTAGCTTGTGCTTTGGCTGTTTCAAATGCGGATTCTGCTACGTGGCGAGTATGTTCTTCAACTACTGAACCTTGTGCTACAAGAGTATCGAATACTTTGCGGCCTTCAACTTGGGCTTTTGAAAATGCACCCAAACCAGCTAGCCAAATTTGCTGAGCAGATTCCATGATTTGCTTTGCATTTGGTACGTCACCCAATTGGGCAGCGATAGTGGAGATTTTTTCAGCTAATTGTGCTGCAGCACCAGATGCGGCTGGAGCAGCTTTAGCAGATGATTTGTTAGTAGCACGGGCGTTTTTGAATTTAGAAACCATGGTTGAAAATCCTTAAAAAATTATTGAACGGTTAAGTGTTTGAGCAGATTTAGCCCTTAATGCTAGAGCCAAACCTTGTTGTGCGAGTTCGAATTTCGGTCTAGTTCCAGACCAAAACAGACACGGATAAACTGCTGTAGACACCGTACCTTCATCGCCGCGTATATTGCTTTGTATTGCATTTTCTGGCGCTTCATTTGCTGCACAGACGAAAGATACGCAGGCTTTGTAGAGTAAACACACTAAGATTTCATTTTTTTCGAAGTTTTGTAAGACAGCATCTGATAGCGTTCAAAAATGCAATTGGGCTTACTAACCGATCAGTCTGCAATGGGGTGCGGGGTGGGTTAATATTGAATCGATCAAAATAAAACCATAAATTGTGCAGTGCACCATAGGAGAGAGCATTGAAGTCCACCCCAACAACGGTAGAAAAAATCTGGCTGAAATCTTATCCGGCGGGTGTGCCTGCCGAGATTGATTCGAGCGAATTTAGCTCTCTTAAAGAGATTCTTGAAATTTCGTGTGCAAAATTTGCCGACAAAAAAGCCTTTACCTGCATGGGTCGAAGTATTAGCTATCGCGAGCTTGATAAATTTACCCGTAATTTTGCGGCGTATCTGCAGTCCAAAGGGCTTAAAAAGGGCGATCGCATGGCGATTATGCTGCCCAATATTTTGCAATATCCGGTGGTATTGTTTGGCGCCTTACGCGCTGGCATTACCGTTGTGAATACTAACCCCCTATATACGCCGCGCGAGCTGGAGCATCAGCTACATGATTCCGGCGCGATAGCGATCGTTATCTTAGAAAATATGGCCTGTACTTTGCAGGAAGTACTGCCAAAAACCAAGCTGAACCTAGTAATTACGACGCAAGTTGGCGATCTTCTCGGTTTTCCAAAATCATTGCTCACTAACTTAGTGGTCAAGTATAAGAAAAAAATGGTGCCACCATGGAATATTAATGGTGCTGTTTCATTATGGTCGGCGCTGTCGCAAGGGGCGAACGCCCAATACACGCCGCCCACGGTGACGCATACCGACTTAGCTTTTTTGCAGTACACCGGCGGCACTACTGGCGTGCCTAAAGGCGCAATGCTCAGTCATGGCAATATTGTTTCAAACCTGTTGCAAACGCGCACATGGGTAGGTAAAAATTTGCGGGTGGGTGAGGAAATTGTCATTACGCCATTGCCGCTTTATCACATCTTCTCGCTTACCGCTAACTGCCTGACGTTTATGACATTGGGCGGTGAAAACGTGCTGATTGCCAACCCGCGCGATATCAAAGGCTTTGTTGCTGATATGGCTAAAGTACGGTTCAGCGTTATTACGGCAGTCAATACCTTATTTAACCAGCTTGCCAACGATGATGATTTTAAGAAGCTCGATTTCTCAACCTTGCGCTTAACCATAGGTGGTGGCATGGCCGTGCAACGTGCAGTGGCCGAGCAATGGAAGGATATTACTGGTCTGCCTATCGTTGAAGCCTATGGCCTAACGGAAACTTCCCCCGCTGCTACCGGCAATTTGCTAGATATGAAAGAATTTGCTGGTAATATTGGTTTGCCCCTGCCATCGACCATTATTACGATACGCGATGATGATGAGAATATTTTGCCGGTAGGCTCTACTGGCGAGATTTGTATTCAAGGCCCACAAGTTATGCAAGGCTATTGGCAGC
>JANMDR010000042.1:0-20732 GCA_031376425.1 Betaproteobacteria bacterium
CAACAGCAGTTCTGCGAATTTACGAAAAAACCACCTATAAACGTTCTGAAACGCGTCAATGACCGCCCCAAATAGAACACTAGCAAACACCATGGTTGCAAATCCTATTAGTATCCAGCCGATTGGTCCGGCTGCGATGCCTAAAAGCGTGGCGATAAATGATCCAAAAATGGCGGCTATTTTTGCCCCTATAAGGAATTTGAGCTTTGTTAAGACAAAGAGTAGTAGGGCTAGCAGGATTAAACCAAGCTTGAACATGAGTATGGCAGCTATGCCTGCGCCGATAGCCGAGAAGAATCCTATGGGAAGCGCAATTGGAATGGAAACTGTGGCGACGTTCAGTTGCTTTTCGATGCGACTAATGTAGGTAGCACCAACTCCAATCAGAATTTCAACGATGACGCTCAAGCGAGTCTCCTTGAATGCAGTCCCACGTTTGAGTTAACCAGTTGGCACAATTTCATCACGTCAGCCCGAGTTGAGTTGAATGATTTATTAGCTCTCATAATATTTCTAATGCATGAGGCATTTCCACGCGGTCTACCTGTTGTTCAAGCGTGACTTTCTTATCCCGCAGTTGGCTCAACAAATTCTCTGCAGTGACTAAGTGCGCTTCATTACGCCCAATTGCTGATTGAGCCGCTTCACGAATTTCAAGTGCTTGTTGGCAATATTTTATCTGTTGCTCGAACCTTGCAAGATGTTCTGAAACTTGAGATTGCCAATTCGAAAACTTCGCTGTGCATAACTGAATTCCAGACGGTATACATGCTTTCGTTCTTACGCCTGCGACAGACAAGTCAAATACGTCTTTTGCGCCTTGGGAGAACCAGCCAATGAACTCTGAAAGGAGAGTAACAGGCAAATCTACGGTGTACTTTTTGATCGTTTTATCTAAAAGGTTATAGCTTTCGCCCGTAATTTCGTGGACGGCAGCAGCGCAACCTTCCCGGGCGACTGCATCTTTGAAGAGTTTCGGTGCGTCAATGGTTAAAGCATCTTTTCCTACCTTTTCGCAAACCTTAGCACCAAATTCTCGAATAAAGCATGTGGTAGCCGCTACCTCCTGAGCCTCATGTTCGGCGCACGCAAAGGCAGGCTTTGGTGGGACGGCGGACACCTCTGAACACGAATGCTCTTTAAGGTATTTCTCCATAGCATTAAACTGCTCGCGTGCTTTTTGTATGGCAACCTTAAAGCCCTCAGCCTCTGACGTGACTCGGGTTATTTGTTTTTCGTTCTCGACCCAGTTTGCAAAAACAGGATTTTGCCTCTTTTCGCATTCTTGGCGCGTGCAAATAAATTTGGTGGAGCGTAATTGATCTCGGCTCCAATCAATATCCCCCCCTGATAAAACCGACATCTTAGAATTGAAACGAACTTCGCCATCAACCTTAAGAAAGGTTGGATACCAGAACCGGATTTCCGTTGATTGATAGGTATGTGTAATCTGTTTAACTTGCGGGGGAATTATCAGAGCTGTAATCGCTGCGATAACAATGGAAAAAAGTAGTACTCGCATAATATGTGTACTTAGTGACCAACGTTTGAATTTTGAGGGTGCCGTTAGGCAGTCCGGTTGTAGGCAGAAACATCAGCGCATGATATGGAAATCTGACCATTTTGAACTCTGCCTCCAAGAATTAAAGCTTTGGCCATCTCTTGAAATTTAATTCGATTTCTTTCGAATTGTTCCATGGGTTCCGCTGTGGCATGAGCTGGCTCAATATCCTGCAACGCTTCAGTACTTACTTGGCAGTTAACTCGTGCATCATCCACGAGTGCTTGGAATGAAATACCGAATGTTGATGGGTTTAGCGCCGTGCTACCGGTAAATTCTATAATCATATTTTCTCTTTAATAATTTTCCCCATGGAAAAGTCTCGGATTGCCGAACTGAAAGTCTAAGTGATTTTTGCGATTACAAACTCCCCTATATAGGTGATATGAAGCATTTTATAGGCTTTACTCATTGCAACCGACCGCAACAGGCATCACCTTATTGGCGTAACGTCGTCCACATCGGCTCCTGTACGTGATTAATTGCCGCACCGGAAATGAAATGCTAGACTGCTTTTAAGTTGCTATAAGTAATGCGTGAAATCGCATAGCTTACTAGCAAGTTTTTTTATTCTAACTATAAATATCATGCATATCGAAGTTACCGCTGAACCCACGCAAGCTGATGAAGATTTTGTCATCGCGGGCACGCGTGCCTATAACAGCGCCTTTGCCGCAGCCGATGGCAAAAGCCTATGCGTTTTTGCGCGTGACGATGAAGGCAATATCATCGGCGGCATTACCGCCCGCACCTATTGGAATTATCTTGACATCAAATTTCTCTGGGTGCACGAACAGCACCGGGGGGGCGGTCTCGGCTCAAAGATCATGCAGGCTGCTGAAGCCGAAGCGCTACGCCGAGGCTGTACCGGCGCATTTTTAGATACCTTCAGCTTCCAAGCACGCGGCTTTTATGAAGGCCTAGGTTATGCGCAGTTCGGCCAGCTATCCGGCTTCAATGGCAAGTTTGAGCGCCACTTTATGCAGAAGACGCTGGGTGTTGCTGCTGTGTGATGCCTTGCGTTGGGCTGTTACACTTACTGGTAAGTTCAGCTAGCCCGTCCCTTAATTTAAACGTTAGTCGTCATGAACAACATCACGTTTCGCGTCGTCGATAAGTTTCCTGAACCAGCGTTCTCAACACTTACGGAAGAGGCGTTCTCAAACTATGAGCCGTCGGCATTACTCGCTGAAGTTGCAAACGCGGAAGCCGCAGCACGGCCAGAAACCGTCAGCGCTGTTAGCGAAGGTGCGCTTAGGATTGGTGCTTTCCGAGGCGAGTCCCTGGTGGGTTGGACATTCGCCCGTCCCGAAGGCGCAAACCTTCTTTACATGATCAATTCAGGCGTTGCGTCTGCGGAGCGCCACAACGGAATCTACTCAGAGCTCGTGCGCTTGGTCATTGAACATGCAAAATCGCGTGGCTATGTTGCCGTTCTGTCGCGGCACGCGGCCAACAACAACGCGGTCATCGTTGCCAAACTCAAGCTAGGCTTCTTTGTATCCGGCTTTGAATACTCGGAAGTCTACGGCCCGCTGGTTCGTCTCACATTTTTAGTTGGAGAGCTCCGACGCACTTTATACCGAACTCGTTCTTCACCTATTCGTCGTGCAGTGCCATGATGCCTAACGCTATCGGTGGCTATCATCAGGAGGGCTTACCGGACATCAAGTTCCACAAATGGCAATCGTTGGACTGCAGATCAAATACTTCGTTGGATTCTATGCAGAATATAATTCTGGCTATCTTGGTTGCGTTTACCGGCATTCCTCTGGCGCGTGCGTTTGGGTATTTCTTTTGGCAGGGCGTTTCTGCACGTTTGCTTATCACAAGTTTATTAAGAGTTAGTTTAACAACGAAAACACCTGTACCCGCACATGATTATCCTGAACACAGAACGCTTGCTGCTGCGCCGCCTTGAGCGTAGTGATCTGGATTCGCTCTACGCGCTCTATCGCGATCCAGAAATTCGTAGGTACTTTCCCGACGGCACGCGCACGCTGGAAGAGACCCATCAAGAACTCGAATGGTTTCTCAACGGCCACCCAAGTCGGCCAGAGCTTGGCCTCTGGGCAACCGTTGAGCGCAGCACTGGGGAGTTTCTGGGCAGGTGCGGTCTGTTGCCGTGGCATATCGACGGGAAGGACGAAGTCGAGGTCGCCTTCATAATTCAGAAGGCGCGTTGGTGCGAGGGGCTGGCAACAGAGGCCGCTCGCGGCATCGTCCAGCATGCTCGCGCCAAGCTTGGTCTCCGCCGTCTGGTGTGCCTTGTGGTGCCGGGAAATGAAGCCTCAGCAGCCGTGGCTAGTAAGATCGGCATGGTTTTTGAGAGCAAGTACATTGATGAGATCGGCCTTTCTCACTTGTATGCAATGAGCCTAGCCCCATGAACCAATATTTTTGATTAGCCCTCGTCGTGTGAGCACAAGCGCATGTATCTTGTGATCGACATCGTGTTACAACGGTTGTAGGCCGTCATACTTTCACCGTTTAGGCGCATTCAAGGCCATCATACTTTTACCGTTTGGGCGCATGCAATGCGCCCCTACAACGGCGGTGCTCCTGTATGCCAACAACGAAGAGCGCTGCCTCTGTAGGGGCCTCGCGTACATATGGCATACGCCCTCGTCGTGCGGGCACAGACGCAAGTATCTTGTGATCGATATCGCATCACAACGGTTGTAGGCGGTCGTATTTTCACCGTTTGGGCACGGCATGCCGTGCCCCTACAAGGGAGGTAGTACTATATGCCGAAAACGGAGTGAACCACGTCTGCAGCACCCTAGGGCGCAATCAGCGTAGCGCCAATTGCACCAAATGCACCAATTGCGCCGACTGGTCAATTTTATACCTAGGTAACTTTTTGCACGACGGTGGCGTGGTAATGCATTTATTTATCGGTGGCATACTATTCGCCGTTCCCATTCTGCCACCACTCGGCGCAATTGGCGCTACGCTGATTGACGCCCTACGCTACACCCTACCCTACACCCCATGGATTATGAAAGGGAAATGCGCCATCTCTTATTAGCTCGCTTGGCTCGTACACTTGGGGCGGCCGATCAAATCAGACCACAGCACACGCCTACCGAGGCACCCCTCTATAGACGGGAATTGAGCCGATCATTCATACGCCAATGCTTCGCGAACTGACTGGCGGAGTGCCCAGCGCATGAGTAGCCACACCGAAGCCATCACTATCACTATGCCGAAACACACTTGCAAAAATCCGCTCAATGAAAAATACATGGGTACGTTGACGTGCAGCAAGGTGGATTGTCCCGCTTTAAAAATCATAAAGGTTAATACTAGTGCCAAGGCCAGCGCAAAGACCACGCTTAACCCCGCCACTGCTAATGCTTCGATAAAAAATAGGCGCTCAATTTGCGACGGCGCGGCACCTAAACTGCGCATGATGCCAATTTCGCGGAGCCGCTCGGCGATGTTCAGTGCGGTGGTGGCACCCAGTATGATTGCGCCCAATAACGCAATCGCCATTGCCACTATCCGCACCACATCCCCTACAACCTTAAAATGTTCTTCAAGCGAATCGCGAAAACCTGCGCGAGACATGATGCGCCGGGGGGGCAGCTTTGCCGCTAAGAATGCACTATCAAGTGCCGCAACCACTGGGCCTAAATCGGTAGCGCTTGATTTAATGCGCACGCCATTTACGTTTGTATTTATGGCAAGGTTTGCCTCGCCGTTTGTGGGAAGGTTCGTGGCAAGGTTTGCGGCAACTATTGCATCATAATTGCGCTCTGGTGCATAAATTGCCGATGTAGCAATTTCCTCCACCACCCCCACTACGCGCACCATCACACGGCGCTCATTTATGCGTAGTGCCATTGTGTCACCGAGCCTTACCTGCGCAAATTTATCTACGAACATTTGCGTTACTAGTACTTCATTACGAGCATAGCCATACGGCCAACGGCCTGCCACCAAGGGTAGTTTAAACAAGGTTGTTGGCGTGGTGATGGCACCGACAGCCTCCCCTGTCACCGCCACTGGATAGTCAATCAACACGGCATTATCGCCATCATGGTGGACAATATTATCGACGCTCTCACCCTCTCGTAAAACCCCAACACCACGTCGGCGCGTTGCTTCCGCAATGGTAACCTCAGGTACGCGCCTAGCAATTGCCTCCACTATTTCCCGTGGTGCCGCACGGCTAAGAATTAGCTCGATATCATGGCCTTGGTTTTCTAAACTCACATCGATAACGCGCAAAAATCCCTCGTACATACTGTTTGTTGTCATTAACAATGCACCGCCGCAACCCAGCGCTACAGTCATAATCAATGAACGCCATGGTCGTCTAAATACATTACGCAGGGCATAGGTGCCGCCAACGCTAATACCGTTGCGCATTTTAAATATTTTGACAGCAATTTTAGTGCTGCCCGAAGGCGCATTAACGGGAATCTGCATGCCAGAATCATGCATGGCGGCATGCGCCGTGAGACCTGCTGCGCGGCGAATCACCACGAGTGCCACAACTAACGGTAACGCCAACAGCATGACAATTTGCTGCCACCGCAAGCTCGGCGGTACTTGCCAATCGGTGATGTCGATATTGAGTGATGTTTGATTAAAGCGCAACAGATAATCACTTGCCACATTACCTAGGGGCAGCGCGATGATGATAGCTAAGCAAACCAGCGGCAATACGATAATTAAATATTGGCGGACAATTTGCCCAGTGCGTGCCCCTAATGCTTTCATAATGCCCATTTGGCGGACTTCTCGACGCATCCAAGCGCTAATAAGATAGCTGGCCAATGCCGTGGCGGATAGCGCTGATAGCACGGCAAACACCACCATCACACGTAGCAATGCCGTCATCAGCAGAGCATGGGGATGCGCGGTGCTGAGTATATCGATACGCAGTGCGGGGGTGCCGTTGGCAGCTAATATTGCCTCTAGGCGCTTCGCAAATTCTGCGCCATTATTTGCCCTCTGCTCAGACACGGCAGAGGACTTGCGCTTAATTAGGAGTTGATTCATCGATTGCGCTTGGCCGATTTGTGCTGCGCCTTCAGGCGTTGTATAGCCGTAAATGATGCGCTCCTGCTGGCTTGGTGCAACCATCGGATCATGCACCAACCCTAGTTGCGCGATGTTGCTGATTTCGCCCGAAGGCGTGCGTACTTGCAGGCTATCGCTAGCGGTCAATCCCAGCAGCGCACGGCCTGATTGTTCGATGAAAATTCCGGTGTCGGCTTTCGGCCAAGGCACATCACGCGCATCATGCAGGTGCACTACGCCCAGTGCTTGATTAGAAAAATTGGGTTTGATTATCAGACTTAGCGGTAACCATGTACCGTCTTTGGCGCGCACCCGCGTAACCGCCGTACGGCGCATGTCTACAGTGGCAACACCATCAATCTGCACCACCTTTGCTAACAAGGCAGCATCTACCACATCAAGCCAAATAGCCATATCCGGTGCTTGTGCGGATACAACACTTTTGTCTATTTCACGCCGCAAGATTTCACGGGTATTTAGTGCTGCCATGACCCCTGCAGCACCTAAAATTAACACAAGTAAAATCGCACCCATCGACAGCCAGTTAAGCCGTACATCTCCGACTGCTTTGCGAAATTGCATTCTCATTTTGGCACCGCTGGCAGGCGCATATCGTCCACAATGGCACCATCATGAATGCGAATTACGCGATGCGCTGATTCCGCCATTTTTGGATCATGCGTGACGACTAATAGTGTTTTTCCCTGTGCGGCAAGCAGCGCAAACACACTGCAAATATCGGCCGCTGTTTCGCTATCAAGATTACCGGTTGGTTCATCCGCCAAAATAATGGGCGGATCATTTGCCATCGCCCGCGCAATAGCGGCACGTTGTTGCTGGCCGCCTGACAATGCAGACGGCAGCTTGTCAGCGTGTTCCGCAATACCCACCATTGCAATCAGCGCCAGTGCCCGCGTGCGCCGTTCCCGTGGTGCAATGACGCCTACAAACTCCATCGCGAGCATGACGTTTTCAGCTATGGTTAAGGTGGGCAATAGTTGAAAGAACTGAAACACCACGCCAATATTGCGGCCGCGCCAAGTTGCCAGCGCATTTTCAGATTGTTGCGATAAATCCGCACCAGCAACGCGCACAGTGCCACTGCTGGGGCGATCTAAACCTGCCACTAAATTCAGTAGCGTTGATTTACCACTTCCCGACTTACCGATCATTACAACATATTCGCCACGGTCAATTTGCAGGGAAACCGGCTCCAGCCCGCGCATTGGCACACCATTGCGCACACCGTAATATTTGCTCGCCTGTATCAGTTCGATATTGGGCGCCAGCAATGCACCAGCACTGGAAACAAGCGGTAATGCATTCGATTGTGAGTCTAAATTTAAGCTCACGGTTGAATTGAGCATAAGAAACTGAGCCAGACTAAAATAGGTTAGAATGGCTATATTACACTAATTAATTACTGTAAAACAATAATTTTATACGGGAATACAATAATGAACGAGAATCACTTTGCCGTCACAAAACTATGCCATGTTATTCGTTGGGCAAGCTTGCTGTTCCTGGCTATCGTCTTCGTCGTACAAATAATTTCTTTGTTCATACCGACTGCGTACTTCACAGGCCTAGCCCCATTGATGCAGCTCAACTTAGCGGGAATCTCAACGCAGGTGATTACGCAGCTCAGTTTTGATCAGCGCGTGCTCGTGGCGCTGTTGAGTGCGCCGCTATTGGGTGCGCTACTTTGGGCGTTTAATCATTTAAGAAAACTACTGATCAGTTTTGAACGCAACGATTTTTTCAGCCGAACAGCAGTTACACATTTACGTGCGTTTGCCGGATGGATTCTGGTGGCGAAGATTCTGGCGTGGTTGACTGTCCATTTACGCGTTGGCGTAATTGGACATATGATGGCCGATGATAGGCTACGCTCTAAGATTAGCCTTGCAGGCGACGATTTCACGGTGTTAGTGCTATGTGTTCTCTTTTTTCTTATTGCCCGCGCGATGGAAATTGGCCAAGCGGCAGTGGAAGAAAATAAGGAATTTGTCTAGTGGCTATTATTGTTAATTTAGATGTGATGCTGGCGCGCCACAAACTTAAATCAAAAGACTTGGCCGCCTATGTGGGCATCACCGAACAGAATTTATCGCTTTTAAAATCCGGCAAAGTAAAAGGGATTCGCTTTTCCACCCTCACCCTAATTTGTAAACGTCTGCAGTGCCAACCGGGGGATATTTTAGAATATCGTGATTCGCCGAGCGATGATGAAAACAGCGGCGCGGCGCTTGGAGATGATTTATAGGTATCGTCAGGAATTAAACCGCAACCCTCATGACGGTGATGAACCTACACGCGTTCCAATGCATGATGTGGTAGCGGCGGCAAAATAACGTTAATGACATCACCGCTCACGATAAGGCCTGCACAAGTCACAACCCCCATTACACCTGCCTTGCGAACTAATGTGCCGTCGGCATTTCTATCAAGCACTGCGGCAGTCAAGCCAAGCCTAAACGCATCGAGTTGCGCACAAGGGTTTCGCAGCCCGGTAATAGTCACCACCGCAGAGGGTCCAATTGCCAGTTGCGTGCCCCTCGGTAGGTTCAGCAAGTTGATACCTGATGTAGTGATATTTTCACCGATATCACCCGGCGTTAAATGAAAGCCCTTCAACGCAAGCTCGGCGAACAGCTCGCTGTGCAAAAGATGTACTTGTCTTAAGTTTGGTTGCGTGGGGTCGGCAGCCACTCTGGAACGATGCTTCACCAAAGCGCCACAGTGCGCGTCCCCTACTACACCTAATTTTTCTTGCAGCGCAATGTGATCAACAGTTTGCTTTGAAAACGAATGCGTGCCACTGGCATTAACAGCCAATACTTTACCCGAAGGCATCACTACCCCCCCTCACTATACTTACTCATCCAAGCCAATTAATCCATCCAAACTAAGGGCATTTTTGCGCCGCCGGTAGTCCTGTAGTTCTACTTCGCCCTTGGCGACATGTGATTTCTTGAGGATGTCACGGTCTTGTTTAAACTCAAGAATCGGCACCGCGAATCCACAGGAATCACTGATGCGAATCGTCTCAGCGGTAATGATGGCACGCACACCAAACTGGGCAGGAAACAGCGCTAGTAGGCTCTGCCATCGTGGTGATTGGGCAGTGTGTACCGTGCCTTTGCCATGCAGCCGCACGATCTTGGGGGAATCTGCAAACGCACAAAACATAAACACGATTCGCCCATTCTCTTTCAGGTGCGCCACCGTTTCAATACCACTACCGGTTAAATCCAGATAAGCCACTTCACGCGGCGAGACCACACGAAAAGAATCCATACCTTTTGGCGAACAGTTAACTAAGCCCGCCGTTGCCAGCGGCGCACTAGCCACAAAGAACATGTGCTGCTGCGCCATCCACTGCGCCAATTCGGCGGTAATTTCCTCGTATACTTTGCCCATGGTTGCTGCCCCAAAACTGCTAGTTTAATCAAAATTTATCTGTGGTTAACCGCAACGATAGACAACGCCCAATCTAGGCTAGGCTACTACTTCTTGCTACGCTCAGCGACTAGTACAAAAACCGCAATCGCACTCACCAGCCCAAACCCAAACACGCCGATGTTCATGCCGAGCAGTAATTTTTCAGTGCCGTCTGCATGAAGCATGGAGCCGCCGTAGCTGCCTTGTAAAAACCACGCGATAAAAAAACCGCCGGTGACAAGAAGCGTCCAAACTGCCGCCTCAGTCAGTTTGGATTCGCGCCATATTTTCCAAAGGCAATACATCGCAATCATTGAGTTAGTGGCAAGCTGCCACACTTCATGCAAACGCGCATGTGCAGGCCATGCTGGGTTAAAAACATGGGTGGCGTTAAGCTCCAAAAAGGGCACCACCGCGCCAAACACGAGGGCGCAGAATGTGAGCAGTATTTTTTTAGTAAGTTGAAATTTCATTGACGCTCCTATGTTCGTTAGTGGTTTAGAATTTTAAATTTAGTGTAACTAAGATAGCGACTCAAAAATATCGCCTCTATTGATCCACATCATAGACATCGAGTAAAACCCCAATAACGTTGAGCCGGCTATTGTCTACCATCAAAATATTCATCACGTCGCCACGAGTAATGATTCAGGGGTGCTACACAAAAACGTCCTATGCTACGACCAAAACCACATTGCCCTTCTTGCGTCCGCTATCCACATAACGGTGTGCTTCAACAATTTGCTCGAACCGATAGCGTCGGTCAATAACGGGCTTAAATTCTTTAGCTTCGGTGAGTTCGGCTAGAAAGCGCAGGTCTGCGGCGGATGCTGTGATGGGACCGGCAACTATTTTTTTGTCTGCAGTCAGCTGTGTCCAAGCAATTGCTAGCATCTCTGGTAAGGTTGCTACCGCTGCCAATAGTCGCCCATTTTTGCTCAACGACGATTTCGCGCGCGCAAATGGAATGTTGCCGACGGTATCAAAAATTACATCATAGGTTTGACCATTTTGCGTAAAATCGTCTTTGGTATAATCGATCACATGGTCAGCTTTCAAAAACTGCATTAGTGCAACATTGCCAGCGCTACAAACTGCGGTAACCTCTGCACCAAAATGTTTTGCGAGCTGAACCGCAGCACTGCCCACCGATCCGGACGCGCCGTTAATCAGAATTTTTTCCCCGCGTTGTAACTTACTTTTATGTAAAAATGCCAGTGCCGTGGTACCGCCAAAAGACAATGCCGCCGCTTCAACAAAGCTTAAATTACTGGGCTTCAGCGCTAACACGCCATCTTCTGGCAAGCATTTATATTGCACATAACAGCCCATGGTAGGATCGGTAAACGCAAAAACCGCATCGCCTCGTTTGAACGCCATGACGCCCTGACCCACCGCTTCGACCACACCTGCCAATTCCGTGCCTAAGATATTTTGTTTTGGCTTAGTCAAACCAAAAACTAAACGCATCATAAAACCAAAGCCCAGCGGCACATTGAGACTGCGCACCCGACAGTCGCCTGAGGTTACCGTGGTTGCATGAATTTTTATTAGGACTTCATGGGGCTTGGGCAAAGGCTTTTCGATGTCTCTTAATTGAAGAACATCGGGGGCACCATATTTTTCGCAGATAATCGCTTTAATTTTCTTACCTTTCATCGTTACGGCCAGCCCCTACGTAACGTTTGATGTTGGCGCTGCAATGTTGGTGCTGCGATGCCCGAGCGTAGATAGGCACCGTGTGAGGGTCTGCGGGAAGTGGCACGTGCGCAATATCTAGCTTATCCGATACGCTCATTGTTATCTCTTAATTCTTGCCAGCAACCTTGCAAAGGACGCTCTATATTCCAGACTCTTAGAAGCATTGTTATGCCCAGCGCCAGAAACAACCAGAAGCTCCTTACGCGTCTCGTCGACGATTGCGGCTGAATAGAGCTGGGCAGACATTTCGCTTCTGGTGGTTTTATCTTCCTGCCCCACAACGATCAATACTGGTTCGTCAAGCGTACGCATAACGGCTAAATTACCTTTGCCTTTGAGGCTACCTTGAACTTCGCCGCGACGTATCAGCATACTGTTATCAACAAATCCTTGAACCCAGTCTTCGGCTGTCGTCGCCGACGATTCCAACACGAGCGCATCGAGGGAGCGACGCTTCGCCACTTCCCCCGCCATAAAACTACCGAGCGATTGCCCATGCACGATAATGGGTGGGCCTTGGTATTGGGGAAGCGCCCTTACAAAATCGTAAGTTTCAACGGCATCCTCCATTAGTGCATCGAGTGTTGCTGCCCCCGTACTCCCCCCATATCCACGATGATCCGCTATCAGCACATCTACCGGATGCGGCGCATAAATGTCAAGAACGCTTTGATAAAATCTGCTGATGGTAAAGCTATTGCCACCGAAATAAAGCACTAACGCTTTTGAGTCTGGCCGACTAAATTGAGCCGCATAGAGATTCGCGCCACCTTTACGGGGCATATCAATGGTGCGCACCGACCAGAAACCATCAGGGCTCGGGCCATTAGCCAGCTTTTCGCCCGGAGTTGGCCGAATTAGGGCATTTTCGCTAACACTTGCCACGCAACCGGTGATACCCACCAATATGCCGACCAGCATGACTGATATAAAAATTTTCATTACTAAATGTCCTTATGGATGAAAAGAATCTGTGTTATTTATTTTGCTAAACGCGCTGTCTCTTGGTGTACTAGCGGCGTGCGGCTACAGAAATTGTTGCAACACTCACGATACATAAGGCGTGATTCGAAATACGATATCCGAACATTATTTGTTTCCCACTTAATCTATAAGAGTAGTGCCGCAATCAAACTACTTAATCCAAAACCAAACGTACTAGGATTAATAACAACTATCTAGCTCGCTGCTTCAGCTAAGGTCAGTTTAATCAAAAACTTCAGTAGATAATTCTTCGCAGCCAAGTCATTCTGCTGTTGCATCAAACACAATTTGAAGATGCCCTAAAATAGGGCATCTTCAATAATATCTCAACTACTCGCCTCAACTTCCAGTCGGGTTTTGTGTCGTTGCACTGGCTCTAAGCACATGACCGATGACGCCTTCAAAACGCCAACCGGCGTTGGACAGCACGTTTTTTTCGTTTTCATCGACGGTATAAAGATGGCGGCGTAGTGCATCACTATACAGCCGATAAATAGGAATAGTTAGCTCGGTGGCCTGCGGTAGCATATGCCACGCGATACCTTCTGGCGTCCAGCCTAAGCCGCTTAATACCGTATATTCATTAAAGTCGGTGGTGAGCAAATGGCGGCGCAGAATCGGGCTGTATAAACGATATAGCGGAATGGTGGCAACGCCGTTAATGCTGCCTGGTTGTACCAGAGCTGTATAAATATTGCCTTCACCGCTCCAGTTGGGGCCTGATGATAGAACGCGGTATTCGTTGGCGTCCGCTGTATAAAAGTGCACCTGCAATATCGGGCTGTACAGCCGATACACTGCCGTAGTGGTGCCGATGATGGGATTGGCAATGGTGTATTGATAATACGCACTGCTTGATGCCGTGTTATCCATGCCCGCATGTAGGGTTTTGCCATCAGGGGAAACAATAAGGTCATCCACGTCGATTTCTGGCAGACGGTAGTTAATGAGTGACCAGTTTAGCGCGCCATCAATGGATTGATATACCTGCCCTCTTTCGCCAGCGAGAAACATATTTGCTGGGCGGGCGGCATCAACGATGACCCGCGCTAGCTTTGCCGATGTGGTGCCGACATTGCGGCTTGACCATGTTTGACCACCATTGTCGCTGTAAAACAAACCACTGCCGTAGGAACTTACGAACGTTTTACCGGCTACGGCTTTGATGGATGTAATAGTAGTTGTAAGCGGAAGGCCGGCGAGCGCCCAAGTATTAGCACCATCTACCGATTTGTATAGTACCTTGGCGTTTGATATAAACGGTGCGTCGGTAGTGCCAATGTAGACCGTATTGCCGTTTTGAGTGTCAACAGCAATGGCGGTAGGCGTGACGGTTGACGGCAGCCCTACGCTTGCTTTTGCCCAAGTTACGCCACGGTCTGTGCTTTTGTAAATGCCCAGTCTGGTTGAGGCATAGAAGGTTCCGCTATTGGTACCCGCTTGCACAATGTCATACACCGGAGTGGCACCACCGATAAAAATTGCATCGGCAAATGTAACGCCCCCATTCGTAGAATATCTTAGCGGATTTGAACCGACGAATAAAATCGCGTTAGGCGCATAGAAATGGCGTACTGCATAAGCGCCACAGGTACCGTCTGGGCAGGTGCTATTTATTTTCGCCCATAGCTTGCCGCCATCGATTGATTTATTCACATCTCCGCGTGCGTTTAGTGCGTAGACGATCTGCGGATTAGCGGTGTCTTGTGCTACGCCGGTGATTCCACGATTGACAATAAACGGCGCGTTAATGGTCACCCATGTGTTGCCACGATCTACACTTTTAACCAGTGCGCCATTGATATTAGCGATGACAGTATTGTCGGGCGCTACGTTTAGTCCACCTAAGTAACTGGGTGCGCCTAAATCAACTTTGCTTGCAGGTACGGAGATTGACCAAGAGCTACCTTGATCGCGCGTGACGTATAAGTTCTGACCGGCGGTAGCGTACACTGTTCCGTCCGCTGCGGCGCGCACATTATTAACGCTTACGTTGATTAAACCGGTAGGCGTAAAGGTGATGCCCCCGTTTGTGCTGCGCAGCACACCTGTAGATTGCGCAATGTAAATAGTGCCATCAGCGGTGGTGGTGAGACCGACCACTCTGTTGCTGAAAGCGGCGGTTCGGGTAAAGCTTACACCGCGATCTTGGCTGCGATACACACCGTCACTGGTGCCCAAATACACACTAGTACCTTTTGGCTCAATCGCATACACCACGCCAAAGCCGCGACTAGAAATCCAGTTTTTGCCGCCATCAACAGTGCGGTACAAATTGGTGAATGTGGCATCGGCTAACCAAATAAAATTTGGGTTTTGAACGTCAACGCCCATCGCCCCTGGATTCGTGCCGATTCCCGTCACCGCGAGTTCGGGCGACCAACTTGCGCCGCCATCCAAGCTCACGAACAAGCTGTCCTGTCTGCCGGGTGCAATGGCTAAAATCCTACCTGTGCTGGATACCGCCTGCATACTAGCCACGTCCACATTTCGCGGCCAAGGCCCCGTCCAAGAATTTACGCCAGCGATGGCGCTTCCTCCCCACACCACTAGCAGTGCAAAGATAATATTGCGCACGCTGATTTGTAACGTTGAAAATAAACTGACCATGATTAACTCTCCTGAGTTGGTAAGAATAAAAAGCTTAAAACTGTTGTTGAAAAAATCACAAATATCGCGGGAATAATTCCCCCGGCTCCCTAGAAAAGGATACCGGTTTGTTTTGAGGGGGAACATAGCACCAAAGGGCAGGTGCACTAGTTAAACTGGCTTGGTTTGCAAGCCTGTGAGCAGGGCCGAAGTAGAGGCTCATTTACCTAGCCAATGACGTACTCATTCCTTACCTGTCGCGCCCCGATTTCACGATAAGCTATGTTTTTGCAAACTGAATCGTCACCTTTAAACCAGCGCTCAGCGTTCTCTCACGCGATGCTTCAGCGAAGAGCGCATCGTCGAGCATCAGTTGCGCATCATCGAGCATTAATGTCGCACCGATGGCATCGCACACGCGTTTTACAATCGCCAAACCTAGCCCTGAACCTTCAACAACGGACGCATGTAAGCGATAAAAGCGCTCCAATACTTTTTGTCTTTCAGAGGCTGGAATGCCGGGGCCGTTATCGCTCACCACCAGCGTTGGGGCACCGTTAATGAATTCTACTTTTACATCCACGCGCCCTCCAGCTGGCGTGTAGCGCACTGCATTTTCAAGTATATTGCGCACGGCGATGCCTATGGTTAGCGGGTCTCCAGTCACTTCGTAATCACTGGAGGCAATATGTACGGTGATGCGTTTACGATCACATTCGGAGGCGAGCAAGGCGGCAACGTCCTTTGCTAGTTGCTTCAAACTAAAGGCTACGTTTACCTGCGCGGTAGTTGATTGGGCATCTACGTGGGCAATATTGAGTAGCTGTTCAGCAACGCGGGTAGTTCGGTCAATGCCGCTTACAAGCTTGGTCAAGGCCTTTTCGCGATCCACCGTTTGGCCGCCGCGTAATGCAGATTGCGCCTGCACGCGTAGGGCTGCTAGGGGCGTACGTAGCTCGTGGGCTGCATCAGATAGAAATCGCTGCTCATTTTTTCGGGCGCCACTTAGACGCGTTAGCAGACCATTGAAGGCGTTAACAATGCTCGCTACCTCCGAAGGAATTCCTGTTGTGTTGATTGAACTCAAATCGTCAGTGCCACGCGCCGCAATTTCAGTATTGATTGCGCTAAGCGGTCGCAAGCTCCAGCGCACCACTACACCCACAACAGCAATTAGCGCGACAATAAACCATGCAAAACGCGAAGAACCGACAGTAAAAAATTCACAAACTACGGCGTCCCGCACCGCTTCGGGCTGCGCATATTGAACTACAAAATCGCGATTTTTACTCCATAAACTTAGCACGCGCCAGCGCGTATTTTCATTATCTACCCAAGATAAACCGGCATCCGTGTTAGGCCAAATACGCCCCGCTGGGGTAAGTGGTGATTTCATCAATAGCCTCCCATCGGCCGACCATACCTGAAGATAAAAGGTGCGGCTTGGATCAACCGTGGGCTCAGCCGACACCTCGTTATCCGACACAAAGTGTGCAGCATGCTTTGGGTCTGCCATATTGGTTGGCATAGACAACAAAATAGTCGTTGCAATCCCCTTCATATCCCTATCAAACAGAACGCTCTCCTCACGCATGAACTCCCAAGCCAGCCACGCTACAATCGAAAAGAAGAACGCAATGGAGACCAAGAAAATTGCGGCGTAAAGACGCCACGCCATAGAATTGGCCAAATTATTGAAACTACTTTTGAATGACATAACCTAACCCTCGAACATTCTTAATCTCAAATGGTTTTAGCTTTTTGCGGAGCTGGTGCACATAAACTTCTATCGCATTGCTGCCAAGCTCATCGTTCCATGCATAGAGGGATTCTTCTAGCTGTGGCCGCGAAATGATGCGGTTTTGCCGTTCCATTAAATACAATAAAATTTGGTATTCCCGCGCGGTGAGCTCGACGGCTTCGCCATTGCGTTTGACTTGCTTGGCCCCTACATCTAAGGCAATGCATTGTGAAGTGATAATTTGCCCCGCAAGCCCGCCCGCACGGCGGCCAAGCGCCCGCACCCGCGCCGCTACTTCATTCAAATCAAAGGGCTTGATGATGTAATCATCGGCACCCGTGTTTAAGCCCAAGATACGGTCTTGCACATGGCTTCTGGCGGTTAAAAAAATGACTGGTGTGTTATTGCCCTCACCCCGCATTTGCGCCAATAAGTCCATCCCCGATTTTGCAGGCAAACCAATGTCTAGCAATATTACGCTATAGGTCGTGGCGGCCAATGCCGCAAGCGCTGCACTTGCCGTTTCCACCCAATCAACGGCAAAGCCGTCATCAGCTAAACCGCTACGGGTGGCCTCACCGAGCATGGCATCATCTTCAACTAATAGGATTCGCATTATTTTTTGGACTGGGAAAAGTTGGAAAGGCCTATTATCCTATTCATAGCAGTCCACGCGCACCCGCAATCACCAGAAGATGCGTTCTATTTTTAGCACCTACCAATTCTAGCAGTGCGGTAATGTGCATCTTTACGGTACGTTCGGCAATATTTAATTGGCGCGCGATGTGCTTATTTTGGCAGCCCTGCGCAACTAAATGCAGCACTTCCTTCTGGCGTAAAGTTGGTGCTACTTTTTGCGGCACGCCGTTCGCGTTCTCATCGACCATTTCATCGACTATTCTCAGCGGCAGTTGCCGGCCGTCTACGCGGCGCATGACCGCACGTAAGCGAGCGCACACTTCATCCAAATTGAATGGTTTGGCGATGTAATCATCAGCCCCTTCATCCAACCCGCGTACCAGTTCTGCAGCGCTTTGCGCTGCGGACATCAGCACCACCGGCGTCACATCGCCGCGCCGCCGCATAGCTGATAACAAGGCAATACCGCGCTGATTTGCTAGTGCAATACCCAGCAAAACTGCGTGGTAGGCGTGCTGACTAAGGGCGCTAGTAAATTCATTCTCAGTGCCAACTACGTCAACCACAAATCCCTGTTGCACCATATTTAGCTGCAGCGCGGCACCCGATTCAACATCATCATCTGCAATTAAAATTTTCATCATCACATCTCACTTTGCGTATACGCGCATAGTCAATAATTTATAAAATACTTGCTTGATATTAGCGGTTTAGTCTTATGTGAAACTTATGAAAAAACCATTTTTAGTACGCTATCCATAGGCGTCCTCTCAACGTGCTATCCATCGCAAGTCAAAGTATAAAATGCCCGCCCTCGGCGCGGTACACGTTCCGATGAATTCACGAATTTTTGGCTTGAAGCACGGTAATCGCCTGATTAAAATCAGTTAAGTCGGTAAGGCTTTACATAGAAGTCAGTAGAAATACTGACCACCAAATACTGGCGATATTGCAACTGAGTGAGATTGATATCTCGATACCTGTTTTACAGGTCAGTTACACCAACGGCCCATTGACTATTAATTGACTATTTTTTGTTAGCCACAAAAAAGCCTTCCCGATCCGCAGCTGCCAACACCAGTAACGCCACCGACAAACACAAACTATATTCCACACCACCGGTACCATGCTCGCCCACAAACCAGCCTAGTTTCGCGTGAATAATCACTATGCCGCCCCAGCAAATTGCCTGAAAACCAATCGTGAGCCAGCGCGCCTGCCAGCCGAAAGCAAGCAGCACCCCCCCAATAATTTCGTATGCGGTAATTGCCCACACCACGGCAAGACCAAAGGGAATACCCCGCGCATCCAGAAACGCACCGAAGCCGGGTATATTGCCAATCACAAGGCGCACGATGGCATGCGCCATAAAGAAAATAGCAGTCGCCACGCGCAGTATGATCAAGGAATGTTGCAGCGATAAAAATGGAAAATTACGCATCAGCTAACTCTCTCAATACCGCAGCGTTAACAGCGGCAAACAGTAATTTCAATTTCATTATTTATCCTTGAATTTTGGCGGAGCGCAAACACCGCAATGCCGCCATATAAATGCTTGCGCCATAATTATTTAGCCTACAATAACGAAACTGAGATTATCATTACTCTAATTTACATAGCAAATGAAGGATTTTTTGCCTTAGGCTAAATAAAATTAGCCCTACTAAAAAGTTAACAATGCTGAAAAAATTACCCCCATTAAATACCCTACGCGCCTTTGAAGTGGCGGCACGCACCCGCAGCTTCAAGCGTGCCGCCGAAGAATTGCATCTCACGCCAGCCGCCATTAGCCATCAGGTAAAGCAACTAGAAAAATGGCTCGGTGCGGTGCTATTTGAACGCAGTGCCAACGGCGTTGCGCCGACGGTGGCGGGGCTTAATTACGCGAAGCATATTCAGGATGTGTTCGAGCACTTGATTCAAACCACATCCCACGCGCGGGTTGAACAAGCCCGTGCGGTGGTGACGATTCGCGCGCAGTTTAGTGTTTCCGCGCGATGGCTACTACCCCGCGTAATTGCGTTTAATCGCAGCAATGACGATATTGAAATTCGCGTAGAAGCAGACTCAGACCGCGCTCACATAAAAATCGGCGCTGATCTGGCAATTTTTCATGAGCGTGACGATACCGAAGGCTATACCCAAGATTTTCTGCTGCGCGGCAAATTCAAACTTTACGCCCCCCCTGCTATCGCCGCGCAAATTAACAGCAGTGCACCAGCGCTGCCGGAATTATTAGCGCAGCCACTACTACACACCAGCTTTATTGATCGCGGCTGGCGTTATCCAACACTGCGAGATTGGTTTATTGCCGCAAAGTTAAACCCACCAGCCACCCTACCCGGTGTGCATTTCAACCTCATCCACCTCACAGCCAGCGCCTGCGAAAGCGGCGGCGGCCTAGCGATATTGCTGGATGAGTTTTGCCAATCAGCGGTGGCAGCAGGCAAGCTCATCCAAATCGGCAAAACCGGCTTACCATCCCCCCACGCCTACCATTTATTTGCCAAAACCAATCCATCAAGTGCGGTTAGTCGGGTACGGGAATATTTGTTGGAGAGCGTGGATTAGGTTAGGCGCGGGGCGCCAGTGTGCGATCGAATAGACAAGGGGCATCTAGCTATTCTTGGTCATCGTGCTTTTCAAAAAATCACACACGATGGGTAGCAACTAAGAGCATGCATTGATGGTATTCAGAGTCTTATCGCAACTCTGATTGCCATGGACATTGCCAAGTTAAGCGCTGACGGTGGCCGATCACATGCAGGCGTAGCAAACAACGAAGTTTTTTAATGCTGCATTGGGTATCTCTCATTTTATTTCCAAATCACCAACATGAGAAAATACCACTCAGCAGTTCAAAATACACGTCATCAATTCAACGACAACTAAGGCGAGGGAACACGGGGAAAATACGCATGTGGACTTACCCCGTTTCCACGGACACATAGCTACTTCTTGGGTTTAGTTTCGCATGAACGGTATGCACTGGTTGATTCTTGACGATTCAGGGTTATCCACGGCGCTCGCCTGTGGACA
>JANMDR010000045.1:0-21117 GCA_031376425.1 Betaproteobacteria bacterium
AGAATCTAAGGCGGCCTGCCGGTTATTGTTTGTGGTGACAGCTTCGTTTGGTGCTAAGTTACGTTTCATGTGGGCTCCTTGATTTAAATCTATGGGAGCCTAACAAAAAAATCAATCTACACAAAATTCTTTACACCCTCCAAACTTCATTTCTGCCATGCTAATTTCCCTCTCAATAGTGTGAAATACGCAGTTTATGCTGTGATCACTTTTGTGCTTAAGCTTGTACTTAAAGCATGGCGCCGTTACCAAGCTACTTATATCCTCACAAGCACACACGGGCACGTTAAGTTTTAATGTTAATCTTACACACCGATTTGCACAAGCGCTAAAGAAATGATTTTTGCCTATGTCTGACAATGCCACATCGCCTAATGAACCGCTGCGACTGCTGCAATTGCTACCTGAAGTCGTGGTGCAAATAGATGCACTTTGGGTCATCCGCTATTTAAATCCCGCTTGGCAAAAACTCACTGGCCATGCGCTAAACGAGACACTAGGCCAGTCTTTGTTTGATTTTGTACATCCCGATGACAGAGGCACATTTAAATCCGGCATGCCGGTATTCCGTTTACGTTTTGCTAATGCGGAATATCGCTGGGTGCGTTTACAGCTACAGACGGAAGCGGATGTTGATGATCGCGTGCTCAGTCGCCAGGGTGTGTTGATTGAAATTACTGCAGTGACTGAGCAAGTATTAGTCGAAATTCGCCAGCGTTTTTTACGCCTACTTGAAACCATTGACGGCGTGGTGTGGGAAGCCGAACGCGGCGTGGGCAATACATTTTTAAGCCCGCAAGTCGAGCGCCTTTTCGGGTTTACTGTGGAAGAATGGCGCGCTGATCCAAATTTTTGGCGCGCGCATGTGCATCCAGATGATTATCCGGCTGCATTAGAAATAGACGAAGCCGCATATAGCGCAACGCACAGTTACGCCTATGAGATGAATTACCGACTGTTTGCTAAGTCCGGCGAAATCGTTTGGGTGCGGGATTTGTGTCGAGTAATCGTCGAGCCAGACCGACCCAATCGCATGATCGGCTTGATGATTGACGTCAGCAAACAAAAATGTACTGAGCTTGAGTTAGTGCAATCTGAGAATCGTTATGTACTCGCCGCTCGTGGATCTAATGACGGCATTTGGGATTGGAATTTGCAAACGGATATTTTGCATGTGTCCCAGCGCTTCCATGAGATTGTTGGGCTGAGTGCGCACGAGAATTTGCACCCTAACGGGTGGCGTTTTCTCGAACAGCTCATCGACCCAGATGACCGCGAACGCGTGCAAGCCGTTTATCGCAAACACTTATCGGGCAATACGCCAAATTTTTCAGTCGATTTTCGTGCCCAACACACGAGCGGACGTAAGGTGTGGGTCAATTGGCGTGGTGTCGCCCATTTTGAGCACAGCGTTGCCATGCGCATGGCGGGGTCGTTCAGCGATTTGGCCGAACGCGGCAGCTCTTATGATAATTTGACCAACTTGCCCGGCCGACCCTTATTCCGTGATCGGCTCGATCACGCCATCGCATTGCAACAAGACGCCGCATTAAAAACCGACCCAGCGCATGTGCAACGCGAAACAGCAATGTTTGTCGTACTGCTATTAGATCTCAATCAGTTCAAATCGGTGAACGATTCGCTTGGGCACCACGTGGGTGACGAACTATTACAACAAGTTGCCCGCCGACTTGAATCTAGCGTGCGTTCAGCAGATTTGGTGGCGCGCATGAGCGGTGATGAATTTACGGTGCTACTTGAATCGGTGGACCTAGTGCATGCAATCGCCAACGCAAATCGTATTGCAGCCGCACTTGCCGCACCCTATCAGTTGAGCACGCACACCGTGATTAGCAGTGCCAGTATTGGTGTGGTTGGCAGCCAAGAAGGACTCGCAACAACTGACGACTACTTGCACGCGGCAGACTCTGCTATGTATCAAGCCAAGCGCGATGGCTTGGGTGTGCATGTCTTCAACGCGGTAACGCGAGCTAAAGAGAGTTCGCGGGAAGCAACGTCGTATAAATAATCCTGCTACTGATCTTGCGTGATGCGTGGCGAAACTCCGATAGTGTGCAACACGATGCAATGACGTCAAAAATTTTCTCACCAGTTAACAATCGAGTCGGGGTGATAAAAATCCGTGTGTTAATGCTACGGTAGCTGCAATTGCCGCAAGGGCGCTCGCGGCAAAATGGGCTAGATGCGGCGGATCAATGTATCGAAGTGGGTGCCTTAGCGCCGTAATTCAAGCAAGGCTAAATTCGGCTCAGTCGAATATCCACTTCTCTTTCGACATACTGCCACTCACGCGTTGCTCTTAGTCGCTTGACCAACTCCTCGAATGCTTGCGCATGTTCTGGCGCGTACTCAAACCACGTCAGGAAATCGAACGACTCACCAAGTTCACGACAATGGTGCAAACGCCGCGCAATAGGCGGAAGGTAGTCCATGCCGATGGCAATGTGCTGCGACTGTTCTTCAAATATTTCGCGACGTTCGTCTTGCGCTAATGTCCACCACGCTTCGGATTTTCGAATTGGAATCAGTGCTGCAAGCGTAGCTTGCGGTCTAAACAAACCCTGCTGACGAGCGGTAAGTGCCTTTACCTCATTATGGTTGGTGTAGCGGGTGTTGCTGGTCGTGCCGCGTAGCATCCATGCAAACTCGTCGGCATCGGGCGCAATGTGGCCTTCATGCATGGCAAGGCGATGCGCTAGTGGCAGCGTCTCGCCAGCCACCGCTGAGATACTCTCGATTTTCCATGGTCCGTTTGCGCCGGCAGAAAATGTTACATGTAATGGGGTTGGCATATATTTTTATTCTGAGATTTTATTCTAGGATGTTATTACGGCATCAAGATCAAATTTTGATGGGACCGGTGTTCGGTCCGCTGCTGCGAAGTGCGCCATCTGATCTGCGTGCGCCTTCACAAATGCTGGGCGAGACGTTGCGCGCGCGACATAGGCACGACAGACGGGAAATTCCGCCAGCCCATCGAACCGATCAACTAGGCGCAGCACGTCTGCCATGAGTATGTCTGCTACAGAGAACGTCCCGGCTAGCCATTCGTGCCCCGCCAGCACTTTCTCCATATGCGGGAGTCGGTGAACCTTGAGGAACTCATCAAAAAACTTCTGCATCGGCGTTTCTATAGTGTCGCCGGAGAATTTGAAAAAAGACCACGGCTGACTTGCTGCCTCTACCGAAGCGAGCGCGGCAAACAGCCATTGTTTGACCGCGCTACGACCGAGTGGGTCGACCGGCATCAGCGCCTCACTTCGCTCGGCCAGATGAAGCAGGATCGCGCCACTCTCGAAGATCGAGATATCACCATCAGTCAGCCACGGAACTTGGCCAAAAGGTTGGTGCGAGAAATGCGCTGCATTCCGCGCGCGAAATGGCACGCTCGTGACCCGATAGGGTAGCCCAGCCTCTTCTAGTGCCCAACGTATCCGAATGTCACGCACATAGCCACGCGGCATTTCGGGAACCCAATCGAAGGTGGTCAGAATCAGATCAGCCATTTCGTTTCCTTTCCTTAATATCCGGCTATTCTAGCAGCCTGTCGGACGATGGCAATCGGAAGTTGAATCGTCTGTCAGTATGCCTTTTAAGGTTTAGCGCCGCGGCGTGGCATACTGTTCAGTGCTCGTATTCTGCATTTCATCGGTTCCAGCTTTAAATACAATACAGGGTGTTTAGAATTGTAATTTTCCAACCACCACAGGAGTTTTACATGACTACGCCCACCGCCAATAACCGCACTTTGTTAGCACTTGCTATCGTCGCCAGCGTTGCCGCTGCGTCCGTTACGGGCTTGGCTATTGCTGGGGAAACAACGTCAACTAAAAAGACGTCCACATGGTCGTGGAGTTTCGGTAGCACCAATTTTGGCTCCAACCAAACCAAAGGCTCTGGAGTGGTGAAAGAAGAAGATCGCGCCGTTGCTAATTTTTCGCAACTTGCGATTGGTGTACCCGCCATCATCAGCGTCAGTCAAGGCAACACCGAATCGTTAAGCATCAGCACCGATGATAATCTGCTACCCCTCATCTATACCCGTGTTGCCAATGGCGAATTAAGCATAACGGCTGATAATAATCGCGGCTTTAGCACTAAGCACCCCCTTAAAATTCGCTTGAGCGTAAAAAATCTTAACGCCATCAAAATCAACGGCTCCGGCGATGTATTTGGGGAAGAGATTAAGGGCGAGAAACTTGAAATTTCCATCAACGGCTCCGGCGATGTGAATTTTAAATCAGTAGTCGCCCCCGTGTTTACGGTGGCTATTCGTGGTTCAGGAGATGTTGCGGTAAATTCAGTAGACGCGACTGCTATTGAAACCAATGTTGTCGGCTCGGGCGACATTAAATTGGCAACCGTATTAGCCAAGAAAGTAAGCATATCTATTCGCGGTTCCGGCGATGTACAACTAGCTGGTCGTGCCGATAAAGTAGGCATTGAAATTGCTGGCAGTGGTGACGTAAACACCCGTGATCTGGTAGCACGTGATGTTGAGGTGAAAATTGCCGCCTCCGGTGATGCCCGCGTACACGCCACCGAAAAACTCACCGCAACCGTGATGGGATCAGGCGATGTTCGCTACGCCGGTAACCCCAAGCAGGTAGACCGCACGGTGCGCGGTTCGGGATCGATTGAGGCGCTGTAGTAATACGGTTTTTTCGGCTGTGGCTGGAGGCTACCGAACGTAAATAATCCGCGCACTAATTCCCGCTGCGGAGGGGTGCCCCAGCGGGGCGGGGTGGTTGCACTTGTGGAATTACGCATTCCTTACCCTGTCAAACTTCTGGCTTCGTTGCCCCCATTATCAATTACCGTGCTTCGTTGCGGCCAACCACCCCGTCCCTTCGGGCCACCCCTCCACGGAGGGGAATTGATCGCAGATTAATCACGTACGGCAATATTACAAACCAAGCTTTTTCAATTCAGCCAATTCAAAATCACCGTCATCCCGCAGCCGTAGCCAGCCATCAAACTTTTCTATGCCTAAAGCACGTGACATTGATAGCAATAAGCTTTGCCCTGCGGCGGTGAGCGCTGGTTGCAACTGATACACCGGGTCTGCAAAGGCTTCGGCGGGCGTGTTGATTTTCCAGCCTTTGGTTTTGAACATGGCGATAATATCGTCTAACCACAGCGCGTTGATTAGATTGTGGTGCAGCAAAATCACTTGCGCAATATCGCGGCCTTGGAGCTTTTGCGATAGCTCGCGGTAGGCTACCGCGCGTTGCCAAATGTGTTCGAGATACACGCGCTTGATGGCGCTTACATCGGCTTTTGGGTCTTTGCTGAGTACGCTAGTGAGCTTATCTTCTAGCGCCCAATCGCTGGTGTCTAGGCTTACGTAGGCGTTGCGATAGTTTTGTTCTGTCAGAAATTTCACCATACCATCGCGCTTTTCAGGGGTGTTGCCTTCACGCAAAAACGTGTAGCGAAACCATTTTTGATAGCCGGGTAGTGTGCTGATCACTTTATCGCAAACTAAAATTTCCTGTTGATATTGCGCTAAAGAAATAGCTTTGCTATTCAAGTCAGGGTGCGACATGGTGTGATTGCCGATGGCATGCCCGGCATCGCCCCATGCCTTTGCAAACGCTAAGCCTTCAGCCGTGTTTGCACCATTGTTTACTGTTACAAATAAGGCAGCAGTTACCTTGTGCTTTGCGAGCGCATTGAGCATGGCTTGGTTACGTGCCTTGGCTGAGAGTGTTGGCGTTTCTTTAATATGCGGGCCGTCGTCAAACGTAAAGGCCACACTTTGGGCGAAGGCGCTGCTACTGGCTAGCATGGCGAGGGCGATGAGTATCAAATTAGTGAAGCGTTTAATCATGATGTATGGCTTGTAATGATTACGGGCGTTTGCAGCTTGAATTAGCTGGAAACGCCCGTATTGTTGAAGGTATAACGTTTTATTTAGAAGCAGAAAACGCCGCTTGTAGTGCGTTGTTATCGAAGCCTTCCGTAGCTTCGCTACCTACCGCAAAGCGATACAGTGCCGCCGCATAAATACCCGAAAGCGCTGCCGATACCAAGGCGGCAATTAGCACACCAGCAACGCCCAATAGCGCGGCAATAACCACTAAGGCGGTGCTACCGCTGGCAATGGCAGCGATGACTAAGCCAATGCTCAATATAATAATGCCTACTTGTACCAGCGTAAATACTGCTGACATACCCACTTGACCAATCACATTTTCGCCCCATGTTTTATGCAATAGGCTAACGCTTTCTTTTACGGCATCAATGGCATTAACATCGCGGCTCACTAACACCGGCACGACCATAAATGTAGCCAAGGTCCAGCCTGCACCTAACAAGCCGACAATAATCTTGCCCACAAACGGCACGCGTTCTTGAATGGCGCGTAGCAGCATACCTACCGTGGCGGCGATGGCGGCGTAGCCCAAAATACTTAGCCACTTGGATGCCGCAATTTTTAAGCCATCACCAAGGGTAGGCGAGCCGCCGTTAAGCCGAATCATCGCCGCACCTACTAAGGCTACGTTGAAGAAAAAAATCACAAAATACTGAGTGAGATAAAAGAAAAATGCAACCACAAAGTGGCCGATGCCCCAAACGGTATTGCCCCCCGATAAGCCATCCATCGCGGAAAGGCCAAACATTGGTAAGGCGAAGCAGGCCAAGACAATAAACGCGGCGATGGTTGAAACAAAAGGAAATAACATAAGCTGTGGTGATTCCATCAGCACCGCCCCACTGGCCTTAACCAAGCCCCAACTGCGCGATAATTTGGCAAACATATTTTTTTCCTTTTTTTGTGTTGATGAGAGTGCAGCGTTAAAACTGAATGCTTATCTATTTTACGGATTTTTGGCGATATCGGCTAAACATTCTTGCCCGCGTGTGGTGACGGTAAATTTTCCTTCGCTGGCCTCCGCTATAAAACCTTTGCGGGCTAAAAAATTATTTACGGCGGCATCTAATTGCGTTTCCGGTGCCGCTGCAAGCTGTTGCAGGCCGGTGATGCATTGCTTGACGAAGAGGGTTTCCGCCCCTTTTTCGGTGAGCACATAATTACCATCTTTTTTTAAGCTAATCATTTTTGAGCCAATTAGATGCCGCGCATTGCGGGCGATGCAGGCGCTGGGTTTAGCATCTTTTTTGGCTTTTTTTACTTGGTCGAGGGCATCAAATTCGTCACGGGTTAGCGGATGGGTCATATAGCACTTTCATTAAATTTTTTTATGAGGCTGCACAAATTGTTTTTGATGTTGTAAGATTCAATTTTCAACAACGTAAGGAGGTGATCCTATGTCTAAGGCAAAAGATACAAAGAAAGAAACGAAGAAAGAACCTGCTAAAACGCCAAAGGAAAAGAAAGAAGCCAAAAAGCAGAAAAAAGCGGGTTTGTAGCCCTACGTATTTTACTTTCGGTGCTTCGTTATTTCTGTTGCATCCGTTTTTGTGTCCGTATCATCCAAACCCCAATGACGGTAACGGCATTGGGGTTTGGCTTTTATGGGTTCGGTTTAAACCTATACCGCCGCAAGCCGCCACAGCGAAGTTACCTCAGCCGCCCGCGCCGCATGTAGGGGGTCGCTGGTGTCGCTCACCCGTGGGTGGGTGGGGCGCACGTCGCGCTGCTCTAGCACCTGCAAGCCGCCTGCGGTAATCCATTCCAGCAGCTGCGCACGTGAGCGTAGGCCCAAATGCTCTGCTATGTCAGACAATATCAGCCAACCTTCGCCGCTTGGCGTTAAATGGGCGCTTAAGCCGCTTAAAAAGCCGCGCAGCATGGCGCTATCATGGTCGTAAATAGCGTTTTCAATCGGGGCGCTGGGGCGGGCGGGAATCCATGGGGGATTACACACCACCAGCGGGGCGCGGCCTTCTGGAAATAAATCGGTTTGTACTACTTGCACAACAGGCGCTAATTTTAAGCGACGCATATTTTCATTGGCGCAGGTAATAGCCCGTGCATCTAAATCAGTTGCCACCACCCGTGCCACACCGCGCTGCGCCAACACTGCTGCCAGCACGCCCGTACCCGTGCCGATATCAAACGCCAAGGCGGGGGTTTTACCGTCGGCAAAAGCGGCCTCAGCCACAAGGCCAACGTATTCGCCCCGCACCGGTGCAAATACGCCATAGTGCGGGTGCACATTACCATTTAGCGCCGCTACTTCAACGCCTTTTTTGCGCCATTCATGGGCGCCGATTAAGCCTAATAGCTCCCGTAAGGAAACCACCCAATCACGGGTAATACCTCCAGTGGTGGGCTTGCCATAAGCTTCTTCACAAGCAAGCTGTAAATCCGGTGCACGGCGTAACGGCACTTTGTAATCATCCGAAAGGGGAATCAGCAACATACCTAAAATACGCGCCCGTTGCGATTGCGCTAAGCGGTGTTTGTGAAATGCGTCCGTTGGCGATATTGCAGGCACCGGTTTTTTGCCAGCTTTAGGTGGCTGGCTTGGCGCTTTTTTGGCCTTCAATGCTTTACGGGTTTTTTCATCCACGCGCCGCCCCATTGCCAATAACATTTGCTTGGCGTTTTGAAAATCACCGCGCCACAGCAATGCCGTGCCTTCGCAAGCCAAATGATAAGCATCATCAGCGGCCATCTGTTCATCGGCAATCACCACGCGTTGATGGGCAGGCACACCCGCCTCAGAGCGCCAACCAGCGGTGCTGGTATGTCCGGCTTCGGTCCAGCGGATAGTGGGTTGAGTGGTCATGGTACTTCCTTTAGTCGATATAAATTTGTGGTGCCGTCATTAAAATGCGGCGCAATAAATGGGGCTGCTTACGGGTATCTTATTGTTTATACAGCGCAGCGTAATCAATGATGGCTAGTTTATCGATTCTGGATAGCTCCGCCACATTGCGGGTAAGCAGCGGCCGCGCGACATGGGCGGCAGCGGCGGCAATCCATAAATCATTGGTGCCAACATGCAATTTATTGCGCCGCAGTTGCGCAAAAAACTGTGCGTAGTTAAGTAAAATTGCATCGTTAGGCCAGATCACCGGGTAATTATTTAAAAACGCCGTAACCCGCACCAAATCATGGTTTGCCGCCACTGCGCCACACAAAAACTCCGCCCGCACCACCCAAGGTAGCGCTAACGTTGCATCTGCATGGGCATCTAAAAATTGACGCTCAGCACCATCATGCGGATGGCGCCAAAAACCAATTAAAAAATTGGTGTCTAAGACGAAATCCACGGATCGCGCGATCGACTAATGTCGTTTTGTTCATTCACAATAGCCTGCATTAAATCAGCTTGCGGCTGGCTTAAAGCGGGCAAGGTGGCAATATCAGCAATCATTTGGGCGGCAGTACCCCGCTTAGGTACCGCGCGCAAAATAACCTTGCTAAAGGAATCCTTCGGCGAAGTTTTAAGCGCAGCAATGCGCTCATAAGCTTCTTCAGTAACGGTGATTGTTTTCATTTTGCGAATTATAGCACAACCACACGACTCGTGTGGTTGTGTGGTGGGTAATTGGCCGCACGTGTTACCCTAGAAACGAGCGCGCCAGCACAAACTGTCAGGTCAGTCGCGCCATACCTGCTTCAAAAGCCCAGATATTCGCACTACTCCGATTTTGCTAATACCGGCACCCAGCGTGCAAAGCGTTTTATTCCATTTCTAGATCATTCGTACATGATTAACCTGTCGTCATCCCAGCGAAGGCTGGGATACAGTCCGTTCGTTACTCAAAAGTACGTAGGACTGGATGCCAGCCTTCGCTGGCAAGACGGCGTATATTTTAAATATGCTTGCAGTTATTTGAATGCACGGATGATTTGGAAATAGAATTACACCACTCGCGCAAGAACTCTGAAACGACGCAGCTTATATAAGTGCTCAGTCAAATTGTGGAATCGCTTCAAAAACGCGCTCGCCCACCTGAAAGGTGAATAACCTAGCTTGCTTTAGATTATAGTCGGGGTATACAAGGAATCTTTATAGCTTTCTAGCCAATGTGCGCGCTTTCCATCATATTCAATTTTGACCCCTGCATGGCTCAGGTGCACTAGACACGGTTCCAAGTTCGACCAATGTAATTGGCCAAAAGTAACACGGCTTGAAGGGTATTTCTCGCGGAAACGTTTGCTACCAATTTGCTTACGTAGTCGCGTCATTTCATCGTGTTCAAGTTGTCCAATTTTACGATCAAGTTCTACTACTGATTCGATTTGTATCCCATATGAACCTAGACATGCCTCGGCATACCCAAGATTACCAAAAAGTTTAGTTAAATATTCGACACCAGTCGGGGTAATCATTACTCGTGCAAATGAATCCAATGTTTCTAATTCAAATCCTACTTCACTCCATATTAGTGAGCGATTGGGATTCGCTAATTCATTCATTGCCTTTAGTATCTCATCACGGGTGTAGCCTATCTGCTCCAAAGAGCTGGAGACATCCCTAGTAATTGCGGCACCCGTTGTTATTCGCCATACAATGTCGAGAATTCGAACCTTGAGCAGCATGGTTTCTGTCGCTATTATTCCGCTAACACTGTAAAGATTTTCAAATGCATTAAAGTTAAACTTTTCATCTGCGGACAAATAATAAGCGCGTTCGATTTCATTACTGGTTGGTCGAATATTATGTTCTTTGGTAAGCGTGGTGAGCGCTGATCGTAATAATGGGGAGTCGATAAAATTACTGAAATTACGTAGCCCGAACCTTACGCTCATTCCGGAAGTTGCATTGAGCATTTGGGCAAAGAGTGTATGGTCTTGTAGCTGCTCTGAAAACCAAGTTAATACCACGTGAAATTTTGCATCAGGTTTCTTGGCATTTACAAATTGCGTGAGACGCTTGAGAATTACTTCAGTTATTGAGGGCGCAACATGGCTTATAACTTCAACACTACTCTCCGAACCCGTATTTTTCCAGGTCAGCGGGCGCAGCGCAATGACCGATCTTGCTTGTATAATTTCAGCGAGTACCTGTGAGAAACTTACAATCTCTTTTTGAAGTAACGGGTGCAGCCCGTCAATGTTATCTATCAAAAGATAACAAGCACAACACCCATTCTGCTGTTTTTTGTTCGAGTACGCAATTTGCAGAGCCGCATACCATGCAGTATCTTTAGATTCCAACTCCGAGATTAACGACTTTCGTAGTCTTTCAAGCTCGTAGCGAAGCGACTCGAAATTAAATGTTAAATAACCAGAACCGTTCGCGTATGATTCGATTAGTGGTCGATTAGTTCTAAAGAAACGAGTAAGCCCAATTGAGTGCTCCAAAATGCTCGTTTGGTTTATCGCCCAGCACCAAAAATCGGAAACCTCTTTATTGCCGGAGAAATTATGCGGCAAAAACACTTCAATCTTGTGCGCTAAGGCCTCCCAAAATTGATTTAATAGCAAGTTTAAATCTGAAGAATTGTGATTTTTTTGCCAATTCTTAAAATCAATTCTGATGAACCGAGCCTCGTTCCTGCATTTTGCATTGGGCTCGGAATTTTTTACGCATACGCGCTCACCTTTCGCCGCAATATCGAAACATCTGTTAAGAGTGGTCGTCTTACCAGTGCCCACACCGCCTTTTAGCAGCAGCACATCCATCTCAGTAGAGTACTTAGCGCTCACATCTTTCTGAAGGATCTTTAAAATTTCCTTTTCACTGAGACCACTATGCGCTCTTGGCGCGCAAACAGCCCTTCGGTCTAGGCTCCAATTAAAACTGATCCTACCAGGGCAATATTCGGCGCCGACAAGATCATCTGCTAGGTACTGCTTCATCGCCAACAAGAGTTCTTCTATGTCTTTCATGGATTATTCACTTTAATTAGTTCTACGGCGCAGGAAAAAACAGGCCTACTATTGTAGTTACCTTAAAAACTAACGAGATTTGGCTGTAGGCAACAAGTAAAAGTAGGGATACCGCGAATAAAAGAAGCAACCCCAATAACAAACGCAGGAACCATCGGCCAAAGTTTTGAGAGTAGACTTGCTGATCGTAAAAATTATCCATCTCCTTTGCTATGAGTTCCGAGTTTGATTCGCCCAGACTATTTTGCAAATTTAGTTTTTCTGCAATTGCTTCGTAAGAACTGACTTTCCATTCATTTTTTTTGCAATCATCCCTCAGAATTACTGGGAAAAAGAATTTACTGAACGCATGGAAAATCGCTATAAGAATCGATGCCCAAAAAATACGCAACATGTTCTGAGGTATATCTAAAACGTTTGTATCTAGCACGTACAACAGAGCCTTCATTAAAAAGGGAACCGTTTCGATAGCTTTGACTGCGCTCGCAAGAATTGGAACAATAAGCGGCACAACGTAAGAAATTTTTAAGCCAGGCAAATTTGAAAATTTTTTAATTTGACACCAGGTAGGTATCCATTTTGCGCGACTTAAAGAGTGATTTTCTGCCTGTACCCTCGATTTTGCCAACGAAAAAATTTGATTTAGATTGAGTGTTTTTTTCATTGATCTATTTTTATAAACGCAGTTCCTGCATTCGCACCGGAACTAAAGACAGTCAAGTCGCAAGCTTATAATTAAATGCGACGCAATTACTAGTCTTCAGAGAACTGTTTACTTAGGCACCTTTATTTTGTTTCAGTAATTTCTTGTAAAATTTTTAATTACGATAACTCAGTTTATCGACAATGTAAATACCGTTTACAGTCGTAAATACAAATGGTTACTCATCGCCCTTGCGGCAAAGTAGGTAATGATATTTGAAGTTCAGGGCTTAGTTCTTGTTTTTATTGTTTCAAAACTAAGACAACTAAATCTCAAATCTTTCGTGTGATTTGCAATTAAATATAATTTTTAAAGGTAAGTTTCTACAATTGATTTTAACTACATTTAGCTGGGTAAATTGAGACTAATAATTGCAGAATGAAAATTGGAACTTAAATTTTAACAACGTAAATTTTTCCCAGTCACCTTCATTATTGCCAAGCGTCTGCTTGTGAAAATACACGGCTAAACTAGGCCACGCAAAAGATGACTTTACCTTCAAGTGGAAGTGCACAGCACATATTGCGCGTTTTGGACTCACCTATGTAGGTGGTATCGACGTTGGCAACGTGCGCACAGACCATTGCATAATTGCGGCGTTATCTATATTTTTTGAAGGATTAAAATGCATAAATCAATTGGAGCGGGTGTACTCGCGCTGGCCTTGACATTAACGGTTGTATGAGCAAGCAACTGACCGAAATCAGAAATTTTTAAGCTATGCATTGCGCCATAAATCAGATGCTATCGGCATCACCCTCGACTTTGACAGATGGATGGATATTGGGGCGTTGAGTGCTGCTGCCGCCAATGATGGCAAGCAGCATAACCATGAATTAATTCGCCGAGCAATGATAAGAAACGATTTGCATTATCTGAAGATGGGCTACGCATTCGCACCGTTCAAGGGCACTCTACACAAAGTGTTGCCATTCAGTTTGACAGAGAAGCTGCCGCCAGAACTTCTTTACCACGGCAACTCCAGTTTTTGGATTCAATTCGCAACGACGGTTTGCTGGCCGGTTCACGTCAGTATGTGCATCTATCGCAAGATGAAACTACCGTGCTCGCGGTCGGTCAGCGACATGGGAAGCCGATAGTATTGAAGATTGCAGCGCTACGAATGCACCAGCAGGGCTTCAAGTTTTATCAAGCAGACAATGGCGTATGGCTCGTCAACCATGTACCATCGCACAAATAACGTCAATCGATGGGGTCAGCAGTTAAAATTTTCAATATCGACATTCATCATCAGCGAAGGCAGTAGCGCCGAACGGACGCTAAGATGCGAGCGAATAATCATATTGCTTTGCACAAATGAGCGTACCAAACATACGTTGATATGTTATGAAGACAATGCTGTTGATAATTTGCAGAAAAGCGAGGGTAAATTTCAACGCCTACCTTCCACTCATGAATGAGCTTAATGACTGTTCAGCGCTGCGGAATCGCATCAAATTACCGCCAAACAAGCCAGCCTTGATCGGTAACCATTCATGCTGTTGTTCTGAGGCTTCCTTCAGCACGTTCGCTAGTGGTGAGTTGACGTACATGCTCCCCCGCCTAAATCGACCGATAGGTGCCCACGGAATTTTTTCGCCGCGTACCAGTTCGGCATCCATAACGCAGAGTGCAAAGTAGACTTCGAAGTTGTCGAACGCTTCTTCATAGTTTTTTCCTAGAAAGAGCGCATCGTCCAACACAGGTTGAAGAATCCTGAGTAGATACTCGCTCACAGGTGCCGTTTTTTTCTCGTTACCAACCGTAAACCTAAACACATCGTTGCGGTTCAATTCCAATACGGCAGCTGACGCCGCTGTTAGAAAGGTGATAGAGGTCGGTTGGTGTACCGAGCTTGGCAACGTAGTTCTAAAGATTGCATTTAGCGCGTCGAAGCGAGAAGCGTCTATAGCGGCAATACCGCTGCAATACAGCTGGAGCAGAAGCGGGTACCAACGAAGTGCCAGCCACACGGTGCTCCCGCTCTTGGACTCTATACGATCAGAGGAGCGAGCGATACATTTTTGAAGAGTGGCTAAATGGCGGGAGCGACCCCAGTGAGCAACACAAGCAAGCAGAATCCCGAGATCGAGCGTTGCGGCCTCGTAACGTGCCAAGCGCGGTTCTAACTTCGAGATAGCGTATTGCTCTGTTGGTGCAAACGTGTCCTCTCCGGTAAGAGTAAGAAAGTGCTTGACTTCAGAACTCAGCATATCGTGGAGTTCGATTACGCCGGAGTCACTTGCAAGCAGCGCCTTAACGCGTTTGATCTTCGAATGCGTGCTGTTGTATTCGGATGTGTGCTCAAAAAAGGGCACGGAAACGAGGCGGTCATCATTGCTATTTGCGTATCCACCTATCGCATCAAACTCAGGTGCATGAAGAACCATATCACCGTCGCCGTCTATATGCCCATAGTGCGGGGTTTGCCTAGAACTCTTGTCGTTTGCGACTTTGTTGTAAACGTATGCCATGACGGCACTCGCAGTCAGCACGCCGTCGGAGGTAGTCGCTTTTCCCTGCAGCGCTTCTATCAAGTGGCCAGTAAAAACCGAGTGATTTGGTATTGGGCCACCAGAGTCTGACACCGTTTCGTCAGCCTTACCTGCAGTAAGAACCTGTCGAGAAGTGCGGCGCATCATGTCCTTCAAAAATCGAGTTGATCCCGGCCCCGCAGAGCGCGTAAGCGCCAGTCCTCCGTAGCACGCGTCCATGATAAAAAGAATATGTTTTGCGAGGATAAGATCAGCATTGTCGGTCAGTTCATTCCACCGGATAAATGTTGAAAAATCTGCTATATCCGCATCATAAGGAACAAGGAAACCTATTTCTCCTCGGCTACCAGTTCGCGTGTGACCGTGCCCAGCGAAGAAAACAATAATACGATCATCTAGTTTAATGTCATCGTTGGCGAAGCGAAGAAAAGCGGAGGCTATTGTTTGACGAGTAGCATTAGCGTCGGTAAGGAGTGTTATGTCCGATTCCAGAAAATTGAACTCTGATATCAACAGATTATTGATCGCCGTTGCATCGCTGACAGCATAACCTAGAGCTGGTGCTGACTTGTACCTATCTATGCCAATAATAAGAGCTCGGCTGACACCGTAGTTTGGTTTGTGAAAGATTCTGAAATCGCGCATTATGGGTGCAAGGGTTAGTTTAAAAACTGATTGGGGCCGGAACCTCACTATTTTGTATTACCAATACGATCCCGGTTAACTCTGAGGCCGAAATAGTTGACCGCCGCCCGATCAATCCAATGAGCTTATTTTCGACGTACTTCTGGCCGCTCCAAATCCCGATGCGATATTTATACCTCAATATTGACACGAGCTCCGCAGTAGCGAGCTGTCGATCTGATTCACTCATATCCTCAGGAAGTCTAGCAAAAAAATTCACGGCAGACAGGTTCAATATGTCATCGGGATTGGCGGCGTTCCCGTCAACAAGCGATGTTATTTCATTTATTTCTTTCGCTGAAATTTGATGCTGCGTCACCAACGTGTTAATAAGCTTTTGTTCGACGTGCTTTTGGCCAACGTGAAATCCACTTCGGTACGCAGTCTCAAAAATTGAGCCCAAGCTCGCAATTGCGAGTTGTCGCTGCGTGTTGGTCGGCCTCGCGGGAACGTAGATGGAAAAAAAACCATCAGCAGTTGATATCGAAAAACTAGATTCATCGCGCATGACAACAGTCTTTCGTAAAGTAAGCGACGGGCAAGCACCTGCATACACGTGTGGTGCGCAAAATATTGAGCAAAGTGAAAACGCATGCTGGAGTATGCAAACATTCTATACGCTAAATTGCCGTCGCGATAAAGCGGCCTCTAAGCATGTTGAATGGCTGGGTTAGAAAATGGCAGCGCATCACTGCTGTCATTGCCCACCACAAATATTTTGCCCACAAAGATGGCTGCATATTTGGGTGCATAATTACGTCGTTATCCCTATTTTTAGAAAGATTAAAATGCATAAATTAATTAGAGCGGGTGTAGTTGCGCTGACCTCAGCATTGACTGTTAGTGCTGCAAGTGCCCAAAATTTTGACAAGACCGAAATCAAAACTGAAAAGTTATCTGCTACTACCTATGTGTTGTTTGGTTCGGGTGGCAATATTGGCGTTTCTGTGGGCGAAGATGCGCTGTTTTTAGTGGACGATCAATACGCACCCTTAACGCCAAAAATTCTCGCAGCGCTCAAGGCCATTAGCGATAAGCCGGTGAGGTTTGTGCTGAACACGCATTGGCATGGCGACCACTCCGGCGGTAACGAGAATATGGCTAAGGCCGGTGCAGTATTGGTGTCGCACGACAACGCCCGCAAGCGTATGTCGAGTGAGCAATTTAGCTCACTGTTTAAAAACAAAACACCGCCGTCCCCTAAAGCTGCATTGGCGCAAGTTACGTTTTCATCTGACGTTACCTTCCATATCAATGGCGACGAGGTGCAAGGCTTTCATGTACCCAAAGCGCACACCGATGGCGATACGATTGTGCACTTTAAAAACAGCAACGTCATTCATATGGGCGATACCTTTTTTAACGGCTGGTATCCCTTCATTGACGTATCTGGCGGTGGCACACCTGAGGGTGTTATTGCCGCAGCGGATCGCGTGCTCGCAATGGCGAATGACACCACTAAAATCATTCCCGGCCACGGCCCAGTATGCGGCAAAGCGGATTTAAAAGCCTATCGCGATATGCTTACTATCGTTGGCGGCAGAGTTAAGGCACTGCTAAAGGAAGGTAAAAAATTAGAAGAAATTCAAGCGGCAAAACCATCGGCTGAATACGATGAACGCTGGGGCAAAATGTTTATGAATCCTGCACGCTTTATCGAAATGTTGGTGGGTGCTTATTCGTAAGGGATAGATTACTCCGTTTGCTTCCGGTTGCTCCCGTTTGGAGAAGCCTATTTTTACAGAGGGCGGGCGCATGAAGATTATCGTTGCGATTGTCTGTGCGGCCTGCCTATCCGCTCTTGTGCCGACACCTGCTAGCGCTTTACAGTCTGCTGCAAGGGTCGGTGAAAATTGTAAGCCCGACCCCAACGGCCCAGCGCTGTTAAAGTCGGAATTTCCTGAAGCCAAAAATTCCGAGTACATCCTTCCCTATGAGGCAAACACTAGCCACCTAATTTGGCGAACCACAAGCCATTTTAACCCCGGTAACCGTGGGGTGGGGCTGTATGCGGTTGACATAGGGATGCCCATCGGCACGCCAATTATCGCGGCTCGCGCCGGTAAAGTGGTGGCGGTACGCGATCATTTTGCCGACGGCAATGATAAAGATTTAGAAGAAAATTACGTCATGGTCGAGCATGTCGATAAGACCGTGGCACGATACATTCATCTGCAGCAAGGTGGCGCAGGTGTGAAAGTCGGTGATCGCGTTAACCAAGGCCAGCGTATTGCACTAAGCGGAAACTCCGGACAAACAGGTGGGCCGCATCTGCATTTTGATGTGCAAACCTGCGGCCCAAATTTGCCACCGGCTTATAACGCCTTGCCATGTGGAAAAACAGTCCCCGTAAATTTTCGCAATACAGATAGTAATATTTGCGGATTAGTAGCAGGCCGCAATTACCGTGCCTTGCGTGATAATACTGCTGCAGGTGGTCGCAATTAGAATCAAAAGTGGCATTGCTGTAACTGCTATTTGGTAAAATTCATACGGTAATCTCACCACGTCATCGTTGCGCTTGCAGTAAATGTTTAAGAAGCGCCACCGTCTTATTTGTAAGTTAATCGTAACTCTGAAAGCCATTAAAAATGTCTAACCCCTACGCATCACCAGAAGCAGATTTAACGCGCGTTTCAAGCGGTAGCGAAGGCGTATCTGAATTAACTATGGAGGCGCTTCGCGGCACAAAAAAGTGGGTGCGCCTTGTGGGTGGTATTTTGCTGTTTTTGGCCGCTGTTACTGCACTTGGCGGGTTGGCCATGATGTTTGGCTCGTTTTTTGCCGGCCGAGGTAGCGGACGTACTGCTGAGAGTATTGGGGTGTTTATAGGGGCAGGTACGCTTTACTTGTTATTCGCCGGCATGTATTTTGCGCTGGGTATCTATTTGGTTAAGTATGCAAGCGCCATCTCGCGCTTGCTTGAAGATGGCCAAGTATCATCGCTAGAAAACGCATTGCAACACCAGCAAAAATTTTGGCGGATGGCTGGTGGTATCGCTGTGGTGATGCTGATTATGATGGTAATAGGGTTCGCTGCTGCCATTATTATTCCCATGGCAATGCGCTAGAACGCTGCTGGTATCGGCTATTTAATAGCGGGTACAGCTTGTATGCGTTATGCATGTTCTGCGCGCAATTCCCTCTATGAAGTCTAATCATCACCCTGAAAGCTATTAAAAAATGTCTAACCCCTACGTATCAGCAGAAGTGGACTCAAGTCGTGTTTCAAGCGGTAATGAAGGTGTGTCTGAATTAACCATGGAAGCGTTTCGTGGCACAAAAAAATGGGTGCGCCTAGTAGGAATTATCTTGCTAATTATGGCTGCTCTTACCGCGCTTATCGCGTTTCTCATGGCATTTGGCTTTATGTTTCCCGGAGGGGCAGGCATAAACAGTGGCTCAGGGGTTGGTCTATTTATGGCAATGGGGGCAGTTTGTTTGGTCGTAGCCGCGATTTATTGTGCGCTGGGCGCGTACCTGATTAAATATACCAACACCATCGCGCGCCTGCTTGAAGACGGCCAAGTAGCATCGCTAGAAAACGTAGTGCAACAACAGCAAAAAATTTGGCGGGTGGCTGGTGCTATTGCTGCATTGTCGCTGCTGTCGATGGTAATAGGCGTAGCCAATAGTATGTTTACTTTATTAACTAAGTTTTAGCACGCGGCTTGTTTCAGTTGTTTGGCAACGGGTGGAGCTTGCCTGCGCTATGTATGTTCTGCGCAATTCCATCGGGGGGGCTGTAACGGGCATGGCATGCCGTGCTCTCACGGGGTCACGCTTTCCCCCGCACTTTTCTTCGCTACCGTAAAAATATCACCCCGCCTCTCGACGAACGGGGGTGTCTGACCTAATCAACGCCTTCCATTGCGCAAATTTGCATTGACCCTATTCGAAAATATGATCATGATTATTGTTATAAATCAATTTATAGGTCGCGTATGAAAGTCGCTATTGTCGAGTTCAAGGCGCACTTTGCCAAGTACATTCGCCAAGCCCAATCTGGTGACGTTATTGAAGTGACATCACATCGTAAGGTCGTCGCGCGGCTACAAGGAGTTGCGCTGCCAGACGGCACTGCCGCTTCGCGCTTAGTCGCGGCAGGAGTGGCGACGTGGCAAGGTGGCAAGCCGGTAGGTGCGTCGTTGCAATTGCAGCCCTCAGAGGCGCGCGGCGCGTCATTGTCAGCACTGGTATTAGAGGATCGCAATTGATCCTTTTTTGCGATACATCTACCCTCGTAAAACTTTGTATCATCGAGCCTGAAATCGCGAATACCCACCAACTGCAAGCAGTCAGCAGACGCGTTTAGGTTTGCGAAATTGGTCCAAAACGCGCTCCGACGGCAACGGCGGTATTTGTTTATTGCGCCTTTGTTAGCGTCTATGTAAATACAAATATCGTCTGAATGCCGTATCCGTCAACGGTTTAAGGTCAACTAGGTCTGAGGAGTTAGACGCCGTGGCGGAGGGGGGGGGCGTTTTGAGTATCTATAACTAATTTGATGTTATATTACAAGTCTCATGTCGCTCCTCTATAAATACCTGCCCTCCGTTAGGGAAAGCTTTCTGAGTGATGGCCTACTACGGTTTACTCAGCCCAGCGAATTGAATGATCCGTTTGAACTCATACCGGCAGTTTCTCGTGCTGTTATTGAGAAAGCACTATCTCACCGGCGTGAGGCGCTACGCACGCCTCCTCCGCACCGTTCTGGCGCTTCGCGTGGTGAACGTCGAAAGTCAGAACGTGAACATCAAAAACAGGCTCGTAAGAAGCTTCAAGAGCTACAGAGCGCTGAGCAGTTCCGCCAAGACTTCTTGGAAAGAGCGCGACTAAAGGCCAACGCGAACATTGGTGTTTTCTCACTCTCCAGAAAATGGAGCAGTTCTTTAATGTGGTCGCATTATGCGTCCGCGCATACTGGTTTCTGCGTAGGTTTTGACCGCAATCATGCGTTCTTTCAGCAAGCGTTGGGCCGCAAGGATAAAAGTACGATCTTTGCGCCAGTTCAATACTCAACCAAGCGTCCGCTCGTTGAGTTTCGGCCGCTTGAGAAGCCTGATGCGCGTCGGATTGCTTTAACCAAGTCTATTGATTGGGCGTACGAAGAGGAAGAACGTCTGATTGCCTTTCTTGCACATGCAGACAAGACGATCGTGACCTTGCCGTTTCCTGTTGCTCTATTTAGGGTACCCAGTGAAGCAATAGCCGAGATCATTGTCGGTTTGCGTGCGTCTCCAAACTTGAAAGTACTAGCTACTAAGTTATGCACCTCTTTGCGAATCCCTTTGTATGAAGTTGTGATCTCCGAAACAGATTATGACTTTGAGCGAATTGGACTTACCCCGTTTCCACGGACACATAGCTACTTCTTGGGTTTAGTTTCGCATGAACGGTATGCACTGGTTGATTCTTGACGATTCAGGGTTATCCACGGCGCTCGCCTGTGGACA
>JANMDR010000048.1:0-65855 GCA_031376425.1 Betaproteobacteria bacterium
AGCATGATGGGGTTTAGGTCGAACATGATTTTTGCCTCTTAAGAATTTAAAGATGCCTCACTGTGCTTCACAGTGCCTCAGCGCGTCTCAAGCGAAGTTATTTTCCCGATACGATTTTTAGTTTGTCTTTCATTTCTAGCAACTTTGTTACCTTAGAACCCATTTTCATCAGTTGCTTCAAGGTGTCGGGTTCTAAACGATGCACTTCGTTAAACCATAAGGTGACCATTTCTATAAGGTCATGCATTTCTTTCATGCGCTTTTGCGCATATTTGTCTTCTGGATTGGTCGCGCCGCGCAAAATAGCGTCGCGCAACATGCTTAGTGTGGGATCAATTTCGCGTTTACGACGTTCATCAGCAAGCGTGCGAAAAATCGCCCAAATATCTTCCGGCGCGGTGAAATACTCACGGCGGTCATTAGGTAAATGCTGCAGTTTGGTGAGTCGCCATGACTCCAGTTCTTTCAGACCCATACTCACGTTTGAGCGAGAAAATTGCAGGGCATCGGCAATTTCATCGGCATTTAAAGGCCGCTCAGAAACATAGAGCAAAGCGTAAATTTGCCCCACCGTGCGGTTAATTCCCCAACGGCTGCCCATTTCACCAAAATGTAGGACGAAATCTTGACTAAGCGGAGTCATATTCATAATGTCTTTCTTTCTGAATTTTCAGTAATTACTGAAATTATAGCACTTTCAATATGTATCGCAAGAGATTTGTGGTGGTAGTTTTGCACTGTTCAAATCTGGGTGCGATGCAACACATTTGTTCCCAGCTGGATTCAGCGATAATGGCGAATAACTTTAAAAAGATGGAGGTCAATCATGGTTTGGCGCTTAGCTCTAGTGCAGTTATTTTTCACTTTAAACTGGACCGTGTATGTAATTTATCTACCTGGACTTTTAAAGCAAGCCGGCCTTGATGCGAGCATGTTGCCGTGGATATTGATTGCCGATCAGCTCATATTTGCCGCGATGGATTTTTATTTGGGTCTGTGGCTTGATCGCGGTAAGCAATTGCTGGAGAAATTTGGTAAATGGCTTTTAGCGGCAGTGGCGCTAGCGTGCGTGCTATTTGCATCGCTGCCGTGGCTTGCCACTTCGGCACCGCCGAGCGTACTTATTTTGGCGGTGCTGCTGTGGGTAATTGCATCTTCGGTATTGCGTGTACCTCCTTTGTTCTTTATGTCAAAAGCAGTTGCGGCAAATCAAGAAGATGGCAAAGCATACTCGATAGGTTTTGCTGGGTATCTATTTGGTATTGGTGTTGCGGGTGCCGCAGCACCTTACTTGACGATTATTTTAAAAAATATTGATCCGGTCTTACCGTTTGCACTGGCCAGCGTCGCCTTGCTTATAGCAACGCTAGCATTACGCCCCATGCTGAAAATAGCGAGCAGTAAAGATGAAAAATCAAAGCTGGCGCAAGTGTTAATTATTGACTTCAAGTTGGCATTGCCCTTGCTTCTTGCAGTCGCTTTATTCGCGTTTGGCGTGCAAGTCCATGTGGCGCTCAACTCTGCAAAATACTTTACGGCGATACACACGGCTGCCGCCTTGGAATGGCTCATGCCCTTATTTTGGGTGGGGTTTAGCGTAGCTATGTTTCCAGCCTCGCAATGGCTGAAGCGGCGCACGAATAGCGACGATCACATGGCACAAATTGCCAGTGCCACTCAAGTGATTTGGCTAGCAGGAATTTGCGGTGGTGCGGCACTCATTGCCTGCGTGTTTGCAACAACCCTGCCGCTACTTATTGGGCTGCAAGTTGTGGCAGGCGCGGCTTGGGCCACCGTAATGCTGGCGGTATTTAACGCCGTAAATGCCATGGGCAAAGCCAGCGCACCAAGTGAGACTGGGTTATGGTTGGGCGCAGCCTTAGCGCTTATGGCGATGGCTACTGCAGGCCGCATTGCCCTAGTGTTGATGCTGAGTAGCAATCCAAATCTAGCCAATTTTAAACTTCAGCTACCGTGGGTAACGTCAATTTTTTGGCTCTTTGCGGCGGGTTTGGCATTTATTTTTGCGCGGTCTATTTATCGCAGAATAGCTAGCGATTTACGCTAGAAATTCTGGTTATAGACAAAACGCTGTAGGAGATTAAACTGTGGGTGAGCCTTTATGGATATAGAGGGCGGTTGCAGAAATTTAAGGCTTGCGTAGCAGGCTTTCTATTCTTGTCTGCAGCGCCGGAACTACTTCCTTTGCAAACCAAGGATTTGCTTTGAGCCAAATATTATTGCGTGGACTGGGATGGGGTAGAGGGAGTATGGTCGGCCATTGTTCACGCCAGTTTTTCACTTTTTCGGTTAGGGTATTGAAAGCTGAATTTTTCATATGCCAATTCATCGCATACTGACCCACAACCAGCGTGAGCTCGATATTAGGCATATGCGCTAATACGGCTTCCCGCCAAGTCGGTGCGCATTCAGGGCGTGGGGGGAGATCGCCGGATTTGCCGGTACCGGGATAACAAAAGCCCATTGGCAGTATTGCAATCGTGCTGGCGTCGTAGAACACATGAGCGCTAATGCCCATCCATTGACGCAAGCGTTCGCCGCTGGCATCGTCAAACGGTACGCCGCTTTCGTGGACACGCCGCCCCGGTGCTTGGCCCACGATTAGAATGCGCGCAGTCGTGCTAATTTGCAGGATCGGGCGCACGCCGTGGGGCAGGTGTGCAGCGCAAAGGCGACAAGCGCGAATATCCTTGAGTAAAATTGGCAATGATGCATATTGTTTGCCGGCGCTCTCGGGCTTCATTGCACTTGTGAGTTTTGCCGTTCAATGCAACGATTGCACCACGCTGTAATGCCTGGGTATTGCGTGGTGTCAACACCCATAGCACTAATCCAGCCAATGAACGTGTATAAATGGATATCGGCTAGACAATATTGATCTAATAAGTATTGCTTATTGATGAGTGCAGCGTCGAGTATTTTCAAGCAGGCGACAAGATCAGTTTTTGCTGTTGCTAATGCCGCTAAAGTTTGCTGTTCTGGTGGGACGTCGACTTCTACTGCGCCAATTTGGTCTGGGGGTAGAGCGGCTGAGTATCTGCCTGCCGCTTCAGCTAAACGTACATTGCCCCAAACAATCCATTTCATGGCTTCGCCACGCTGCGGCATTGCCGCTGGATATAAGCCAGCGGCAATGCCGAAAACTTCTCCTAGATACATGGTGATAGCAGCGGATTCCCACAGAATTACACCGTCGTGAATGAGTGTGGGCACTGTACCATTGGGGTTGATTTTTAGGTAGGCGGGCGTTCTGGTTTCGCCTTCGCTAATATTCAATGTAATGCGTTCAGACGTTAGACCAAGGGCTGCAAGCACAGCATCGGTGACACTCGCGGTAGAAAATGGTGCGTAGTAAAAAGTAAGACTCATAAGTAATTTTGGTGAGGTTCCACGGATACTGTCTGGTAGTTAATCTGGCAGTTAGTCCGGCGGTCAAAAAGGAGTCGATTATGCTGTTGGTATACGCAGCATCATTCTAATGTTGCGGTGTTTTTGGATAAGCCGGTGTTTTGTCATGGTTCAATAATAACGCAAGGGTTTTGCTAAAAACAACGCTGAACTGCGCATCGCCACGCGTCCAATCGTTGAAGGCGCACGCAAAATCCAGCTTCCCGACCGTCGCAGTGGAACGCTTGTACACGCCAGCTGCAAATTTATTGGCCTCGCCTAATGTGGGGTAGGTGTGAATGGTATTGAGAATGCCTTCTAGCCCAAACCCGTGCTTCATAGCGGCCACAAATTCCACCAATAGATCTCCAGCGTGCTCACCTACAATAGTGGCTCCCAAAATTTTGTCGCTGCCTTTGGCGGTAATTACTTTTACAAAGCCATGCGCTTCGCCATCGGCGATAGCACGGTCAAGATCATCCATACCGTATATAAACACGTCATGGGCAATTTTCTTTTCAATCGCCTCTTGCTCGTTTAAGCCGACACGCGCTACTTCTGGATCGGTAAAGGTCGCCCAGGGCACTACCGAGTAATCAACTTTAAATTTCTTAAACTTGCCAAATAGCGCATTGACTGCCGCATACCACGCCATATGCGCAGCGGTGTGAGTAAATTGATATGGTCCTGCGACATCGCCGCAGGCAAAAATATTAGGGTAAATAGTTTCCAAATAGTCGTTGGTTTCTACTACGCGTTTAGCGGGTATGCCAAGTTCTTCTAGGCCAAATCCTGTGGTGTTGGCAATGCGCCCAACCGCACACAAAATCTCGTCAAAAGCGACACGCTTATCAACGCCATCTACTTCAGTAATTAGATATTTTTCGCCATTTTCGATTATTACTTCTTTGGCTTTATGGTTCACTAAAACAGTGACGCCCTCTGCTTCAAACTTTTGTTTTACGATGGCCGATACCTCTGGGTCTTCGCGTACCATCAAGCGTGCACCCATCTCAACCTGCGTTACGTTCGCACCAAAGCGCGCAAAGCACTGCGCTAATTCGCAGCCGATAGGCCCGCCACCCAGCACCACTAAGCGTTTTGGCAACTCTCGTAGCGCCCACACATTGTCTGATGTGAGCGGCTTCACCTGCGCCAAGCCTGGTATTGGTGGCACGAAGGGGCGTGCGCCAGTGGCGATCACAATATTTTTTGTAGTCATGGTTTGCTTTTTGCCTTGTGCATCAGTAATTTCTACTTCCCAGGGTGTGAGTATTTTTGCTGATCCGGCGACGCAATCCACGCCTAATGCCGAATATCGTGCGACGGAGTCGTGTGGTTCAATGGCGTCAACAATGCCTGAAACCCGTTCCATGACATCGCGAAAATCCCACTGCGCATCAGCTTTGGCAATACCAAATTCCTTTGCACGTTTAATGTGATTGAGTAGCTTGGCAGTGCGGATAAGCGCCTTTGACGGTACACAGCCAGTGTTGAGGCAATCGCCGCCCATTTTGTGCTTTTCAATAAGCGTTACTTTGGCTTTAACGGCGGAAGCGATATACGATGTCACCAGTCCCGCTGAACCAGCACCAATGACGATTACATTGCGATCAAACGTACGTGGTTTTTTATTTTGCCAAGGAGCGTAAATTTTCTTCGCGGTGTAGGTGCTGATTATTTTTTTGGCGATGATCGGGAATATACCTAGCAATACAAACGCAAAGATAAGGCTTGGGGAAAGTATTCCCTTGAGGGACGTAATGCCTGCTATTTGTGTTCCTGCGTTAACAAATACGATAGTGCCTGCCAACATGCCCAACTGCGATATCCAGAAAAATGTCCATGTTTTGATCGGCGTTAAACCCATGACTAAATTGATGAGAAAAAACGGAAATGCCGGCACCAGCCGTAAAGTGAATAAATAGAATCCGCCTTCTTTCGCGATACCGTCATTGATGGCTTTGAGCTTATCGCCAAACTTATTCTGAATGCTTTCGCGTAGCAAAAAGCGCGACGTTAGAAATGCAAGGGTAGCGCCGATGGTTGAGGCAAACGAGACAATTACCGTGCCTAATACCACGCCAAAAATTGCGCCGGCCACTAAGGTCATTACGGCGGCTCCAGGAAATGAAATAGCGGTAGCGGCAGTGTAGATCAAGAAAAAATAAGCAATCGTTAACGCGGGGTTTTCACGATAATAATCATTGACAGCAGCCTGTTTAGACTTGAAATAGGCTAGATCAAAATAATGAGCAAGATCAAAATAAAAAAATGCGAAAAGAGCTATTGCAATCGTTGCTAGGATGAGTATTTTTTTGCTTTTCATATCGCTATTTTTCTGATCTAAAAGTGGGGGTCTTGATGGTTTGTGCACACGAATGGAGCCCGCAAATGCAGCATGTACCTACGGTATTTTCATTAACAGCACGCAAACAGTAATTTGCGTGCTGTTAATTCAAGCTACGACTTCTATGCGCCTGAGCGGAGTAGCTCAGCTAAGAACATTTGTACCTGTGCCTGATCAATCATCGCCTTTTTAGCGGCATCGGCTTTGGCGAATGCAGATTCGATTTTTTTCATCATGTCCGCTTTGGTCATCATTACAGCCGGTTTAGCCGGTGCTGCATTACCATCGCTCTTTTTAATATCTAGTAAGAAGTCCATGAAGGCCTTAGAGTCAACCATGCCGTCCTTGTTTGTGCTTGCGGCCATTGCGGCGTTAGCACGTTTCATCATTTCCGCTTTTGAAACCATGCCGTCTTTATTCATGTCTGTCATTTTTATAAAGCGTGAAATATCCTCAGGCGAGGCTTCCCCTGCAGTTGCTGTGGCTGAAAGACCAAATAGTGAGGTGAATACGACAGCGGCCATTGCGAATTTTGCGAATTTCGTTTGCATAAAAGCTCCTTAGTGGTTAAACAATTTTTTGGATTTTAATGAAGCGTTGAAAATTGCGTGCAATCTACAGTTACGCTTCATGTCCATAGGTCGTGCCACGGTTGAAAACCTTACACTTTTTGTATTTCTACGATCCTCTTGGGTCATTATTTTTAGCCGCTATTTGCTAGCAGCGGTAGTGCATAGAGTCAATTGTTGTGAGGTACAATTGAACGCGCTGCAAACTGCAATGTAACTGGTAACGCAAGGCAACCTAATGGGGATGGTTATGACGTTGGCCGTACACGATAAAAATGCTCTTTTTTTAGAAATTGAATCGCATCGCGGTTTCTTAATACGCTATGCAACAGCGAAGTTGCGTGAAAAAAATGAAGCTGAGGAAGTGGTTCAAGAAGCCCTATTGGCGGCACTTTCTGGCATTGAATCATTTAGCGGTACTGCAACCTTGCGCACATGGCTAACAAGTATTTTGAAGTACAAAATTATTGATTTTCAACGTGGCGCCTATAGCGACCGTGAAAAGTTTGTGCAACCCCCAAATAATGCCGATGAAGGTAGCGACAGCAACGACCCACAATGGTTTGATCAATTTTTTGATGAGACTGGCCATTGGACCACCAGTTTTGGCCAAGGTTGTCAACCTGGTAACGCGCTGGAGCAAAAACGTTTGTTTGCTGCGTTTGAGCACTGTATGGAAAAACTGCCGAAAACAACATCACGCGTTTTCTTTCAACGTGAAGTCATGGGCGAAGAAGTGGCAGAAATTTGTAAGGATGAAGGCATTTCTTCGTCTAACTGCTGGACGATGCTACATCGCGCACGTGTGGCGCTTCGTGAATGTTTAGAACGTAGCGGGTTTTGCAACGCATAAATGAAATAGAAAAGAGTATCAAATGACCACACCAGTTTCGAATGAACCAGATTGCACACCCAGTTTAGCGGCGTCATGCAAAGAAGCCGCGCGCTTGATGAGCGAATCGCGGGATCGCGAACTCGATGAAATTGAGCAGGCTGACCTTGAAGTACATTGGAGTGAATGCAGAAATTGCGTGCGTTTCGATAAGCAACTGAGTTGGCTATCTGATTTAGCGAAAAACTATGCGCTAGGACAGGGCGTCAGCAAATGATCTCCGCGTTAGGTGCGATGTCTCTGAATTGGTGTTACGTATTTGAATTAACGCGTGCGCAACTTCTCAAACAGGCGTATCAGTAATTGCTACGAGCATTTCATTGTCCACCCATTTATGCATTGCAGTACCTAGTGCTGGCACGACATTAATCGTGGCATAGTCAGCCTGCAATTTATCGCACACCGCTGAAAATGGCATTCCTGATTGCAATAGCGTTATAGCTTCTGCCTCCATCGTGTCGATGGTCATAAAATGCGGTCGCAGATCGCGTCGCCATACTGTAACTATTGTATCGGTATTGAGTATTGCTGCAGCGGGCGGCGTTTGATTATGTGCCAATGCATCCCAAATGCCTGCGGCATTGTGTTTAAGTGTGTGCATGGCAAGCGTTGGGTGAAAGTTAAAGCCGATGCTGGCCCATTGCTCCTGCGTAATACCGGCAAGATCGGTAAAGGTGAGCGGGGTGCGATTGGGGCCGTCAAAAGCGCAACGCATCATCCAATCAAGCTGTGCAATTTCTGCAACCTCGCCATCGTCTGGAAGCTGCAACCTTAAGTAATCGGAGAAACCGTTGCCGTAACGATTTAAGGTGCGTAATGCTGACGGTTGCGCCTCAATATAGCCACCTGCCATCTCCGCAAATGCATCATCACCCAAATAGCCCCACGTGTGCTCAAATACATCTTGCAGCACTTCAAGCAGCCGTGCGCGGTAGCTGTGATGATAAATATGCAGCCGTGCGGCAACGTCAATGCGTCCGCCTTCAACAACTTCGGTGCCGATACGATTAGCCTCGTTGTGGAGTAGGGCGATGAAGTTTTGTTGTAGTTGGGCAAGCTTCATAGCGAGTTTTCGGCTAGTTTTTCACATGCGCTACTGGCAAAAATAGTTCGTGCGCGCGCTACCTCTTGTAGTAACTCATTGAGCGGCGGAATATCGTCATCGCGTTCAATCATGGTTGCAGTGCTGCCAGCGTGCGCACAGGCGGCCTCGTAAAGCGCCCATACTGGCTCGGCCACTGCGTGGTCGTGTGTATCAATAATATGGTCGCCATTATGGCTATGACCCGCCAAGTGAATCTGTTGGATGCGGTTCGGGTCAAGGTGATGCAGATACTGCAAAGGGTCGAAGCCATGGTTAAAGCTGCTCACGTAAATATTGTTTACGTCAAGCAAAAGTAAGCAATCGGCAGCGTCACACAGCGCCCTCAAAAACTCCCACTCGGTCATTTCGCTAGATTTGAATTGCAGATAGCTCGATACATTTTCAATCACAAAGCGCCGACCCAACACATCTTGCACCTGTTGGATATGGCGCACCACCAGATTGAGTGCCTCTTCGGTATAAGGTAATGGCAAGAGATCGTGCGAGTTTTTGCCACCCGCACCGGTCCAGCATAAGTGGTCAGATATCCAGAGCGGCTCGATGCGTTCTGCTAAGCGTTTGATGCTTTGCACATAGTTCAAGTCAATGCCATCGGTGGAGCCAATGGAAAGCGATACACCGTGCATCACCATCGGGTAATCGGCACGGAAGGTATCGAGCATTTGCAGCGGTTTACCACCTTCGAGTAAAAAATTATCAGAGATAATTTCAAGCCAATCAAGGGGCTGTGGTGCGGCTAAAAAATCCGCGTAATGGGCAGTGCGCAAGCCCAAACCAAAGCCGGGTGACTTAATGCGTAGCATCGAATTGGTTGGTGTCATGGCACTGTAGAAAAAAACACGGTATCGCTTCGAAAGGAAACGAAACGATACCGCAAATATTCACTAAGGGAGAAGTGAAAGGGGAAAATCGATTTAAGATTTTTTCTTTTCTTTGATATCAGCAATGGTGCCATCAGCCGCTAAGCACGCTTTTGCTGTTAGCGCCTTGAAACCATTACCTTTACAGCCATTTTGGCCTTTGCATGCGCTATCAGTTGTTTTGCAATCAGAATTGCCTTTACAGTCATGCACGCCATAGCAATGTACTTTGTCGTTAGCGCCAATAGCCATACCGCTGCTGCCCTTTGGTGCATCAGCTGCGAAGGCGGATAGGGAGATTGCGAATAGTCCTACAGCTGTTGCTAGTGCGCTACTTTTAGTCTTTAATTCCATGATGATTCCTTTAGGTAATAAAATATTCCGACGATTTTGCGTAACGCATAACGGCGGTCGGTTTCAGCCGTTGCGTGTCTAGTAAACTGCTCCAATGTTGGTACTTACAAGGCATTGGTCGCGAGGTTTTGCTAATCCTTACAACTATTTTTTACTGAAACCGCACTGTTTTGGATGCATTTATTTTTGAACGAGATAACCCTAATCTGGAGTGTATCCAGTGCGCATAAACATTGATGGCTCAGCCGACGATGACAAGAGTTTTGGCAGTGGCGTGGAATTCTCTAATGCTGGTGCTGACATCCAGCCACAAAAGCTGGAAAATGCCGGCGCATAAAAGAGTTTAATATTCCGCCTACCGCACCACAAATTGTTTGATCGTCTGGTTCGTTTCCGTCGCGCGTCGCGCGGCATCAACGAGCTTATCGATCTGCGCTTCGGGCAGTTTGAGTCGGGTGGGTATCGCTGAGAGTTGCGCTTCTTCGCGTTCACCTAAGCTCGCGAAGGAAATTTCGGTAACAGCAAAAAACACATCATCGCAGCGCCAGCTGGCGCGCTTATCTCGTAGTGCTTGTTGACGCTTGGCGGGCAAGGCACAGCGATAGTTGACAATGTCGCGCTCCCATTTTTTCATCATGGGCACAAAACTATCGTAGCTCATGCGCATGGTGCTTTCGATGGCGGTATCGACAGCTGCAGAGGCCATGTCAATGCCCGACGGCCCCACCAAGTCACGCGTCCAATCGCCGCTCGGTCCTTGCCCCGCATCGACGACAATAAAGAGCAACTTACGCACGTTCACCGCATCCTCCTCGCCTATAGGCCCATATGGGGTACCGAGCAGAATCCGGCTTTGCAAAATGCTGACTAGACCGAGATTGTCTGTCAGCCCGCCATCGACGAGCTTCAAATAGCGCCCCGCCGCCGGATCACGAAAATCGCGAATCGCACGGCGCAGTGCGGCGCGCAGTCGTTGATTGTCAGGGCTCTCACCAAGCGGCTGATTGCCGACGCTATCCGCTAAGCTATTCGGACAAGCATCGGGGTAAGTGCGCAATACTACCGGCGCGAAAAAGAGCGGTACTGCCATCGAAGCTGCGACTGCCTCGGACACTGGAAAGCTCGCGAGGTCACTGCAAATAGCATCAAATGCGCGCTCATGAAACGGAAATGCAGTACGGTGAAAAGCGTTCGTCGCATTGATCCACACCACGGGCTTGTGGTTGCGGTACATATCAGCAAAGGTGGCGCGTTTGAAAAGATCATCCTCAAGCCACGCTTGAAAGTTGGCGCGGTCGTTCAAACCGCCAGCCAATAGACGCGAAACGTTCACGGGGTTAAAGAGGCTAAAGCGCAGTCCCGCCTCTCCATCCCGCAGCAGCGCCGCTTCACGAAATTGACGCAGTCCTTTTGGCCCGTGTAGCCCCATATAGGCTGCGGTAATGGAGCCGCCCGACACGCTGGTGATAAAGGTTACTTCATCAAGTAGCGTCGTGGGGGTGGTTGTCGGAAACGTGCGCAGTCCTTCCAGTACCCCGTAAGAAAATGCCGCTGCTCGCAGACCACCGCCTGAGAATGATAGGGCGACGATAGTCTCGTTGCCGACGTTGGGCGCTGCACGCAATACTGTTGCGTTGAACTGCTTATTTGCCAGCGGTTCATTGCGCGGTGTATTGATCAGTGTGGAGGCGCAGCCGGAAAGCAACATGGCGCAGACTGCTTGCGCTGCATATGCGCGGAGACGAAGGCAGCCCATTTGAGAGTTATTGGAATTTAACGCTAGTGTCATGAACGATTGCCCCTCTGCAGGTTTTTGTGAATGTTTATTGCAGTAGTCTAACTGAAACGCATTTCCGTTCTTTCAGGCATGGCGGGATTGTTTGTGCTTAGGCCGTACCACTGTTTTAATGACTTTAAAGCGAAGACTAGCCCACAAGCAATTTCTACTTTTGATTGAACGAGGGTTGAGTGAGAGTTATCTCTATTAAAATAAGGCATCTTCAGACGGTGTTAGCGAGTGAATTTGCAATAAAAAAGCCAGTCAGATTGCGCTGACCGGCTTTTTTGCAGTTAAACGTTTGGCTTAGCAGTTTGCGTAATACTTGCTTAGAACTTCGCTTTAAACTGCACACCATAAGTACGTGGCTCGTTAATGAAACCCGTCAAATTATTGAAGTCAATACCGCCGACGATACGAATTTGATTGCCGATATTGCGGCCAAATGCAGCCACTTCATACTTACCATTATCCCAATTGTAGCCAGCGCGTAAGCCGCCTTCCATCAATGATTTACCAATATATTCTTTGGATTCATAAAGGAAGAAGTTTACTTTGCTACGATAAGCCCAGTCGGTATAAACAAAAAATTCCGAGCTGGAACTCAATGGTAAGGTGTATTTCAATGTGAAGTTAGCCACGTATTTTGGTGCTTGCGGTAGTGAGTTACCGTTGATGTTAAACGTGCCTGCTACTGGGCCTGCTGGATCGAGCACGGTACAGCCGCTACCGCAAGCTGCCGTCACCAAACCGCCATCCAAAATTTCGGTGTTGTTGATACTGCCGCCAATAGTGGCTAATAAGTTTTCAGTGAGAATGGCTTCTAGATCAAGCTCAAAGCCTTGACCGCGCATTTTAGCCGCGTTGATTAAGCGGTTAAAGTTGGTCTGGCCACCCACTGCCGTTAGTTGTGCATCGCGTACTTCGTAGCGGAACACATTGGCGCTTAAACGTCCGCGTTTATTGAATAGGTCGGTTTTTACGCCAGCTTCAAAGGACGTTACTTTTTCTGAATTAGCAACAGAAATACTGTCGCCAAACAATACCCGACCCTGAATACTAGGGGCACGGAAACCACGGCTTACGCGGCCATAGAGGTTGGTCGCTTTGTCGAGTGCGTAGGTAGCGCTTAAATCCCAGCTTACGTCTTTATCGCTTGGTTTAGCCGTAAGTTCAGGAGTTGCACCAGCGCCAAAGGGGGAAACAAGGCGCTTCGCGGTAAAGTCTTTTTTATCGCTGGTGTAACGCAAGCCGCCACGCACATTAAATTGATCCGTAAATTTATAATTAACGGAACCGAATAAAGCCATGGCTTTATTTTTTTGACGCTGGGTCGCAAAACCGTTCTGTACGCCACCTGCCAGTGAATCATAGTTGTATGAATCAATGGTGATGTCTTCGTCAAAATAATAAGCGCCAGCAATCCATTTTAGTGGGCCGTTAGCATCAGATTCCAAGCGCAATTCTTGGCTAAATTGATTATGCTTTGGTAATGCATCAGCGGATTCAGCTGGGAAGGGAATGAAGCCTGGGCCAAAGGTGCCGATAAACGAGGCACCATAGCCGCCGTCGATATCTCCACGGTTAAACGAATCTAGTGCTTCAACACCAGTAATCGAATGCAGGGTCATACCGTTATCGAGTGTCCATTTCATGCGCAAATTTGAGCCCAAATTGCTCAAGCGTGAAGAATTGGCACCGTCGAGAGAAATTTCATTTACCTTAAAATTATCAACTAAGTCATTGGTGCCTTTTTTGATAATATTGGCGCGGAACAATCGGGCGCTGCCATCCATTTCACGGGCATGCACGTTAAACAGTGCGCTAAACTGCTTGCTAGGCTCGTAAAGCGCCTGAAAACGGGCTGCTTGATCGGAATAGCCTTCGCGCTTGTCGGTTGGGCCTTTTACGGTGTTATTTACAAAACTATCGCGGTTCTGTAACTGCACGGATAGGCGCACCGACCAATCACTATTGATGGCAGTGCCATAAGCGCCTTCAACGTTGGTAGTGTTGTAGCGTCCGTAAGACAGATTCAAATAACCGTCTTGCACGCGTGATGGTTTTACCGAATCAAACTTGATTACACCGGCTGGTGTATTTCGGCCAAACAGCGTACCCTGCGGGCCGCGCAGTACTTCAACTTGCTGCATGTCAAATAGTGGAAAGCCTTTAAGCAAGGCGTTTTCTTGGACGATGTCGTCATAAACAAGCGACACCGGCTGCGACGCGTTTAGGTCAAAATCGGTATTGCCAAAGCCGCGAATATAGAACCGTGGAAACGCGCGGCCAAACGAAGACTCGATATTCAAACTTGGAATGCGTGCTGCCAACATGCGAATATCTTGGCCGCCAGAATTAATGACATCTAATTTTTCGCCGCTCAAGGTACTGATTGCCATCGGTACTTCTTTAATGTTTTCAACCCGACGGTCAGCAGTCACGGTGATTGTTTCTAACTGGGTTTTCTTTTCTTCCTTGGTCAATTCTTTTACTGCGTTCTGGGCGATAGCGGTTTGGCTTGCGAGCGCACTTAGAACGGCTACCGCAACTGCGGAGGCGATGTGAACGCGTGATTGGCGTGCTGGCTTGGTTAAATTTCGGCTTGGATGCGACATGTATAGCTCCTAAAGTATCAATGAAGAAAGAAGAGATGAGCGCTTATGCGACATTGTTGCACCGCACAATGAAGGAAGTTTAGCGCTTTTCGACGCCTAGCAAGTCGAATTTGCGCTAAAAATAGTACAGTTTAATTAAATTGTTGGGAACTTACAACGAGGGACAGTTGTGCTGTTGCCGTAAGCCCATGCGCGCTTGATTCGATGGCGTCCTAGGCGAAGGCTCTATTGCTAGGCGTTGCCGCTGACTTTACTGAAGCAAGCGAAAACTGCCAATCGCCCATTTTCGGACGCGCTGAAGCTCGCATTGCGCAATTGTTCACTTTTTGTGGCACTTGCCGCGCTGGATGTTCCAGATCGTTGAATTTCGGATGCGCTTTCAAACTGTTGATTCAACTTTAAAGTGTTGCAGCAGTTTTGGTTATTATTATGGTCTGCTATTGATTGAAAAAATCGGCTACTGCGCAGCCACCCACAGCGCGCATGAAGCCGATCATTTTTGCGCGCATTGTCACGCGCTAAAACTACGATTAAAAATGCTTAGAAACGGTATTGCAGCCCGATTGAATACATGTCTATGCGAGAGGTCTGTGATAGTAAGGTATCTGAATATTTTTCGGTTTGCGCCAATTCAGCGCGTAGCGCAATTTTTGGCGTGAGATTAACGATAACGCCCGCACCGTACGTGGCGCTGGTCTTGCGCTCCTTCGTGCCTTGCACGCCGTTCAGTAGCTCGATATTGCCAGCTGTTGAAAAATTCGTTCGGCGCTCGTTCATGAAAGCCCCAGCACGCGCAAACAAGCTAAACTTATTGGTGACTGGTAAGGTGCCGACCAAGCTGAGATCGAAGCCGGTGGTGTCAATGCGCCGTTCGAATGCGCCCTGTGGCACAACGCTAGTGCGAATGCGAGATGTGCCAAGATCTGCATAACCTGCTTCCACGCCAACGTAGCCATTGAGCTGATAGCCGACAAAGACGCGGTATGCAGAGGCGCGCTCGGAGCTTTGCGTTTGCGCATCGCTGTAACCGAAATCCAAAAATTGCGAAGTCAGATTTTCGCCATTTAGTTTCGTGCGCGATTCGCCCGCTGTGGCACCTGCATAAAGTTGCGCTTGAGCGGGCAGAGTTATTAATATGGCTACGGCGGTAAGGGCAATGCGATGTACTGTGTTCATTTACTTTCCTTTGATCGGGGTTGAGGTAAAACGGGTGCGCTATCGTGTTTAAAAAGGCATGAATTGAAAATCGATGGATCGTTCGAGTAGCCAGCCCGCGGCGATGCTTGCTGTCGCGACTGACCCGCCAGTAAGCACCACGCGCAGGTAGATCGAGCGGGCACGAATGGCATAGGCTGCTGGTAAGAGAAAAGCGACAAGCGCAAGCTGACCTATTTCGACACCGACATTGAAGCCGATGAGCGACAGCATCAAATCAGCGCGAGGTAAATTTAGCCCTTGCAGTACGCCCGCAAAGCCGAACCCGTGAATGAGGCCAAACCCGAAGGCGATGAGCCAAGGGCGTTTGTGGAGCGCAGCCGGAAACAATGGCACCACGTTATCGATTGCAGTCATCACGACGGAGACAGCGATGAGGATTTCTACCCATCGAGAAGGCGGCGACACAATGCCAAGCGTTGCTGCCGAGAGCGTGATTGAATGCGCCACAGTAAACGCGGTGACGATAGTGGCAACGTTGAGCAATGCGCGCCGAAACGTCGTCACCGGAACCCAGCCCTTCTCACCTTGATCTGTCCGAATCAATACCGCAGGAAGTAGCAGCATTACCAAAAATAGAATGTGGTCGAAGCCGACGGCAATGTGTTTGATGCCGTCGCCAACGAAGTCTAAAAAACCTTGCGTAGCGTCGCTCTGGTTAACTTTAAACTCTTGCCTCGGCTGACTCGCCGGAAAAATCGCACTCCGAGTATGACCATTGTTATTAAGTTTTAGGAGGCCGCGATGCTGCGTATCTATGTCAAAAAATAGTCGGTAATCAATGTTGAGCATCGTGTCAGCCCAGACCTGATGGCACTCGCCAATAAAACGCATCACGGCATAGGTGCCATCGCCATGACGTTCAAGCAAATGCTCAGTGACACTGAGCGTGCAGGGTTTATCTCCAGCCGATATTACTATTCGCGACATCGCGTAGTTGGCAATCTCGGCGTGTTTGGCTTTAACTTCGCCCCACTCGATTTTGCCGTCGGCGTTGGCGTCCAGTCCAATTGCTACATCAAGGTCGCGTAACGCAATGTCCCACTGTCCGCGTAGTTCGGCACCGTTACGCTCGAGCGTGAGCAGACTGTCGCTGGCTTTATGGGCGGACACGCTTGGCACGAATAGCGACCAGGCCAACACGACTGCGTATGATAACCACCGCGTGATGATCACAAGCGTCTTGCCTTCGCAGCAAGTTGCGCCATGGCGCGCCCTTCGAGCCGCGTGCCATCCAGCCACGCCAATGCGATGTCGGCACTAGGGCGTTGGCCCGCAGCCACAGCGGCTTCGAGTAACAGCCGTAAATCTGCAGGTTCTTTTTGGATTTGCCAATTTGTTATCGCCAGCGCAAGTGCTGCGGCCGGTTGCCCACGCACATGCAAAATAAATCGCGCTTCTTCGCGCAGATGTAATTGGTCGCTACGCGTGCGTGCGATAGCGTAGCGCATAGCGAGCCGGTCGGCCATGGCTGCTGCGTCAGCTAGCTTTAGATCATGTGCTGCAAGCACGCGCCGCAAGTGCAAAATATCGGAATCGGTCGCGGCTGGAATTAGTTTTAGCACGTCACCTGCGCGTCGTTGATCGAGTAGAAAATCTGCGTATGCGGCGGTCGCAAAGGCGTCGCGCGGATCGAGAGCAAGCGCTTGGCGATAGTATTTTTCAGCAGCGTCAATGTGGCCAACGCGCTCGGCGAGCTCAGCTTGTAAGGTCGCAATCCAGCCGCGCTGCTCGCGGTTAAGGCGCCGTGAAGATTGTAACGATTGCGTGAGGGCAGCCGCTGCCGGTGTTGCCCTACCGGTTGCACCGTCAATTGCGCTCGTGCAAGCCGCTTGAACGGCGGCATCCGTTAGTCCCGTGAGTCTGCTGCAGCTCTTGCGCGCCGTCGCAGTGTCGCCAGTAACTTGGGCAACTGTCGCAAGCGTTAGCCATCCTTGCGCGTTGCGCGGCTCACGCGCAACGACTTGCTCGAGATCTAATCTTGCCAGCGCGAATTGATGCAGGCTTTGGCGAATATTGGCGCGCAGCACTAGCACGCTTACAGGTGGTGTAGTTTGGTTTAACCACGGCGCTAGCGCCGCTTCGGCTTGCCCAAGGTAGCGCGGATCTGATTCAATGCGCGCGCGACGCATATTGTGCTGCGCAATGCGCAATGCGAGATCGAGATTGTTTTTTTGCTGGTTCAGCACCGCGTGCGCACGCCGCGTTTCGCGCACCAAAGCGGCCGCTGCCTTGCCGGTGTTGCTGGTTGACTGATCAATAATCTCGCCGTCGGTTGCTGGAATATACGGTGCAGCTTCAATCGACGGCATAGAGATCAATAGCCAAATACCCAGCGTGGCTAGCCCTACTGCGTTGCGGTTTAGTTTGATTTGCATGACGTCGATCTCGTTGATAAGAAATGATGAAGCCGGTCGCCGGGAGCCACGTGAAACATGACCCCGGCAACCTTATGCGCTAAGCTACTTTTGTGGTTTCGGTGCCTGCTGCATGCCAGGTCCACCCGGAATCGGCGTCGTTAGGTAGGGGAATGCGTTGTCGAATTGACTGTCTTCAACTAGCACGCCATCGGTGTACGGCAAACCTGCACTAGCCGGTTTGCCAGCGCCCAGAGGAAGTAGCGCACCCATCATCACCCGCAGCGCAATATCCACCACATCGTCACCGGGGCGACGTCCGTTCGGAAAGCCTGCCGGATCGCACGCGGCATTACCGGCAACGATTAATCTGCCGTCCACAAAACACCCTGCGGCACCCAAACTGTTTTGCGCGCCTTTTGGCGTTGCTGGAAGTGCGGTGTTCAATCGCAACATTTCTGATGGGCGCACATTGGCAGGACTGTTTACACCGGCAATGCCGGTCAGGAATGCCACGACGAGATCGCCGCGCGGGAACACACTAGGTGCACGCACGCCGTCCGCGCCGTAAATCACTTCTACAATCGCAGGCAAGGTGGGGTTGGTCACGTAGTCGGCGAATTGGCCATCCTCTGCAGGCTCGGCGCCGCTGAATTTATCTTTATCCGGCAAACCAATTACGACTTCGTTCACCAGCGGCGAGCCTAAGCGAGACACCTGTACTAGATTATTTTTGAACGGAATAATTCTGCCCAGCGGAAGGTCTTGCACCAGACGCGATTGCGGCAAGCTTGCTGTTGTCCAAACGCCGATGACTGGTTCTGTCGGATTGGTGATGCAGGTAATGGGGAGTTCCATGGCTAGCGTGGTGACGTTCTTGTCTTCGATCACATTGAACGCAGTTGGATTGTTGCGCGCACCGATCACTTCTGCGGTGGGGATATTGAGTAGATCAAAAATATCGCCTAGGCGCACACCAAAACCGTCTTTACGTTGACCCACAAACAGCTTTGCAGGCGTGCTGCAACCAGGCACGTTGACGTTATAAACGTGCTGTGCGGCGTAGTCTTTGTAATTCGGGAAGGAGCGGGTGCCGATGTTATCTATGGGCTTATTAAATACCGTCCTACCATTCGCGTTGTTGACCAAGAGGCCTGTGGATATTGGGTTTCGACGTGGTCCACGGAGCGCTGTCACGGTGAATGTTTGCGTCGCGTTTAATGTAGCTGCGTTGACTTCGGTGGCGGGACCGATATTGATCAGTGGAATCGGCACTTGTTTGCCGTTGATGTTGAGCGCGATGTTTTTGTTGAGGTCTTTGAATTTAAATTGAAAGGTCAGATCTTCACGCGCATCGCCGTTTTGGTCGATATGGATTTCGTAGACGGCATCATTATCCAAATTGAAATAATTAGGCCCACCGTAGGCATCTTGTAATGGAATGTAGTTGGCCAGAATGGTTACAAAGCCGCTGCGTCCCGGCTCATAACTTTTGAACACATAGAGATCAGTGCTGTCCACGCGCGGCATCCCGGCAATCATGGGTGCTTCGCGATGGCTTGCGGCGTGGGCTAAGGTGGGCAGTGCGCCACTCACGGCGACTGCAGAGGCCGCGATGGCCAGCTTCATCATACGTTTATAGTTGATGGGGTTGATGGGGTTCATGTTTGTTCCTTGTTGGCTGGTTAAAAGTACAGGCAAATTACACGCCGGCAAAAGCACCGCTGATGCTTGCGATGCTAGGTATACGACTGCTTTTCTGCCGCAGATGCGCGATAGAGGGCATTCTGGAAGATGTTGTTGTGACGATGCGGCCGGATCTTCATACGTAGTGTTTTTTTGCGATGTGCCATGCGTGCAGAAACAGCAACGGCGGCGGCTCGCGTCGCGTCATTGGCAATAATTAGGGTCGGACTGATTACTGCGCGGTATGAATCGGTACTAGATTGAGTTGCCCGCAGGTAATGTCCGCTTCGGCCGATACGGCGTGCGCGAAGGCTGTGATTTGCTCAGAATAACCGCGCAAGACCAGTGTTTCTAAAGATGTCGACGGATTCACGGCGGTGAGGGTCGACGAGATTGTGATGTTCAAAAACCGCTGCTTCAGCTCTGCGAGGCGAGGCAAAATCAGCGGAACTTGCTGGTCGTAGGCGAAACTTAAACAGCCTACACAACTCACCTTTGAGGGTGCAGCACGGAGCTCTTGTTGTAGCGTTTTTCGCAGCACATGTCGAAACGCCTCAGAGCGATTTCGATAGCCTTTACGCTTGATTAATTCGTCAAACGAAAGCGCCAACTCTTTGTTCACTGAAATAGTAAGTCTTTGCATTGCGCGCCTTGATGATGAGACCATTGTGGTCGATGTATGCACTACGCGCACATTTGCAAAGTGGATTTACTAAAAGCGCCTTTAGCTTAAGTTGCGGTTGATCCCAACTAAATCAGCGCTATTGATAACTGGTGCGATCAAGCGGCAAGAGGGTGGATGCGAGCCAAATTTTAGTGCCGATCCTTAGGCATCAATAAGGCGATAGTTTTCAATTGTTGATTACTTAATCAAGCTATAAAGCGCCACATTGCGTTATAAATGTAGTATTACGTAGTCGGCAAGTGTTGCAAGTAGTCATTCTCTGGGTTCTGCCGATTGGATGGCGTAGAAAATAAAAATAGCGTTTAGTTTTTCCCACTTTTATGAGGCATTCACATGAAGATTTTTAAACAGTCCAAAAATATCGCGGCGCGGTCTTTGCTTGCGCTCACTGCGTTGGTAATTTTGCCTATCGGCACGCAAACACTTGCAGCTGACGCGCCCTATCCAACAAAGCCCATCACCATCGTGGTGCCCTACAACGCGGGTGGGCCAACGGATTTACTCACGCGCACCATTGCCACCGTGATGGAAAAAAATTTAGGGCAATCCATCAAAATTGAAAATGTAGGTGGTGGTGGTGGTACAGCTGGTGTAGGTAATGTGATATTGGCACCTAAAGACGGTTATACCGTGTTGGTAACGCACATTGGTATTGCCACCGCGCCATCGCTTTATCGCAGTCTGCGCTACGATGCACTCAAGGATTTAGAGCCAATTGGGCTTATTGCCGACGTGCCGATGACGGTAGTGGCGCGTCCCAATATGGCTGCCGATAATCTGAAAGATTTCATATCCTTCGCTAAGGAAAATAAAGATAAATTGAGCTATGCGCACGCAGGTGTGGGTTCGGCATCCCACCTTTGCGGCATGTTATTGCTAAACGCGATCAACGCCGATATTTTGACCGTCCCGCACAAGGGAACTAAGCCCGCAATGGATGCCTTGCTTGCTGGCAAAGTGGACTTTATGTGTGACCAAACGATCAGTACCACGGATAAGATCAATTCAAAAGCGATTAAGGGCTACGCCGTGACGTCCAAAAACAGGTTGGATGCGTTGCCGAACTTACCTACCTTAGAGGAATCTGGTTTGAAGTCCGCAACTGTTACCGTGTGGCAGGGTATGTGGGTGCCAAAAGGCACGCCCGCTACCGCTATCAAGCGTTTAAACACGGCTATGCAGGTAGCGCTTGCTGATCCAGCCGTATTAGCTGAGTTTGCAAAACTAAGTACCAAGCCCTATCCAGTGGCGCAGCAAACCCCAGCAGGATTGCGCACTTTGCACAAAGCTGAAATTGCTAAGTGGGCACCGATTATTAAAAAGGCAGCGGTGTTTGCTGACTAAGCTAGTTTAATTTTTGCGTAAAAAAAGGCCAAGGTGCGTTGGCCTTTTTTTCGTCTCTGCATTGCGCTGCTGCATCTGTTATTGTTCAAGCTCTATATTTAGTAAAAAACCGTCCATCATGGCAAAAAAACCTTTCTTTCAAAATACCATCGCCATCGTTTATGATTTTGACGGCACACTATCGCCGCAACCGATGCAGGAATATACGGTATTACCAAAAATAGGTATTGAGCCTGCTGCATTTTGGCAACGGGTGCATGAAGAAGCCCGTGAAACGGGTTCAGACAGTATGTTAGTGTATATGCGCTTAATGATGGAAGCGCTTTATAAAAACGATAAAATTCGCATAACGAAAGAAGATTTTGCCGTGATGGCGGAAAAGATTCAATACTTTCCCGGTGTAGAAGATTGGTTTCCACGTATTAACGAATACGTCGCCGCGCGCGGACAAGGCGCTGTGCAGGTGCAGCACTATATTATTTCGGCAGGGCAAAAAGAAATTTTAGAAGGCGCATCGATTCGCAAGCATTTTAAGCAGGTGTATGCATCCGAATATCACTTTAATCAATATGGTATTGCCACTTTCCCAAAGGTGTTGATTACCGACACCTCCAAGACCCAGTTCCTGTTTCGCATCAACAAGGGTCGCGAAACGATGAATGAGTCGATTAATGATCATATGCCAGAAAATGAACGGCCCATTCCGTTCACCAATATTATTTATATTGGTGACGGTATGACCGATGTGCCATCAATGGCGCTCACTAAAAAAAGCGGCGGTCATACCTTAGCAGTATTCAATCCCAAAACCCCACACGGTAAGGAAACTTGCGCAAAATTGCTCACCGCAAATCGCGTAGATTTTATCGCGCCAGCGGATTATCGCGATGGCAGCAAATTGAGCAAACGCTGTAAGCTACTGCTTGATTCCGTGATTGCTGAAATTGCCTACGCAGCGGAAGTAGCAGCGTGTCAAGCCGAACACGGCGTAGCTTAACGGCTACCTAGATGGAAAAGATCATACGATGACGCATTTTCAGTTGCTTGCACACCTAAGTCATGAAAAATTCATTTCCGGACGCGCGCTAAGCCAATTGTTGCAGCTAACGCCGAATGCCATCAGCCAAGCGGTACGTAGCTTGAATGCCCAAGGCTTAGAAGTATTTTCTATACCGGGTCGTGGTTATAAATTGGCAGCACCATTTACTAAATTATCGGCAGCCACTATTACCGCTCAATTGGGTGAGGTGAGTCAGTATTTCGATATTGAAGTGGTCGATGAAATCGCCTCGACCAATACCGCATTGCTCAATATACGCGGCGGCAGTAATAAAATTAAGGTACTCATCGCTGAGTCGCAGTCGCAGGGACGTGGGCGGCGTGGTCGTGCGTGGCAAGCAGTCCTGGGTGGCTCACTCACGTTCTCATTGCGCTGGCAATTTGATAAGCCTGCGGGCCAATTAGGTGGTGCCTCATTAGTTGTAGGCTTGGCGCTGGTAGAAGCGCTCATTGAAGCGGGATTACACACAGCTAAACTTAAATGGCCAAATGATATTGTTGTAGAGGGCAAGAAATGTGCTGGTATTTTGATTGAAACGCAGGGAGATGTGTTTGAGCCCGCTAATTTAGTAATAGGTATAGGCGTTAACTATCGATTGTCCCCTGATCAGCAAAAAATAATTGATCAACCAGTGTGTGATTATGCTTCAAACGTCGCTAGTCCTATACCCAGAGATGCCTTATTATCAAGCATCTTCAGGAATTTATACAAACACCTAAGCACTTTCAATCAGCATGGTTTCGCACCGCTCAGAAATGCATGGTTAACCCACCATGCCTACGCAAATGCGGCGGTGACCGCACATTTTGGTGATGGTCGCACCCTAGATGGTGTGGTGGTGGATGTCGCAAATGACGGTGCCTTAGTGTTGGAAGTAGCGGGCAGACGTGAAGTGCTCTATTCGGGCGAAGTGAGCTTGAGAGCCACGCGATGAAGCAAAAAATACTTGCGATTGACTGTGGTAATAGCAATATAAAGTGGGCGTTATTTGACGCGTTTTTAGAGAGTGCTCGGCCGCAAATTATACAAAGCGGTGTTTTTGCGACCCGTGAAATTAATCAGCACTTATCACTATTAGTAGCCAAGGTTTGTATAGATGCCACAGCGACAGCGACAACTTCTGAGCAAGCGCAAAAACTTCATGTGGTGATTGCAAACGTGGCGGGGGATGCGGTGGCCGGTGCGCTAAAATGCGCCTTTAGCACACAGGCGGCTTCGCTACATTTTGTGCAGGCGCATTTCGCGGCATACGGCATTCGTAATGGTTATGAAAACCCCCAGAGTCTAGGCGTGGATCGTTTTGTTGCCCTTGTTGCGGCACATCAGCAGCCACAAAATCAACTAATAGTGATGGCGGGTACGGCATTAACCATTGATGCACTTGATGCGCAGGGAAATTTTTTGGGTGGCCTCATTACGCCAGGTTTGCGCATCATGCAGCAGGCGCTGCATCAGGGCACGGCGCAATTGCCCCAAATAGCAACTGATAGCAAGCTTATTCAACCGTTTCCTACGAATACGGCGGCAGCTATCGCCAGCGGCGCGATGCAGGCATGTGTAGGTGCAGTGATGATGCAGGCATTGGCCTATGAGCATCAGTTAAGAGAAAGGGGCGAACGGCTTATGCGTATTGTTGTTGCCGGTGGCGCAGCGCCAGTTCTGTTGCCGCATCTTGAAGGCGCTATTGAAATGATGTCTAGGAGCTATCAGGAACCCGCGTTCGTCCCATTATTGGTAATGCAGCCTAATTTGGTAATAGAAGGTCTTTATTATCTTGCGTCTGCAGTACCAGTAGCACCAGTAGCGCCTGCAGTGTAAAATTCATTATCTCTCATTGAAGTTGAATATATGCTGCGTTTCTTGTTTTTATTACTGTTACTCGCCAATGCCGCTATGGGCGTATTTATTTATGTGCAAATGGGTAAGACCGTCAGTCCGCCACCGACAGAAGTGAATCCCAGCGGGCTTAAATTGGTGTCAGTGCTTGATCCGCAAAAGGCGCAGGTAGAACAACTTGCCGCGCGGAAGCTAGCTGAATCCTTAGTGGGTTCTGCCTGCATTGATTTTAGCGTGAAGCCAGCCGATGCACAGCGGGCGCAGGGCGTGTTTGCGCAATTGGCATTGGGCGAGCGCTTGAGCAGCAAAAATGTTGAAGAGCCTACGCGCTTCGCCTTAGTGATTGCTCCAGCGGTTAATCGTAAAGCAGCCGACACCGCACTTGCCAATTTGAAGAAGCTGGGCTTAAAAGATATTTCAATCACCCCAGACAACGGCATCTCCTTAGGGCTTTACTCCACCGAAGAAGCAGCAAAGAAGGTACAAGCTGAAGCCACTAGCAAAGGTGCCAAAGCGGTGCAAATTCAACCGCGTAATTTGGCAGTGAAAGAAACTATTTTTAGTCTAAAAGACCCAGACACTAATCTTGTGGCTAAGCTAACGTTGCTGCAACGCGACTATGAAGCCAGCAGCCTAAAAGCGGTAGCCTGCTCAGTAAATCCACAAGCCGTCGCAACGGTAGCAGCACCGACGAAATAATAGCAGTCGTCTACTGATACAAAATAGTAGCTTAGATTATTTTCACAAGATTACAAGGGGCTTAGTAAGGGATGTGTGGATTTGCGGGTTTTGTGTCCTTTGGTCAGCAGCGCCTCGATGTTACTCAGCGACATGCAGTGTTGCGCAATATGGGTTTGGCTATTGCCCATCGCGGCCCTGATGACGAGCAATTCTATGATGATGGAACGCTTTCTTTAGTTTTCCGGCGGCTCTCCATCGTTGATTTAGCTGGAGGTCGACAACCCATTTTTAGCGCCGATGGCGAACAACTCGTCGTGGTCAATGGGGAAATTTATAATCACCAAGAACTGCGCCAGTCGCTCTCAACGCGTGCTAAATTTGTTACCCAATCTGACTCTGAAGTACCCTTGCATCTGCTCGCGCAATATGGCGTTGATGGCCTGCAACAGATGCGCGGCATGTTCGCCTTGGCACATTGGGATCGTCGCGAACGGCGGTTACTTTTAGCGCGTGATCGACTGGGTATAAAACCACTTTACGTGGCACGCCTAAGCACTGGTTTGCTATTTGGATCAGAGCTTAAGGCCTTATTACAACACCCAGAGTGCCCGCGTAAACTTGATTGGACAGTCCTCGATGTGACACCGGCGCAAATGCGCTCGCCTGTGACCACCTATGTTGAAGGTATTGAGCATTTAGCTGGGGGTTCTTATTTGAACGCCACAGCAAGCGGGGTGAGCACACAACAATATTGGCATATCGATGCGCATTTGGGAACCGCACGATTTGGTCATGACGATGCCGCGTATTCGCAGGAGTTTCAGCGATTAATTGAGGAATCAATAGCGGAGCATATGCTAGGCGATGTAGCCATCGGCCTGCACCTAAGTGGTGGGCTAGATTCGTCACTGCTCGCAGGCATTGCCGCCAGTAAAGGGCATAAGCTGGCCTGCTATTCTATGGTGGAGCGCGGTTCATATCGGGCGGGTGATGTTGATGCGGCACAAGCGCTAACGCAAAGTCTTAAATTGCCGTGGTATCCAGTGTTGTTTGATTATCGAAATTTGCTTGATGAATTAGCATTCGATTTGCCGGCATTTGAGCAATCTGTGGCAATGATGGATTCGCCCCGTTTTGATATGGAATGGATTTTGAAGCTAGCCTTACATCGGGTTGCTAGGCAAGAAAATCCCGATATGAAGGTTATTTTGCTGGGGCAAGGTGCCGATGAATTTACTGGGGGATATTCGCGTCGTATTGATCGACCGCGCACGAATTGGGCGGAATACCTTGTGCAGGAAGTTGCGCCAAATGTACATTTCTACGATGCTTTAGAGAATCAGACACCGCTAGATTTATGCCTATTACGTCGCAAAATTGCTGACGTCGACGCCAATGCTAACTTGGGGCCATACCATCAATTGATGCGGCGATTTACCTTACAGTTGCAGCACTTTAACTTATGGCACGAAGATCGTTCCAGTATGTCAGCCAGCCTAGAAGCGCGGGTGCCGTTTTTAGATCATCGGCTCGTTGAATTGCTAGCGAGTGTACCAACGGCATTGCACGAAAAATTTTTTTGGAATAAGAAAATTATTCGCGACGCTGCCCAAACTTATTTGCCTGATTTTAATCAGAACCGCATGAAGTTACCGTTTCTTAACAACGGCGATTCTCGATCAATCGATATTATGGTGCATGCAATGGCGGTACATATTGCGCCCGCCTTTTTTGAAAAGTATACCGAGAGCGATGATTTTCCGTTTGACGCAAAAATACTGCGTTTGCAGGCACAATCGATAACCGAGCGCAGAGGTAATTTTTACCACGAGGCCTTGCGCTTTATGGAGTGTATGGCGATTACTATTTTTTCACATCAGATCCAAAACCCAGAAGTATTTACGGTTAAATCAACGGGCTCAATTACAACTGGGCCAGCGGTAATTAGCGCTGCACAATGGCCTGACATTCGTGCGCTTTTTTCTGAAGAACCCGTGTTGTCTGAAAACATCTGGCATTTGCATGACCGCATAGCGCTACCGGATGGTGCAGAAATTTTGCAACCCTTAAGTGAAGATACCCTACAGCGTTATTTTTTAGTGAGCGCCGGTGTTGTGAATGCCGAGATTACGTTAGCGAAGTCTGATGTATGGCTGCTCAATTTCTTGCGGAATCTTGGCAAGGGTGCTGCTGCGGATTTTACGATTGCTGATTGGCTAGACGAGTACGATCTGGAACTGTCGAGTTTTAGTGCAAAAATGGATATTTTGTATCAAGCAGGTTTTGTGCGGAAAGTAAGCGCCAATTCAATTTAACCTAGTTAAAACGCGACGTCACCATTGCGTCGTGCACGACCTAATAGCCACGCGGTAGCTGGGCCGCATAAGGCCATGATGAGTGCGGGCAGGCCAAACCATGCCCAAGGTGAGGGCGCAATCATGAGGCAATAGGCAAGGCCAGCCCAACCCGCCGCACTCATGGCTTCAAGCATGCTGATGAGTGCGCTGCCTTTGCCGCGGTGCTTTATGTTTTTTCTATCACCTGATCTTGGATACCAAATGTAGCTCACCCCCGCGCCGATAGTGCTTGCCACGACGCATACTAAAAATATCAGTGCCCAATTCCATTGGGTAGTGCATAAAAATATGAAAATTGGCGATACCAATACCCACACAGGAATGAGTGCTGCGAGTGCTTTTAGCCAGCGCACCTGAGTCATGCTTACGGGGGCGCAACCGATCAATTCGGGCGCGTCTTCTGCCGCGACGGTAATCCATGCCAAGCTACCGGCAAGGCTGGATGCTAAAAATATGGTGCTTGGTACAATGAGGCTTAAATCGGAGTTTTTGCGAAACACCACAAACATGAGGGGCAATAAATACAAGAGTTGCAGAAAGGTTTGCGCCAATAATTGTGGATCACGCCAAATGAGTTTCCATTCCTTGACGAGCACTGCACGCACGAAGCTATTTTTGCCGCCCTTAAAGTGCGCAGCGGTACTTCGCTTCGGCATACTAGATTTTGCACCGCCTCCGGTAACGGATTCTTGCGTGCCGGATAAAAAGCGCTGATGGGCTAAATTGGTGACCAATATAAATGCGCCGACACCAACAATAACAAAGCTCAGCAATGACATGGGATCACCTAAAAATGCTCGAAACGGAAACCAAATAAAACTGTCTGCTGCCAAAAGTTCATTGGGTTCAATTGCGAGTTTTAACCATGCAGCAATTTGATTTCGTTTTTCTTGTCCAACCATGTTTTGAACTTGCGTTGCTAAAAACATAACAGCGCCAATAAGCGCGCCAAGAAGCTGTGCTGCTACCCGCGCGCGGCGCGCACCTATGAGGCGCACTAGTCCGAGCGTGATTAATAAACCAATGGCGGTCACTAACAAACCCATGGAAATCATCACGGGATAAATTGCCAATAGATTTACTTTACCCAGCAGCGCGCCCATGTGCGCGAAGGGGCTCAGGAGCCCAAAGTAGAGCATGCTGCAGCCTACCGCAATACCTAAGCCACGCACCGTAAATACGGTGCGTGGCGCCAAGGGTGAGGATAGGAGTAAATCCAAGTCGCCACGGTCAAACAACGCGCTAACCGAAAGCATGATGGCCTGCGATAACATGAGCGTTATGACCAGCCAAGTGAGCGCACCGCCAATAACCACGGCGATTGGCGGCAAAGTTACCATCTCTAAGCCGCGCAATGTTGTCCATGCGACTAGATGTAATGCAGCATAAACCAAACCACCAAACAGTGCTACCAGCCACAACCTAGCACCACCTATAGCACGCCATTGCAAGCGCAGTTCATGGCGCAGCAACCACGGCCACGTTCCTACAGATAGGCTTACTTTTCGTGTAGCCATCAAGTATTACTCGACGTTAAACCTAGGAAAACTTCCTCCAGCGTTGCACCGCCGTTTGCACCGTTAGGTGATTTCGCCAAATCACGCAATTCATCTAGGCTACCTTGGGCGATAATTTTGCCTTTTTGGATGATGCTAATGCATTCAGCTAAGCGCTCTGCCATTTCCAAAATATGCGTGGTCAGCACGATCGTGTTGCCGTGCTTTACACGTTCCAGCAAAATATCTTTTACCTGCCGTGCTGCCGCCGCATCAAGGCCAGTGAGTGGCTCATCCAGAATCAGCACCTGTGGATCATGAATTAGCGCACCAGCTAAGGCGAGCTTTTGGCGCATCCCGCGCGAAAATCCCTCAATTAATTCATTGGTATTGTTCCATAAATCTAGCCACTTTAATAATTCCTCCGCACGCGGTGCCGCCACATCCCCATCAATACGCCAAAGCCCAGCAACAAACTCTAAATACTCTAAGGGCTTTAATTTGCCGTAAAGCAAAGGATCATCAGGCAAAAAGGCCAGCAATTTTTTGGCTGCTAATGCATCCGTAGCAATATCGTGCCCCATGATGGCGGCACTGCCTGAATCAGCTTTTAGTAAACCTGCAACCATTCGCAAAGTGGTAGTTTTACCAGCCCCATTCGGCCCTAAAAGCGCGTGAAACTCACCCTGCGGAATGGTGAGATCAAGATGATCCACTGCGACTTTATCGCCGAAGTGCTTTACGAGATTTTTGATTTCTAGCGCGGGTGAGGGTTCTGTTATTTTTGGAAGTGTTGTCATATTGTTGGCTGAATGAAGAAGCGGTGCGAAGATGCCTTAAACAAGCGGTCGCTCAGACAATTGAAAAAGCTATTCGCCACCAACTACCAACATAATTTTCCCAATATGTGCAGATGATTCCATCAAGGCATGCGCCTTTGCCACTTCTGCTAAGGGAAACGTTGCGTGTATTGTGGGCTTAATTTTACCGCTTTCAATGAGTGGCCACACTTGCGCTTTTAATGCTGCGGCAATGGCTGCTTTGTGCGCGTCAGGGCGCGCCCGAAGGGTGGAGCCGGTAATGGTTTGACGTTTCATCATGAGTGGGCGAAAGTCAATTTGCGCGCTGCCACCTTGCAGAAAGGCGATGAAGCAATAGCGGCCTTCAAGCGCTAAATTGCGTAGATTTTTTTCTATATAGGAGCCGCCGACCATATCTAAAATGACATTGACGCCACGCTTTTCGGTGTGTGCAGCTAACTCTGCTGCCCAGTCTTGGGTGTTGTAATTAAATACGATCGCACCGAGATTTTTGCAGAATGCGGCTTTTGCGTCATTGCCCACTGTTGTGTAAGCGGTAGCACCGAAGGCCAAGGCGAGTTGAATTGCGGTTAGGCCAATGCCGGATGACCCTCCATGTACGAGCAGGCTTTCGCCCGCTTTCAATTTACAGGTGTCGAATACATTTACCCAAACGGTGAAAAAATTTTCGGGCAAGGCTGCCGCTTCGAGCAGGGTCAAGCCTTTCGGTATCGGCAGACAATGTGCTGCTGGAGCGATACAATATTGCGCGTAACCGCCCCCCGGTGTGAGGGCACAAATGGCATCGCCGACACGCCATTGCGAAACATTGGCACCCACCGCAGCGACGTAGCCCGATGCCTCCAAGCCCATGATCGGTGAGGCGTTGGCTGGCGGCGCATACATGCCGCTACGCTGCGCTACATCAGGGCGGTTCACGCCCGCATAAGCCACCTTTATGAGAACATCATCGGCCTTTGGTTCGGGAAGCGGCGCATTGCTGCTGAGTTGCATGGTATCAACACCGCCTGCTGCGGTTTGGGCGATGACTTGCATAGTGGATGGCAGCATTTTTAGTAACCTTTTTAGTGAGCAATTATTCCGCGGACTCTAGCGGTAAACTACCTGGGCTTGAAAATAGGGCAACTAAATCATCCCCGCTCAATGCATCAATTTCCGCATCATCGTTATCGGTCACCGCTCTAGCTAACGCCGCTTTTTTCTCCTGCATTGCGATGATGCGTTCTTCTACTGAACCGCGTACCACCAGCTTTACCACCAATACTGGTCGGGTTTGGCCGATGCGGTGGGCACGTGCTGAGGCCTGTTCTTCAGCAGCAGGGTTCCACCACGGATCATAGTGAATCACGGCGTCAGCCGCCGTTAAATTAAGCCCTACACCACCTGCCTTTAAGGTGATGAGGAATACCGGCACGTCCCCCGCCTGAAATTCCGTTACCGTTTGTTCGCGATTGGTTGATTGACCTGTTAGCACGGCGTGCTTGATCTTCGCTTCATCAAGGCGTTCGCCAATGAGCGCGATCATTTGCGCGAATTGCGAAAATACTAAAACACGGCGGCCTTCTGCCAATAACTCCTCTAACAATTCCATGAGGGCATCTAATTTTGCACTGTGCTTAACTTCGCGCGCTCTGGGAAGTTGCACCAATCTTGGATCGCAACATACTTGGCGCAGCTTTAGTAAGGCATCAAGAATGACAATACGGCTCCGTGCTTCGCCACGTGTGTAAATCGCATCGCGCACTTTTTTGTCCATCACAACCCGTATTGACTCATACAGGTCCGTTTGCGCTGCGTTGAGTTCTACCATGCGGGTCATGTCGGTTCGGGCTGGAAGTTCTTTTTCTACTTCTTCCTTCCGGCGGCGCAGCAGAAATGGGGTAACGCGTTTAGCCAAGAGTGCGCGTAAATCTAGATTACCGTCTTTTTCAATAGGGTTGCGATAGTATTGTTTGAAGTTCTGGGTGGTGCCTAAGAACCCCGGCATTAAGAAATCATAGAGCGCCCAAAGCTCAGATAAATTATTTTCAACAGGGGTGCCGGTTAAACAAAGGCGGTGTTTAACATCTAACGCGCGCACCGCCTTTGCCGCTTGTGTTGTAGCGTTTTTTACGTAATGTGCTTCGTCTAAAACTACCAAATAAAATTTGATTTTTGCTAACGCGGCAATATCACGCGGGAGCAATGCATAGGATGTAATGACGATATCATTTTCAGTAATTTCTGCAAATTGCTTAGCGCGTAATAAGCCATGCAGTACCAATATTTTCAAATCTGGCGTTAGTCGTTGCGCTTCGGCGCGCCAGTTAAACACCACCGACGTTGGTGCCACAACTAACACCGGTGCAGTGAGTCTGCCTGTTTGCTTTTCAAGCGCAATATGCGCAAGCGTTTGTACCGTTTTGCCCAAGCCCATATCGTCAGCCAATAATCCGCCGAGTTGATACTGACGCAAAAACTGCAGCCAATTTAGGCCATGCTGTTGATAGCTCCGCAAGGTGGCATGAAGGCCGGTAGGGGGGGGTATTGACTCCAAGCCGTTAAAACTCTTAAGCAAAGTTAAGCGTTCACGAGCGGCTTTGCTGGCGTGCAGATTTTTCTCAAGCAACGCGTCTAATACAGAGAGGCGGCCTAAATCTGTTGCTGCTATTTTAATATTCTGCTTACCCGCACCGTCACTCAATAAATCCGTCACCGTGCTCATTATCTTGCGCATCCGCTCAACCGGAAGTGCCACCACCGCCCCATCTGGCATGGTGACATAAATGCGTTTGGGCACCCGCTCTGGTTCATCGGTGGCCAGTGTGGGGCGAAATAAATTAGGGTAGCGCTGCCGTAGTTCAACGAGTACCGGCGCGATATCTACCCGCTTGTCGCCAATGCGTACACCTAAGGTGAGTGAAAACCAGCCGCCGGCAGTATCTTCAAGGCTGGCTTCAAAATCATCAATGGATACGTAGTTAGGTTTAAAGGTGGGATCAATATGGATGCGCCAACCCGCAGCTTCCAGAATGGGCATTTCTTCTTCAATAAAATGGGCAAGAGCTGCGCCATTTGCAGCAGCATAGACATGCGGTGATGCTGGATCGGCAATGCTGTTGACGCTTGTCTGTCCATATTGGGGGTGACGAATCAGCGGAATAAAATTGTTGATCGTCATTGTTTCCAAAGCCTTTGCTTCGGCTTCGCCATCGCGCGGGAGCATTTCATGGCTCTGTGTTTGGGCATTGAGACGCATGAAACTTGGTGCAGGCGGAATCGGTTTTATTTGCGAGCCGCCATAGTCAAACATCAAGGTTGCTGTTTCGACTGTGATCGAGCGCGACCCCGTGCGCGCCCAAGCATTGGCGGCTTGCGAAAGGGTGCGCAAGGTCAGCACCGGAATCATCGGCACCGCTTCGACCACTTGCACGGCACCAACGCGGGGATCCGGTACTAAGGGTAGGTTATAGCTATCCCACCGGCTCTTTAAATAATCAAGTTCATGTTTGGAAATCGCCGGCCCAGAAAGTAGGGAAGCCACTTCTTGCAGCGGTACCGCCACATTGATCTCAAAAATGGTGCTATTTTCATTATCAATTGCCCACACTGCATCTTTAATTAAAAATGCGGTACTACGATCGCCCAAGTTTAAGCCTAAGCGGGTGGAGTCCGCTTTTTGAGGTATCCACGTTGGTTGAATTGACTCAGTATCTTTCAGCTTAAGGGTGGTACGACCTAGCGATTGCGGAGTAACTAAGCGCGAGGTTTCGGCCAGCGTTCTAATGAGTTTGCTATAGAGTCGTGATTCAACATTGCGGACATCGGCAGCCGCGTAATCTTCGTTTAAGCCCCGCGCTAAAAGCATTTCTACAATGTGTTCGTCTTGGGGATTTTCTAATTCAATGGCAGTGGTGTCAAGCAAGCCACGCCAGTTTGCACATTGCTTTACTTTACCCCATTCACCGCTGCTACGTTGTTGCGCGATGTTAATTTCGAGCCACGACCGAAATGCAAAATTGCCTGCGGCAGCAAGATGGATAACGAAAAATAGCCGCGTGAGCTTTGGCGCACTAGCTCCCCCAGCATTAGCATGAGCTGCTGCGAGCGAGAATATTTTTGTGCGTTTTTCAAGCCCATCAATCCAAGTTTGGGCGCTATAGGAGAGCCCATCATCGACGCTCAGGGCACCCCATGACCGCGTCTGCGATTCTTCCATCACAGCGGGAATGCGGGTGGTCACAGTTGCTTCGGTATTGGCAGCAATTTCAACGGCGTTCGGGGGTGTTTCGCGCTTAAAACGTAAAAACGCCTCGGCAATTTCTTGTGGCGTTTTGGTATTCTTAGCTGGTGCCACCACATGTGCTAAATCATCGCTTAAAGCCTGCAAACTGGCTTTGTGGCCATGAGTATGGGCATAGGCTAGGGCAGCGACAACGTGTTTGCACTTGCCGAGCATGGGGCAGGTGCACGTTGAAAAAGCAAAGCGCTCCGGCTTCATTTGCGCTTGCACAAAATAATGCGACACGTAGGCATCGCCACGGAGCTTCACTACGATACCCGTTGGCGATGGTGTACTCGTGATGACCGTGCCGGTATTTACATCTTTAAGACCTCGCTCAATGGTTGCAGGATCAAAAGCGCGTTCAAGTGCCCTCGCAAACAGGGCAAGTTCTGACGATAATTCCATAAATAGCAGTTATTTTCACATTTACGCTCGCTAATTTCGAGCAACCTGTAAGCATAACCGTGTCGCATGGTTTATACAACTGAAAGCGCAAAATAACTGTAAGCCAGTTAGGGCTGCAGAAAGTGTAAATGTCCTGTTTCTGGATGTACTGTCGGAATAGGCTGCCAGGCGATCCGAAGGCCGTGTGGCTGGCCACACAACTGAGGAATAACAACGCAATGCGCCGTTCAGTGCATCCAAAAAATGGGATATTAACAATTTCCGCATCCCTTAGCTAACGGATAGTAAAGCTGCCATTTGATACCGACCAGGCCTGTGTTGTACCACCGGTTCCGCTGAAGGTGTTCATGTTAAAAGTGTTGCTACCATTCGTAGTGCCGGGTACGCGATAGACATTAAGTGCCAGAAAATTTAGATTCCAAGTAAGCGCTGTATTTGCCGCTAAGGTTTCCGGCGCGCCTGTCGGCTTTACGAAAAAGCAGGCGTTGCTGCCAAACACCTTGCCAGCACCAGTGGTGTCCAGCGCATAGGCGGTCGCTTCATCGCAGGCAATGCCACGTACGGCTTGCCATGTCGCGCCAAAGTTATAAATAGTACTGGCCAAGAATGCGCTCAGGCGTGCTTGGCGCGTGCGCTGACTAAAATGGGTATCGGTGATGACGTTATTAAGCAGAGTGTTGTTCAAGAAATTATTGCCGATAGCCACCGCAGTAGGGTTGCTTAAAGACGAGGCATCATCTGCTGCTCCACCGGGGTGGTAGTACTGCCCCATAATTGCCATGCCAGCACTGGTACCGCCGATAGGTGCTTTTTTGGTGTTGATCAAATAATTTAGGGCAGTTCCCACCGCTTTACCCTTAAAATAATCAACATAGTTTTGTTGATTACCACCAGCGATAAATACCATTTCAGCACGCTTGATGGTTTCGCCCACGCAGGCATTATCGCCCTCGGCTACGGTATCAATGAGCAGTGTCTGTACTGAATTTACCGTGCCTAAGCCCTGAATATAGCTGTTGTAGCCGTTGGTGCCGGTTGACCGTAACACTACTACGTCGCCGCCGCCAGACTTCGCTATCATCCATTGAATTGCGGCGTCTACGTCGGCCCCACCTCCCATCAACACAAATCCGCCGGTGGTGCTGGGTGTTACATCTGTTGTGTTACCAACTTTGCCTAGATTTACACCTGTCGGCAAGGTGCAAGGCCAAACTGCTGAGCCAACGCTGAGTACGGCACTGGTGCTACCCGCTGCATAGGTAGCGGTGGCGGCTTGGTTAGCGGTGATAGTGGTGGTACCCGCGGCCAACACCGTTATAGTACTTCCGGATACAGTAGCTACACTGGTGTTGCTACTGCTAAATGTGAATGCACCAGCGCTATTGCTCGTGGGCGGAACGATGGTAAATGGGGCGTCTCCTGGTGCTTTGGCGGGAATGCTGAAGCTGCCAAAAGTGGGTGTGGGTAGCCCACCACCGGTGCCGCCTGTACTTATAGGGCCAGACACCGTCAAGCTATAGTTACCAGAGCCGCTGTAATTCTTGACACGGATATAGTAGGTGCCAGTGGTAGTGACTGCTTTGCTGCCAGTTTCGGGATTAGCCGCTGTGGACGCATAGGCGATATAGCTGCCGGTGGCTTTGTACAAATACCAGTCAAGATCAATGCCGGTGTCGTGACTTAAGCTAATGGAAATCGTGCCGGGTGCTGTGACATTAAGCTTGTACCAATCGAAATCGGATGCGCTACTAATACTGCCAGTAATGGCAGTGCCAGCGCACACATCAGCGTTGGCAGTGGTGTCGCTATTATTGGGTTCAGTTTCAGCGGTGCGGCACGCGGCCTGCGCGGCTGAAGCGACGAAGGCACAACTTACCAGACCGATGCTAAAAGCAGTTAAACCACGGTAGCAGCTGCCAACGATATTGCCGATAAGTTTGCGCATATTGGTATCCAAAGTTTGAGGTGATTTAAAAGTTGCTGCAACGCAGCAATGGTAGGCATCAAGCGTTGATATCAATATAGGCCGACTGAAAAAAAGTGGGCGCTGGAAAAGCGACATGAAATGTTGGTTTTGCGACACGCAAGCGCCTACGCGTTATAAATGTAAAAATCCCTGCTTGGTTTTCACCAAGCAGGGATTTTTTAGCGTCGGATTTATCGTGCTGCGCTATTTTGTAACGGGTGAAGTGGACTTACTTAAACGAGTAATTTGCGCTCGCGAAGAATGTGCGGCCACGTGGATCGGTATAGCTTGGATCGTAACCGGCTAAGAAAAAATATACCTGATTTGATTTCGGTGGGTTCGCATCAGCTACGTTCTTTATACCAGCGCGAATGCGTAAATTAGGACTGAAACGGTACGAACCCGTTAAATCCCACAACTGATAGTTTTCTACGTTACGAATGCTGCCATCTTGAAGTGGGTTTTGATCCTGATAGCCTTTGTAAAACGTTTGCGTGAGGGTAGCTGCAAATGGGCCGCGGTCATAGTTAAACGCTAAAGTATGACGCCAGCGCTGCACAATTTGATCGTTAACAAAAATGCCTACGCCATTGGTAAATTGCGCGCCAGCACCAGCTTGTGTTTTATAAGTCAAAACATAAGTACCGTTCAAGCTAACGCCAAATTTACCGAGCTCATTTTTCGGCAGGCGAATGTCTGCGGAAATGTCTAAGCCCGTTGTTTTCAGCGCTGCAAAGTTGCGTAAACGCGAATCGATGGAGTTAATGAATCCAGGAATACCACCTAAGGTTGGATCAACCGGTGCGCGATTAAAGAACTGTGCAAAGCGTACCGGGTCCGTAAATAACACACCCTCAGGCGCAGAAATTACATCCGTTTTTTCAATCTGCCAATAATCAAGCGTACCGCTGAACATATTATTCGGTTCAAACGCCGTACCGATGGAGAACTGCTTGGATTTTTCTGGCTTCAAATCGGCATTGCCACCGGTAAGCTTGCTGGGTTGAATGCCGCAATAGTCTGGGTTATTGGTGTTATCTATCGTGCCTCTTTTAATGCAGCCTAGTGGGTCATTGTAGATACCGTTAGTTTGACCGGTACGTGAAGGCGCGTACAAATCCGCTAAGCTCGGTGCGCGAAAACCGGTGCTATATGACGTGCGAAATAGCACTTGTTTATTCAGTACATAACGTAGACCAAACTTTGGATTTGTGCTGCTACCGGCATCGCTATAATCATCGTAGCGAATCGCTACTTGGCCTTCCAGCGCTTTGGTAAACGGTAAATTCATTTCGGCATAAGCGGCATTTACATCGCGCTTGCCGGTGAAGCCCACCGCTGCGCCATCGCCACGAATTTGTCCGGCGGCCAGTAGGCTGGAAGGGGTGAACGTAAGCGATTCACGGCGTACTTCTAAACCCAGTGCTAGAGAAGCATCACCGCCGCCTAAATCAAATAGCGGACGCGAAGCTTTGATGTCTACCATCTCGGTTTTACCTTTAGAGTCCCGCGCTTTGTCGCTAATTTTCGTGCTGTTCAGTAGCGCTAAACCTGCAGCATCGGAAGGGCCAAAGGGATTGATATTGCCAGACAAAAACGCGGTATCGAACGGCGCAGTAGCAACATAGCCATTAACGTAAGCATCGACAACGCGGCTTTGGCTAATATTTACACCAGCGTCGTAGTCCCAGCCTGCAACGGTACCTTTTGCGCCGAAGACTAAGCGTTCGGTAATGGCCTCTACTTCGTTGGTGCGGCCGCCCGCTTCACTTAAGCGCAGGTTTAGGCGCAATGGGCCTGTCACGTTTAAGCTAGTTGGATAATATTTACCGTTGGCTGGGTAGTTCAAATTGGTCACGGTCAGCGGTGAAATTTTATAAGTTGAATTGGTGCTGCTATACAAATATTCGCCAAACAAAGTGTGGTCGGCATTGACCACATATTGGGCGCGGGTCATCGCTGATAAGCGCTCAGAAGCCGGAAAAATTTCAGTGTCTTGCATATAGTCATATAAACAAGCAGTTGCACCAACGAAGCTGCCGGGTGCGAAAATAGTGGCTGGCGGGTTACATGCTGGCGCGGCAGGGTTTAAACGTGAGCCTGTGGCCGCACCATTGGCACGGGTGCGCCGCGCATTGGCAGGGTAGGTATTTGAGCTACCAACGTCTAGGTTGATGTCGGGCTGATAGACAGAACCAATCCACTTACGCTGGCCTGAACGCAGGGTTTTGTTTTCTGAATAATCAATGACGCCAAAAATATTAAAACCTTCTCGGCTTAAGCTACCGATACCGCCAGATACGGTGTAAATATTTTTTCCGGCACCGCCATGTTGCGTGTTGGAGGTATAGGCAGAAGCATCAAAGCCTTGGTAGTCAGTGCTGGTGATAAAGTTAATTACGCCACCGATTGCATCAGTACCGTAAATGGCGGAAGCGCCATCTTTGAGTACTTCTACGCGAGCAATGGCAGATGACGGAATGGCATTTAAGTCAACGCCGCTAGCGCCGCCTGGTGATGCAAAGTTAGCAACGCGACGACCGTTAAGCAAAATTAAAGTGGAAGAAACACCAATACCGCGTAAATTAGCGCCACTAAAACCACGTTGTCCGGCAATGTCGGAAAAACTCGCACCATCGGTTAAAGCGGCGGCGCTAGCGGAAATCTTGGTGAGCAATTCTGCCGCTGTCGTAGCACCGGTGCGTTCAATATCTTCTTTTTTGATAATTTGTACTGGTAGTGATGTTTCTCCATCAATACGTTTGATGGAGGAGCCAGTCACTTCAATACGTTCTACTTTTTGTGCCACCGGTTTTACGGGCACTACATCGGCTGGTGCAGCAGTTTGCGCGATACTTGTTTGAGAGACAGCAGCGATAGCGGCTGAAACTGCAATCGCAATCATGCGGCGATTGCAACCGCGTACCAAAATAGTTGAAGAAATGGGCTGAAAATTGTTCATTTGTGCGTTGCTCCCAAAAAAGTTTCGAAAAGTTGCATGCTTACCTACGGTTTGACCTTAATGTCCCTGTGGTGTCGAGCAGACATTTATCCAGACTTCAGTTTAAACGCGTATTTTTTCGAAAATGTGCACAAATTAAGTAAGCGTCGCTTCACCGCAACTTCGCGTCGCAATCTTGACAGCGGGAACGGCCGTTTGTCGTAAAAATGCAACTACTTCGGGTTAGGCAGGAATTTCGCACCTAAAAACGCTTTTTTTGCGCAGTTTTGGTGCATGCCTTGATAGCACCTTGGTTTATTAGAATGCGACGCCAAATTACACTTTCGTCGCCAGCTCTGGCTATGTACTGCCTAGGTGTGACAAACTGCGTTCATGCACCATACTGAAACATTCTAATAACGCGAAACAATGCAAATGAAATTAAAGTCATTTTTATTTTGTCTAACTGGGTTGCTGTTGCCGGCATTATTATTTTATGGCTCTGTTACCACTGCTGCGGGCTTTGCTGTACCTATTGGTGGTGCGCTAAAAGCGGATAACGACGAAGTTTGGGCGCGTATTGTTGCGCTTGCTGGTGGCAAAGGCAGTAAATTCGCGGTTTTTGCCACGGCAGCAGATAACCCGGAGAAATCGGCGCAAGCGATTATCGCGTCATTAACCAAGCACGGCGCTGTGGCGGAGCACATCGCCGTAGCGCCTATGTTAAAAGAATCAGCATCGCAAGTGGGCTACAAAACCGCTGCACGTAGCCCAACTTTGGTACGCAAAGTTAGAGAGAGCCAAGGTGTATTTTTTTCTGGCGGCTCACAAGAACGTATTACTCAGGCCTTACTCAATGCCGATGGTAGCCGCACCCCAGTATTAGAAGCAATTTGGAATGTGTTTGATAAGGGCGGGGTGGTGGCAGGCACTAGTGCGGGTGCGGCGATTATGAGCAAAACGATGTTCCGTGATGCGCCCGATGTGCTTGATGTATTGAAGTTTGGTGCGCGAATGGGTAGTGCTGGGAACGAACGTGAATTAGATATTGGCTTGGGATTTGTCGGTACCGAGTTATTTGTGGACCAACATTTTTTAAAGCGTGGCAGACTAGGGCGATTACTGCCTGCTATGCAAACAGCAAATAATAAAATAGGTTTGGGTGTAGAGGAGAATTCTGCGGCGATTATTCAAGGTAATACTATTGAAGTCATTGGTGCGAAAGGCGCGATATTCGCCGATCTACGTGAAGCAACCAGCGATAAAGCAGTGTCTGAGTTCAATCTGAAAAATGTCAAGCTTACCTACCTAGATAGTGGCGATAAATTTGATTACAGTAGCGGTGTGCTCTCGCCGTCAAGTGCCAAGTTAAATGGTACAAAAATTGATCATACCGCTGCTAATTTTAAGCCCTACTTTAGTGATGAGACCTTCTACCCAGCAATCTTGGGTGACAACACCATCTACACAGTGATGAGTAATTTAATCGATAACAAACAACGACGCATTGTGGCCTTGGCCTTCAATCCGACTGCAAATGCGGAAAAGCGCCCAGAGCTCGGATTTGAGTTTAAATTTAGCAAAGGTACGAATAGTCTGGGATACTTCACTACAAGCAGCGGCGGCGAACGTTATACGGTAGCCAATGTTTATTTAGACATTACGCCAGTACACATTCATTTGCCCCTTTATGTTCCTTTAGCGGAAACTAAAGTAATACCTAAAGCCGCCGCGCCTGCTAAAAACTAACGCTCACATTTAAAGGCTAAAATTCATGACATTCAATCACGTACTGACAAAAACGCTTACTGCTGTTTTATTCCTCGCAGCATCTGCTGCGGTTGCGCAAGCCCCCGAATGGAAGAAAATTCGGATTGGTGTTGAAGGGGCCTTCCCGCCGTTTAGCCAACTTGGGACGGATGGCAAATTGAAGGGTTTTGATATTGATATAGCAAATGCACTATGTGCAGAAATGAAGGCAGAATGCACTTTGGCACAACAAGATTGGGATGGCATGATTCCGGCACTCAACGCCCGTAAATTCGACGCCATTATTGCGAGTATGAGCATTACCGATGAACGTAAAAAACAAGTGGCTTTTTCCGATAAATACTATCAAACGCCAGCGCGGTTTGTAGCAAAAACAACGGTAAAACTGGACGCTACGCCACTAGGATTAAAGGGTAAGAAAATTGGCGTGCAGCGCACGACTACGCAAGATCGTTATATGACGGAGCTTTTTAAGGATTCGGAAATAAAGCGCTATGCAAAACAAGATGAGGCGTTCCTAGATTTGGTTGCCGGTCGGGTTGATGCCCTCTTTGTGGATTCTGTCGCCGCAAATGACGGTTTTTTGAAAACGCCACAGGGCAAAGCGTTTAGTTTTTTTGGACCACTCTTTAAAGACGAAAAATATTTTGGTCTTGGTGCCGGTGTTGCGATGCGCAAGGGTGATGCGGTGCTGCGCGACAAGTTTAACGCAGCCATAAAGGCCATTCGCGCCAATGGCGAATACACCAAATTGCAAAGTAAGTATTTTGATTTTGATGTGTATGGTGACGTGATTACGGAAGCCAAAGTGATGCCGCCAAAAGTTGTTGCACCCATTGCACCAACCTCGCCAGCCACCAAAAAATAATGCTGCACGGTTACCTGCCAAGTATTTTAGAGGGCGCGCTCATTACCTTGAGCGTGGCCTTCTGCTCCTTGCTTATTGCGGTGGTACTAGGTTTGCAGGGTGCGGCTATGAAGATATCAAAATCACCTATTGCGCGAGGCATTGCCACGATTTACACCACGGTAATTCGTGGAGTGCCTGATTTGATTTTGATGCTATTGATTTTTTATGGTGGGCAAACCGCAGTTAATTATTTTGCACCAAAGCTAGGCTATGAAGAGTTTATTGATATCAACCCTTTTGTGGCTGGCGTGCTCACAATTGGCTTTATTTTCGGGGCATATTTAACGGAAACTTTCCGTGGAGCGCTGATCGCTATTCCGCCGGGGCAACGCGAAGCGGGTTTGGCATACGGTATGTCAAATAGCAAAATCTTCTTGCGCATTACTCTGCCGCAAATGCTGCGCTACGCCTTGCCGGGTTTTAGCAATAATTGGTTGGTGTTAATTAAATCTACCGCCTTGGTCTCCGTTATCGGTTTGACTGACATGATGCAAAAAGCGGGACAAGCAGCAGGCGCTACGCGTGAACCATTTACCTTCTATGTAGCCGCAGCGGTGCTCTATTTAGTATTTACCTCGGTATCTATACTCGCCTTAAATTGGTTAGAAAAGCGGGTAAATAGGGGTGTTCGGGCGGCATCATTATGAACTTTGAAATAATTTTGGATAGTCTGCCCCAGTATTGGCAAGCCGCTTGGGTAACATTGCAGTTGTTGTTTATGAGCCTACTCATTGGTTTAACGGTGGCAATTCCGTTAGCGGTGTTACGCGCAGCAAATAACCCATGGTTTAGTAAACCGATTTGGGTTTTTACCTATCTCATTCGCGGTACGCCAATGTTGGTTCAGTTGTTTTTGATTTATTACGGCGCAGGGCAATTTGAGTGGATACGTGAGAGTGTGGCATGGCCCTATTTATCATCAGCATGGTTCTGTGCAGTGCTGGCCTTTGCGATTAATACCTGCGCCTACACTACAGAAATGCTTGCGGGCGCTATTAAAGCGACACCCATTGGCGAGGTTGAAGCGGCATTAAGTATGGGTATGTCGCGCGTAAAAATGTTCGTCAGAATATTATTACCAGCAGCCTTCCGTCGTGCCTTACCTGCGTACAGCAATGAAGTCATTATGATGCTTCACGGCACATCCCTTGCGAGCACGGTAACAATTATGGATTTAACCGGTGTGGCGCGTGAGGTGTACTCACGGCATTACTTACCGTATGAAGCTTTTATTGTGGCTGCAGTTTTTTATTTGACGATGACTTTTGTGCTGGTGGCTATCGCTCGTTTGGCCGAAAAGCATTTTTTGAAACACCTTGTACGTAAGGCGCATTAGTAAAATTTTAGATGCAGCTTGGTAATTTAATGTAGAAATTTATGATTAAAAAAATTCATTCTTTGAGTAATTCCTACCTCGGTACGCAACGAGAAATTGTTAGTTTTCACTACGGTACGCCTGACGCTGGTGAGAAGATTTATATTCAAGCCTCGCTGCATGCTGACGAGTTACCCGGCATGATGGTGGCGCATCAATTGCGGCAAATACTCGCTAAATTGGAAGACCAGCAGCAACTACGCGGCGAAGTCGTGGTGGTTCCAGTTGCCAACCCAATTGGTTTGGCACAAACGGTATTACGTAGTCAGCTCGGGCGATTTGATGCGGCCACGGGCGAAAACTTTAATCGACACTACCCAGAGTTATTTTCAGTTATAAAGGATCAGTTGGCAAGTCAATTGACTAGCAACGAAGCTGAAAATACGAAAATCATTCGCGCTGCCATGCGTGCGCATTTGAGTGCAAGCACTCCGGCTGGTGAGCTTGCCAGTATGCGTCATGTACTGATGCGTTTAGCTTGCGATGCCGATGTAGTGCTTGATTTGCACTGCGACTCTGATGCCGTATTGCATCTTTATACCGGCACGCCGTTATGGCCGCAATGCGAGCCTTTGGCGCGTTCAATGGGTGCTTACGCCACGTTGTTAGCCACCGAAAGTGGTGATAATCCGTTTGATGAAGCCTGCTCGCAAACATGGTGGCAGTTGGCGGCAGCATTTCCTTCCGCGCCCATTGCTATGGCGTGTTTAGCGGTTACGGTAGAACTCCGTGGGCAAATGGATGTAGGGCACGATCAGGCAACCAAGGATGCTCAGGCAATTGTTGATTTTCTAATTCATCGTGGGGTCGTGGCGGTAGCCCCTAATGCAGTGCCGTTGTTGCCTGCGCTGCTATTTCCTGCCACTCCTTTGGCGGGTTCTGAGGCAATTGAATCCGATGTTTCAGGTGTCGTTGCTTTTATACGTAAGCCAGGAGACGTTGTGACGACAGGCGATTTAATTGCGGAGGTGGTGGACCCTTTAAGCGGCGCGGTAAAGCAGGTTTACTGCCAAACTTCAGGGGTGTTGTATGCGCGCGAAAATCGTTACTTTGCAACTGCTGGTATGCGCTTGGCTAAAGTGGCTAGTGCCGAGGCATTTAGAACTGGAAATTTACTCAGTGCATAGACTGTAGATGCCCTAAAATAGGGGTCTAAATGCCATCTTAAAAGCTTCATTAGCGTTGAAATTTATTGAAAAATATGCAAAAACTCCTCGTTGAAAATCTAAAAAAGCGCTATGGCAGCAATGAAGTACTGCGCGGCGTTTCGCTATCGGCCAATGCTGGCAGCGTGATCAGCGTGATCGGCTCAAGTGGCTCTGGCAAAAGTACCATGCTGCGCTGCATCAATATGTTAGAGGCGCCCCACGAAGGCAAGATTACCGTTTGCGGCGAGGTCTTGAAGCTGGTTCCTGACAAAGCGGGGGCGCTTAAAGCGGCCGATTTGCCGCAATTGCAGCGGATGCGTACCAAGCTGGCAATGGTGTTTCAGCATTTTAATTTATGGGCGCATATGACCGCGCTAGAGAATGTTATCGAAGCGCCGATTCATGTTTTAGGTTTGTCTAAAGTGCAAGCGATAGAACGTGCCAAGGCTCTATTGGAACGGGTTGGCGTGGCACACCGCAGCGATACCTACCCGGCGCATTTATCTGGCGGTGAGGCGCAGCGGGTGGCAATTGCCAGAGCGTTAGCAATGGAGCCGGAGGTCATGTTATTCGATGAACCTACGTCTGCTCTTGATCCGGAGTTGGTTGGCGAGGTGCTAAAAGTCATGCGTGATTTAGCGGCGGAAGGACGCACTATGATTGTTGTAACCCATGAAATGGGCTTTGCACGCGAGGTATCGAATCATGTGGTGTTCTTGCACAAGGGGCTGATTGAAGAACAAGGTGATCCACGGGAAGTATTATCGCGGCCGCAAAGTGAGCGGTTACAGCAATTTTTATCCGGTAATTTGAAATAGCTTATGGTTACCGCGTTGCAGTTTAGTCGCGAGAGTGATTTGACTTCTGCAATGACGCCCCGAGCTGCGCAACAGGAGCAAACGACCCAACGGATTGGATTATTGCTGCTGCCAAAATTTTCTTTGGCCTCCATGGCTAGCTGTACGGAGTTGTACAACCAAGTAAATCAATTGCTAGAGTATGACCACTTTGAAGTTGTGTTGCTGTCCGAGGCTGGTACTGCGGTTACATCTAGTTGCGGTATTTCAATTGCCGTGCATACAGCCATCGCTGATGTCGGCGCGCTCAATATGTTGTTAGTGCTCAGTGCTAGTCCGCTGCCGCAGCGTGGGTTTGAAACGGTGATCAGTTGGTTGCGTAATCTCAATAGCCGCATGTTGCCAAGCCAAAATGGGATAACACCTATGGTCGGTGGCATCGGCACTGGTGCATATTTATTGGCGCGTGCCGGATTGATGAACGGCTTGCGCGCCACTATTGATTGGACTTATGTGTCCTTGTTTGCAGAAGATTTTCCTGCCGTAGTGGTGTCGAGTAATTTATTTGAAATTGATGGGTCTTGTGCTACCTGCCCAAACGGTGCCGCAGTGCTCGATATGCTGCTAGAAATTCTGCGGCGCGGTTACGATGCGGAGTTAGTCGCCGAGGTGGTGGAACAGTTTGGCTTGGAACGCCCGCGTTCTGGTGCAGAAAATCAGCGGGTGCCAATATCGGCACGGATTGGTGGCGGACAACCGAAGCTAACGGAGGCCGTCGCGCTCATGGAGGCGAATTTTGAAGAGCCTTTACCCACTGAAGAAATTGCGCGTCTGGTAGGGGTGTCGCGTCGGCAACTGGAGCGTTTATTTAAGCAGTATTTAGAAAGTTTGCCTTCGCGCTATTACCTGCAGTTGCGGCTTAATCGGTCACGGCAATTGTTGCAGCAAACAAGTCAGTCAATATTGCAAATTGGTCTTAGTTGCGGATTTTCCTCCGGCCCCCATTTTTCCAGCGCGTATCGCGCCCATTTTGGGGTGACCCCACGAGAGCAACGCAATCAACGTTTTGCCCGAGATAATCAGTTTCAACATAGTGTAAGTGCTACATTATCGCCATTGGAAGTTGCTGCAGCCGTGAAGGAAGCAGATTAAGCATGATTTGTATAAACCTATGTCGCAAAACTGAATTGCACTATTTTTGCTCACGATTACACTAGCGGTGTAATAATTAGTGTTTGTGAAAGCTTGATTGCTGAAAAACCGCAAACAATCGTCATAAAAGCACTCTATTATTAGTAGCACCCACTTGAATGAAAGGTCAACCATGAACGCCTCATCCACTTCACCCACTTCACAAGCTAGCGTGCCTACGGACGGCATTACGCGCGCCACATTTGATGCCGTGATGGTGCAAAACTATGCACCTGCGGCATTTATTCCTGTCCGCGGCCATGGTTCGCGCTTATGGGATCAAGAGGGGCGTGAGTTTATTGATTTTGCGGGCGGCATTGCGGTGAATGCCTTGGGGCATACGCATCCGAAAGTGATTGCTGCCTTAGTAGAGCAAGCTAATAAACTATGGCATGTATCGAACGGCATGACCAATGAGCCAGTCTTGGCATTAGGTCGTTTTCTAGTTGAAAATACCTTTGCTGATCGTGCGTTCTTTTGTAATTCTGGCGCAGAAGCTAATGAAGCCGCCATGAAACTGGCGCGCAAATATGCATCAGATAATTTTCCGATAGATAAAAATAGCGATACGCCATATCTAACGGAAAAGACGGAAATTATTTCATTTTATAATTCATTCCATGGCCGCACTTTGTTTACCGTTACTGCGGGCGGTACCCCTAAATATACTAAAGGCTTTGGCCCCTTGCCGCCGGACATTAAGCACCTAAAATTTAATGACTTGGAAGCGGTACGCGCTGCCATGAGTGCTAAAACCTGCGCCGTGATTGTTGAGCCAATTCAAGGTGAAGGCGGCGTAAACCCAGCGACAAAGGCCTTCTTGCAAGGGCTACGGGATTTATGCGACGAACACCAAGCCGTCCTAATTTTTGATGAAGTGCAATGCGGCGCGGGACGCACAGGGTATTTATACGCGTATCAAAAGTATGGTGTTACGCCCGACGTGCTCACTTCCGCCAAAGGTTTAGGTGGTGGCTTCCCTATCGGCGCGATGATTACGACCAATAAATTTGCGGCAGCATTAGGCGTTGGCTCCCACGGCACTACTTACGGTGGTAACCCACTGGCGTGCGCTACATCTTTGGCAGTCATGCAAATTATCAATGATCCAGAAACGCTAGCCGGTGTAGGTGAGCGCCATCAATGGATGCGCAGTCATTTTGAAGCGATCAATAAAAAATATGGCGTATTTAGCGATATTCGCGGAGACGGCTTATTAATGGGCTTGGAACTAGGGCCTAAATATAAGGGTCGTGCAAATGATTTCGTAAAAATGGGTCATAAACATAATCTGCTGTTTTTAATTGCGGGTGTGGATGTGCTGCGTTTTGCGCCATCACTCATCATTACAAAAGCCGATATTGATGCTGGCATGAAGCGTTTTGAAGCCGCAATTGTCGAACTATTAGCTCAAGAAAGCGTCGCTGCGGCGGAGTAGATACCTACCATATGATTGTACTAAGACCCTGCCGCCTTGCCGATTTATCCGCCGTAGAAGCCATTGCGGCGGCGAGTGCGGTTGGTATTACATCCCTTCCGCCTGATCACGATCGCCTGCGCGAAAAAATTGCTAATTCCATGCATTCCCTTGCTGCTGAAGTAGATGTGTGCGGGGAGGAATCATATTTTTTTGTACTGGAAAATATTGCTACTGGTGAAGTTATTGGCACTAGTGGCATAGTAGCGTCAGCCGGTTTTCATGATCGCTTTTACAGCTATCGTAATGAAATTATTGTGCATGCCTCGCAGCAATTGGGCGTGTCGAATAAAATTCATTCGCTGCATTTATGCCATGATTTAACGGGGTTAGCGCTGCTGTCGTCATTCTTCATCAAACCAGAATATCAAGACGGCGCGTTGCCACAATTGTTATCACGGGCAAGGCTTTTATTCATGGCCGAACATGCTAACCGCTTCCCTGAGCGCATCGCTGCCGAAAGCCCAGGCGTATGCGATGACGAAGGTAATTCGCCGTTCTGGAATGCTGTTGGCAAACGTTTTTTCAATATGGGCTATCCGCAAGCAGAACAGCTTTCGGGGGGGCGCAGCAAGACATTTATTGCCGAACTGATGCCGCAATATCCAATCTATGTGCCGTTGCTACCCGCTGATGCCAAGCTAGCCATCGGACAACTACACCCCGTGGGCGAATTACCGTTTTCTATTTTGATGGATGAGGGTTTTGAAGCCGATACTTATATTGATATATTTGATGGCGGCCCTACTGTAGATGCCCGTATTTCAGGGCTTCGCAGCGTAATGAATAATATCAAAAAGCGTGCTATCGCCGGTGATACTTCGCTGAGTTCGAAGCTGCATATCGCTACGCAAGCAGCGGCGCGTGTGCCCTCACTGGGAACACCGTTAGGTCAGCAAGCGCTGGAGAATGCGCAGCTTTGTATTGTCGCTAATACCGAAACCGAGGGCTTCCGCGCCACCTTGGCTAATGTCGCGGCGGGCTTGGGTGATACGGTGGTATTGTCAGAAGAAATGATGGCTGCGCTAGAAATTGTTAATGGCGATGATGTGCGCATAGTGCCAGTGCACTTCCCAGTAAATCCAGCCAATGCTGCGCACCAAAATAATAATAGGCGACTCTAAAAATGATGTGTATTCGCCCCATTGCGACGGAAGATTTGCCAGCGTTGCTCCAGCTCGCTGCCAAGACCGGTATCGGCTTAACAACCTTACCTAATAACGAAAAACTCTTGCAGGCGCGTATTGCAGCGTCAGTCGCGTCATTTGCAGGGGAGGCGGAGCCTGCTGAGCAAATTTACATGTTTGTGCTCGAAGATTTATCGTTAAATAAAATCGTCGGTACCTGCGCCGTTGCGGCTGCTGTGGGTTTGCGTGAGCCTTGGTACTCTTATCGTGTCGGGCAAGTGGTGCATGCGTCCAAAGAACTTGGTATTTTTACCCAAACGCCCACATTGTTTTTGTCCAACGATCATACGGGGCATTCAGAACTTTGTTCTTTATTTTTAGATCCTGAATATCGCATCGGTAAAAATGGGGCGCTATTGTCAAAGTGCCGTTTTTTATTCATTGCCCAGTTTCGCTCCCTCTTTTCACAAAAAATTATTGCTGAATTGCGCGGGGTTTCAGACGAAAACGGCGCTTCGCCCTTTTGGGAAAGTTTAGGCCGCCATTTTTTTTCCATGGAATTTTCGCAGGCGGATTATTTGACTGGCATTGGGCAGAAGTCGTTTGTGGCAGAGCTCATGCCCAAGCATCCCTTGTATAGTTCATTTCTAACGCCGGAGGCGCAAGCGGTGATCGGTAAAACGCACGAGGCAACCTTGCCCGCCCGTAGTATGTTGGAGAGCGAAGGTTTCCGTTACGAGGGGCACGTCGATATTTTTGATGCGGGACCAACCGTTGAATGCAATGTGGATGATGTCCGCGCGGTATCGCAAAGCATCATTGTCACGGTAGCAACCGCTGAACATGCGGACGCGAATCAAACAAATTCCGAAAGCGTGCCTACGCGTTTAATCGTAGCCAATACTCAAAAAATTAATTTTCGAGCTTGTGTAATGGCATCTGCAGTTCCGCTTTCGCAAATACAGAAACAGGCTGTAATTCCCTTAAGTACGGAAGTGTTGAAGGCTTTACACTTAATGCCTGGGGATCAAGCTAGAGTTGTAGCGCTATCGGCGCGTGGCTAAATGGTAGTAATGCGCAGTTAAAAAAACAGAGAACCCAATGAACGTTCAATATATTGCAGGCAAGTGGTGTGCTGGGGAAGGGCCGCAATTTTCCTCCGTTAATACGGCTGATCAGCGTCTCGCGTGGCAGGGTAATGCCGCGAGCGCTGCGCAAGTTGATGCCGCTGTTGTTGCCGCACGTCGCGCTGCACCGGCTTGGGCACATGCACCTTTGGCGCAGCGCATTGCGCTGGTGCGTAAATTTGCCCAATGCTTGGAAGCGCATCGTGACGCACTCGCCACCCAAATCGGATTAGAAACGGGTAAACCAAAATGGGAGTCGCTCACCGAAGTCACTACCATGATTGGGAAAGTGGAAATTTCAATTCAGGCACAGGCCGAACGTGCGGGTGAGCGCAGCACGCAAGCTGCTGATCATCAAGCGGTATTGCGGCATCGGCCACATGGCGTAGTTGCAGTATTTGGCCCGTATAATTTTCCGGGGCATCTGCCAAATGGCCATATTGTACCGGCTTTGCTGGCCGGTAATGCGGTGCTTTTTAAGCCGAGCGAACTCACACCCGGTGTTGCCGAATTGACTGTGAAAATTTGGGAAGAAGCCGGACTTCCGTCCGGTGTCTTGAGTTTATTGCAAGGTGGGCGCGACACCGGTATTTCATTAGCGGCACACTCAGAGATTGACGGGCTATTTTTTACTGGTTCATCTAGTACGGGTAATGCGCTGCACCGCCAAGCGGCAGGTGAAACTGCAAAAATATTAGCACTGGAGATGGGTGGTAATAATGCGCTGGTCGTTGGCGATACTGAAGACCTTGATGCAGCAGTGCATTGCATTATTCAATCGGCATTTATTTCGGCAGGTCAGCGTTGTACCTGTGCACGGCGTTTGATTGTGATTGACTCGCGCACGCGTAAAATTAGTAGCCAAGATTTGTTGGCGCGTTTAGCGCAAGTTACGCAGGATATTGTCGTCGGCGGTTTTGATGAGGATCCCCAGCCATTTATGGGAGGGGTAATTACCGCTAAGGCGGCTGACTTACTGTTGCAAGCGCAGTCGAGTTTGATTGATCGTGGTGCTCGCGGGTTTCCGGAAATGCGGCTGTTAAAGCCATTCTCAGGGCTATTGTCGCCAGGGTTGTTAGATGTAAATGCGGTAAAAAATATTCCTGACGAAGAATTGTTTGGCCCATTGTTGCAAGTTTACCGCGTCGCCACGATGGAGCAAGCGGTTAAACTGGCGAATAAAACACGGTATGGTTTGGCAGCCGGTTTGCTTTCCAACAATAGTGCCGAATATGCCTACTTTATGCAGCATATTCGCGCTGGTATTGTTAACTGGAATCGACCGCTCACGGGAGCATCGAGCGCAGCACCGTTTGGTGGCGTGGGTGCGAGTGGTAATCATCGCGCTAGCGCCTACTACGCTGCTGATTACTGTGCCTATCCGCAAGCATCGCTCGAAAGTACAACATTGTCGATGCCAAAAAGTCTTAGCCCCGGTTTGGTAATGTGAGGTAATTGGTTATGCAAATAAATTTATCCGGTGCAGGTGCAAGAGAGTTTAATTTTGATGGTTTAGTTGGCCCGACGCATAACTACAGTGGTTTGTCGTTCGGCAATATTGCATCAAGTAATAATCAGGGTGTGGTTGCAAACCCAAAGCTTGCGGCGCTGCAGGGGCTAGATAAAATGAAAGCCTTGCACGATCAAGGCTTTGCCCAAGGTGTGTTTGCGCCGCATGAACGCCCCAATATAGCCGCTTTGCGAGCATTGGGATTTGCAGGGAGCGATGCTCAGGTTATCGCTGTGGCTGCGAAGCATGCGCCCGCTATTTTTAATAGCGCCTGCAGTGCATCGTCGATGTGGACAGCCAATGCGGCGACAGTGAGCCCATCAGCAAATACTGCAGATGGTCGAGTACATTTTACTGCCGCAAACTTGAACAATAAATTTCACCGAGCAATGGAGCATCCGCAAACCAGCCGCTTGCTGCGTGCCATGTTTCCCGACGCACATTTCTTTGCGCATCATGATGCCCTCGCCAATTGCCCCGCATTTGGTGATGAAGGGGCTGCCAATCACACGCGGTTTTGTGCTGGATATGGTAAACGTGGTGTTGAGTTATTTGTATACGGTGCCCAAGGCTTTGATAACACTAAGCCTGCACCAAAACGCTTCCCCGCTCGGCAAACCTTGGAAGCCTCGCAAGCGGTGGCACGCTTGCATGGCTTAGATGACGCGCACGTGGTCTATGCACAACAGCATCCTGACGTGATCGATGCCGGCATATTTCATAATGATGTGATTGCGGTGGGCAATGGCGATGTATTGTTTTGCCACGAGCAAGCATTTTTGGAGCAAGCCAATGTTATTGCGCAACTCCAGCAAAAGCAGGGCGCTAATTTTATTGCAGTTGTGGTGCCAGCTAGCGCGGTGAGTGTGGCGGATGCGGTGAGTTCGTATTTGTTTAATAGCCAATTATTAAGCCAAAGTGATGGCAGCATGATGTTGCTGGTGCCCAGTGAATGTAAAACGAATGCTCGCGTTTGGCACTACTTGCAAACACTTACCGAAGGTGGGACTACACCAATTAAAAAAGTATTGGTCATGGACTTGCGCGAAAGTATGCGCAATGGCGGTGGACCCGCATGCTTGCGGTTGCGCGTAGAACTAAACGCGGCTGAAGCGGCTGCAGTAAACTCAGGCGTGCTAATGACGCCAGCGCTTTACACCACGCTGACGAATTGGGTAAAGCAGCACTATCGCGATCGTATGGCAGAAACCGATTTGTGCGATCCGCAATTGCTCAATGAATCACGCAGCGCATTAGATAGCCTAACCCAGATTTTGCAGCTTGGTTCAGTTTATCCGTTTCAACTTGCCTAAACCTAGAAGACTGGTGACGTTTAATTTTCGGCTTCACCAGTCTACTGCGAGACTATTTAAGTTTCGCTTTAGTGTAATACAGTAGCCAAACCTATTAACCTAAACTTGGCACAACTAAAATCTTGCCACTACGTTCATCTGCGGCCGCCGCTGCAACCGCTTCTTTAATTTGGCTCAAGCCATAACGGGCATGAATGGCGGTGTGCAATTTGCCTTCAGCGATAAGCTTGGCGATACTGCCGAAGGTGGCTGCTTGTTGTTGCGGTGTGGCATTGCGGAACCAAAACGCTAACCAAAAGCCCTTCAAGGTAATATTGCGGAAGACGAAGTTAGCGGGTGAAACTTGGCAAGGCTCGCCACTCATCATGCCGTAATTCACCAGTGTACCGCCTTCACCCAAGCACGAAGCCAAGCGGTCAGTAGCAGCACCACCTACGGCGTCAATACCGAGCATAATTTTTGCGCCGCCGGTAGCTTCGGCCACGCGTTTGGCAAGACCCTTACCATCCGTTATTACAACATCGCCGCCGGTGGCTTTAACGCCATCAATAGCGCTATCGCGACGCACAATATTCACAGTTTTTAAGCCCCGTAGTTTTGCTAGTTGTACTAAATAGGCACCCACGCCAGAATTGGCCGCGTTTTGAATTACCCAATCGCCTTCTTTTAAATCTACAAATTCAGAAAGCATGAGTGAGGCGGTGGGTGGGTTTACGGTCAGCATGCTGAGTTGTTCGGGGTCTGCACCCTTGGGTGCGGCAATTACTTTGCGGGCATCTGCTACTACGTGAGTTGACCAAGTACCGGAACCCACCGGTAGCAGCACCATTTGCCCCACAGTTAGGCTCATGACATCATCGCCAATGGCTGCAACCTTACCCACACCCTCATTACCGCCCACTGCTGGCAATGGTGGCAACATGCCATAGGTACCAGTTAAAGTGAGTACATCAGAAGGGTTGATGGGGGATGCCAATACCTCAATCAGTACTTGGCTGGGTGTGAGTGCGGGCAAAGTTTGTTTAACGGCAGCGATGGATTCTTGCGGTACCGGACCACGTTGTTCATAGACGGCACGGGTTACTTCGATGGTTTTGGACATAGTGATTTCTTTTTAGAGTAGATGTTAAAAAACGTGTTGAGAGCGAGCGCTAATGTAGAGCATCTCGGCAATGCAGAACATAAATATACGCTAATTATTTCCGGAAATTTAAGATGCGCTTGACAAGTACCGTCGGCTTTAGGAGTTAGAAAGTTAAAAAATCTGAAAACCCTCTAAAACAGGGATTTTCAGGTTATTTGTGGAGCTTATGCGGGTTTACGAGGCGCTTACTCTGGCGTTACTATCATGCTGTGCAAAGCCACGTAGCATCGCTTTAGGTGTGCGAATAAACAGCAAGCAGCCGTGTTCACTATAGACATTATCGTGGCGCGAACCGGGACGGCAAAGTTGATAGTCACCTACCTGCATTAAGCGGTCGTTTAAATAACAGGAGCCACTAATGACGAGACTTTCTTCATCGCCAGTATGATCGTGCGCAGGTAGGCTGCCACCTGGTTGGAAGCGGGCGTACCAAGAAAGGGTTTCACCATCGTCATGCAGTATTTGCATCGAAACCAGCGGATTGATAGGACGCCACTTTGTGGCCGTTGCGCCGCTAAATGCATGTTGCGTACTAATTTTTGTGTCGATGTGATTAGCCGCATCTGTTGCGGACACGGTAGATTTTTTAGGCGAGCTTTTTTCTGTTGCCGCCCACATCATGAGAGCTTCTTTTACCCGTGTACTGCGCGTGGGCGCGACTTCAACTAGCGCTAAATTTTGCGCAATCGAGGCGAGTAAATTGGTGCTGAGTATTTCTGGCGTGTTGGGCGTGTTTTTTAAGTTTGCGCGCATGGTGATCTCATTAAATATATTCGGCTACATCGTCGCCAAGAGCGGCACGTAGCGATGTTAAGGCGCGGCGAATGTGGGTTTTTACGGTACCTAGCGCCAATCCTGAATGTGCGGCAATTTCAGCGTGGCTCAAGCCGCGAAAAAATGCCAAGGCTAGCATCTGACGTTCTATAGGTGCCAAAGTAAGTAGCGCTTGGTGGAGTACAGTGTTGCGTTCCGTGGTGACGAGCAAATCGGGGGGGGAAGCGAAGCTTGACGCACCCTCGTTCAGTTGCACTTCACCTTCTTCATCAATTGCACCATCCTGCAATAGGTGGGGATCGGGATGGGATATCGCCTCATCTTGACGGCGCAAGCAATCTAGCGCGCGACTACGCGCAATGATGAGCAACCATGCAAGCACACGCCCACGTGAAGCATCATAACGATCAGCCTCGCGCCAAGCCTGCATATAGGTGTCGGATACTACTTCTTCGGCTAATTCATGACGTTGCACAATGCGTTGGGCAATGGTGAATACGCGGCGCATGGTGGCATCGTAAAACTGCGATAGCGCTTGCTGTTCTTGCCTTGCCATTGCTTGCACCAGCGACCACAAGCGCAAGTTTTCGGCATCGCGCTTAGCGCTGGCTTGCGCATCGATACCGGCATTGGTGTCTGCCACCATTGGCGTATTGGCAACGGTAGCTGGCGTTTTTGACGCGCGAGTTTTAGTGGATCCATTCATGCGGCCAATTATAAACGCGTTTAGGTGTTGGCCTAAATTTGCTGATATGTTGGCGCGTGTCTGCGCATGTGACTGAACACTAAAATTTACACTTATATGCATGGTTGGAGGTTAAGTAATAAGTTACTTTGCAGTATCAAGTGCCATTAAAATTTGCAGCAGCACTATTAGCTTGTTGTTCTAATGATTCAAATAAATCAGTTTTTACCTCGTGTTCTGGTGGCGCTTGCGTAATCGAGTGCGTTTCAACAAAAGTGACGAAAACCAAGGATGCCGCGATGGCTGCTGCAACCATAATTGTGGCAGTGGCTGCGTGGACAAAAACTGTTACTCTTTCGATGCGAGTTGCTCTGGAATACTTCATCTTGCTCTCCTTAAATGTGATGTGCGCTAGGGTATAAAGGCATTAGTACATTAGGCACATCATCATTTAAGGCTTAAACAGTGCTTGCTTTGTGCAGCAATTACAGCAAATTGAGATACATTGTGGCAAAAATATGACGCTGATTTTTAGTGCAGCGCTTTTCAACTATTTACGTATTACTGCTTAGTGACAATATCGCGATGCATAGGCGCTAGTGCCGCTAACAACTTGTTTTGTGCGGCAAAGGGTACGCCGTGTGTTTCCATCGCCCTTTGCAATTGTTCTACGAGGGCATTGAAGTGCTCGCGCTTAATGAGGTGGCCAGCATGAATCGGCTTCATCTTGCCGCCTTTGTATTCGCAGCCACCGTTCATAATTTCACAGGTTTGATCAACTAATTGCTTTTTAAAATTCGCCGGTTCTGTTTCGGTAAAAAACGGTTTAGTGCGCGGGTCTTCAAGCAAATTAAGCCAAAACGTATCCATGATTTTTTCAAGACCGGCTTTGCCACCGAACTCTTTAAATGTTTCGGTGCCGGTCAAACGCGCGCCTTCTTGAGCCAGAGCATTTTGGGTTAAAAAAGTGCCGCTAAGCAAGATAGCTATTGCGGCGAGGCTTACAAAAATACGTTTAGTGATGATGAGATTCATGAGGGTTTTCCTTTAATACAAAATTGATTGAGCTACTAAATTAGTTAGAAGCCAGCTTGAACTGAAATATAAGTGGCACGTTGCTTGTCTTTAATCACGATATTGCCAAGGTCTGCATAGGCTAAGGTGACGGACACATTCTTGGTTGGCGCCCAAGCGACAAAAATATCCGCCCAGTTATCTTCTTTGAAACCGAGTTTGTCCGGCTTGGCGCGGAATTCAGCGCCAATGGCTAGGTCGCGTCGTAGCAAATAAGCAATGGAGCCTTCGAGTTTTGGTTTATAGCTACCCGTATTGAAGCCTAGAATTCCAGTTTGGTTAGCTTTAGTGAAGCGCAGGGTGCCGTTGACTAAAATACTGGTGCTCAAAAAGAGCTTAGTCGCCGATACATATAGATCAGTGCCTTTATCCTTGGGAATGCCGAGGGCTGCGAGTAATTGCCCGCGATTATTTTTTTTATACTGCAAACCAACAGCAATTTGCGGTAGGAGGCTATCCTGTTCCAACACAGCATCACCAGCTACGCGTACTTTTAAACCAACGATTTGTTGCTCAAACTTATAGCCATTGCCTAACCCTAACAGTCCGCCAACGTCCCGCGTATCAAAGGTTTGTTTGGCAAATGAGAGTTCGGCACGATCATAGATGCCAATTAACCCGCCTACTACCGCTAAGTTATAGTCTTTTGCGCGTACATTAGTGGCGAATAAATTTGCGCCAAATTGATCAGCAGTGCCATTACCGCCAATGACCGCCCACGGCGTTAAGCCACCGCCAGCTGTGCCTTCAATACTCGATACCCCGCCAGTGAGCAGGAGTTTAGAGGAAAAAGTGGTCGGAATCGCAGGGGTGGTTTCAGCCGCTGGTGCTTGGGCATGGCTAACAGTGCTGACGGCTAAAAGTGCTGGTGCCAAAAGCAAGCCTAGCGTTTTCGTTTTACGGGAAAGAGAATTAAATTCCATGAATTGATTCTTTCTGAAATAGTTTGAAGAAGCTGCAAATACTGCTTAGGGGTGCGGAAATTGTTAACGTCCCGTTTTGGGGGGTGCTGACGAGATGCAGTGCTAGGCGTTCCGAAGGCAGTGTGGCTGGCCACACAACTGAGGAACAACAACGCAATGCGCCCGTCAGTGCGTTCAAAAATGGGATATTGGCAGTTTCCGCATCCCTTACATCAACACTACGCAGAAAGTTTTAAACTGGATTTAGCGCGATGTTAAATTGTCTTTCTACTCCGTTCCGCTCGTATAAGCGAGGAATTTCTCCGGCGCTACCCGTATCGCCGCACCAGTTGGGCATGAGCGTACGCAGGCAGCACCACCTGCTTGGTCTTTGCACATATCGCACTTTACCGCTTTCTTTGGCAGCGATTTGTCTTTATTGACCTTTGCTACGCCCGGTTCTTGACCCAAACCGAACATGAGCCATGAAATTAGCGATGGCCGTTTTGCTTTTGGCTCACTTGCCGCCATTTGGATCACGCCATATGGGCAATTGCGCTCGCAATTACCACAGCCTATGCACGTATCGGCAATATAGACTTCGCCGTTTGCAGAGCGTCTGATGGCGTCTGGAGGGCAATCTTTCATGCAGTGGGGATGTTCGCAATGGCGGCAGGATGTGGGTACATGAATTTGTGCGAATGTAGGCCCTGCTTCGCGGTTGAGTCGGGATGTGCCGTCATGAGTTTCAGCGCAGGCTTTCTCGCAATTATTGCAACGAATGCACAGGCTTTCATCAATAAGCAAAACATCGGTAGCCTCCCCTAAACCTTGCTGCATCAGGAAAGAAATAATATTGCCTGATTCCGATTTTGTTTCCATTTCCTGATTGCTCTTGATGCGCTGCATTGATTGCGCGCCTAGTTTTGTAGCAATCCCCGTATTACTAGCCATTATTTCCGTAAGCCTTGCGGCTTCAAGCAAAATGGCTTCTGTAGGTACTGCCGCGCGCACTGTGGCTGAGCGTGGCGCATCAGAGAGCATCGCCATTTCGCCGACGTAATTTCCGGCGGCTACATAGGATAGTACGATTTCTTTTCCGGCAATGGTGCGTGATACCGTAACAGAACCACGCCGGATTAAGTAGAGACCATCGGCAGTATCGCCTTCGGTAAACAGCGCCTGATTTGTCGCGAACCGTTTTAGGGTCGCGCTTTCCACTAGATAATCAACTTGATGATCCCAGAGGTCTTGCGATAGGGTTTGCCGCACTACGCGTTTCATCATCACGGAATCAAGCATTTTGCGAACCGACTCTACGGATGCTAATAGCTTCAACATGCTGCGGCGTGGTGTTTCTAATAACTGGGTCTGCTCGCTGGTACGGATAGTGGCGGTGCGCCGGCGACCTGAAAGCAAGCCCATCTCGCCAAAAAACTCGCCCTTGCCTAACTCGAATTTAATCGGTTGACCTTTGGCATCCGTAAATTCAACGCTTACCTTTCCAGAAACAATGGAGTAAAAAGAATTGGTGTAATCATTTCGATTAAATACCACTTCGTTGGCATTGTGAAGATGGATTTGGCTTTCCATCAACAATTCACGCAATTGCAACTGCGTTAGACTTGATAGCAGCGGAACGCTGGATTGGATTGTTTGCACGGCTTCGGCCACGCTACTAATTTTGATGCCTTTAAATTTAGCGCGCAATACCGGCTCATCTGCAGGTTCTACATTATTGCCTAATATATACTCAACCGCCTCATAGCCCTGATTCATTGCTTGCTTAATCAGGGGATAGCCGCCTAGTGCACCAATAATATACAAACCTGGAACATTGGATTCATAGCGTTCTGAAAGCGCAGGAATCGCATCCATATTGGCGTTAGGAAATTGAATGCCGAAGCTTTCAACCAATTTACGCGGTGCAATCGCACCTAGACGCGCGATGATGCGGTGGCACGGTATAGTCTCTTGTCCTGCCGGTGTGTTGGCAACAAATGAAAGTGGGAATTGATTGCTAGGGCTTTTTTCGGCAGCTTCAACATGTGCTACTGATGTGCTGTAACGCACGGCAACTTTGTCGGCCTTGTCGGCGGCTAAAATCAGCGCCGCATTGCCATCCTTAATCCGCGAAAATTCATCGCTGCGGTTAATTAAAATAACCCGATTTTGTTTGGCTAGCGCGAGCGCATTTTCAATTGCTGCATCACCAGCACCCACCACAATAATAGTTTCGTCGCTAAACTCTTCTGGGTCATCAAGCTGATATTGTACGTTGGGCAAATTTTCCCCGGGTACGCCAAGGGTACGCAAGTTGCCCTGTAAACCGATGGCGAGGATGATATGTTTTGCTTGCACTGTTTTGCCACTGGCAAGGGCAATGGTGAAATTGCCTTTTTCGCCCTTTATGCTGCTAACTTGGGAGCTAAATTGCAAATTAACCCCCAGCGCTTTCAATTGCGTTTCCCATACGCCTAGGATTTTTTCCCTTGTACCCTCAGCAAAGTCTAGCGGGCTACGCAATGGTAAAACGGTAGGTTCAGCCATGACATGTTTGCCACGCTGATATTTGAAAATCGTATCGGCAAAATGGCTTGCTTGCGCCTCTAGCAACACATGGGAAACTTTTAGTTCAGCCGCATGGCTGGCTGCAGAAATACCGGCTGGACCTGAGCCAATAATGGCTATATCAAAACAGGCATCGGTGGTGTCGCTTTGGGTGCTCATGGTTTTGCTCCGGCATGGGCTGACTTAATAGGTTCGGAAGTTTTGTTTGTAGTTGTGGTTTTTAAGCTTTTGAGCAGCAGCGCAAATTCTTTCGGTTTAAACTGCTCATCATTTTTCAACGCAATATTGAGTTTTCGTAATTGCTTATTAAATTCTTGCGGTTGCGTTAAAGCACCGCGTTTTGCCAAAAACGCACCAATGCTGCCGATGGATAGAGTGGCTTGCTCGGCAGCAGCAAAGTCGCTATAGCCATTTAGTGCACCGTCGTCAATTAAGCGATGCAATACTTCAATCATGGTGGCGCTCGAAAAATTGGTATCGGCAATGATGCGTGAGGCATTGATAGCAAGGGATTGTAAATTGGCCGCTTCCGTCATCGGATCAGCAACACCTTTAGTTTCGCCAGCAATAGCGCGATGCAGTTTTTGCGTTTGTGCGCTCACTGCAGCCCCTAGCTTTGGATCAATCACCGTCGCAATAGCGCGGAGCATGAGCATGCTTGAATCATTTAAACGTACTAAGCCGGGTGCAACGCGTCCGCCTAGCGCAGTTTTAGGCTGCCAGCGATTTTCAGCCATGGGGTGGTGGCAGGCGTGGCAATCAAATAACACTAATTCTGGAAATAGCCCATCACGCCCATGTTTGGGGTCTTGTAGCATCCGCATGGTTTCAGCCACTGCTAATGCTTGACCTACCCCCCAGGTTTTTGCACCATCCCAAACTTGTTTACGCGCGGCATAATCTTGGTCAATGATAAAGTGCTTTGGCGCTAACTCGGTGAAAGTATCAAGCTCGAAGCTTAAGCGTGGGTGGCCAGCAGCCATCATGCGGTGATTAACGAATTTATCTTGATTGCCGAAATGGCATGACATGCAAAGACTGGCGCGGCTTGTTGCGTCGGACGTAGGAAACATACCATCGGCAATATTTTTTGCGTGCTGGCTTGCTTGGCTGACACCCGCCGGCACTGGTTCAACATGCGTTTTAATCCACTTCTCGGCAGGGCCGTGGCAGCTTTCACAGGTGATACCGTCAGTCATTACAAACCGCTCACCGCGTTTATTTTCAGGCACCACATGCGCATGACAATCGAGGCAAATTTTTGCTTCGTGTGAGGGTTGCGAGAGGTTTAAGTTCTTGGCAATGCGCTGGGAACGGTCGTTCAGTAACACGCTGTAGGCGCGTGCATGCTTGTCCATGCGCGACCATGTGAGGTATTCATTTTGTAGCACATTGGACTCTTTCCAAAGTTTTACCGAGCCGTGGCAAAGGCTAGACGCACAGGTTACGGTACCTAAGGTTTGATTCTTGGAATGATAAGGTAAGGAGGCTTGTGTTGTTGGTGGCACTTGCGCCGTCACATCATTAGCGGCAGTAGTGACCATAACGATAAGGCTAACAATACAATAAGTAACGATGCGTCCTAACCTGGTTTGCAGCATCATTTTCGTACTCCTACTTTCTTAATTTCGTCCGCTACTGTCCATAAGGAGCCGTCGGGATTTTTGTAGAACTTTGCCATTTCAGCGGCATTGAATGGCCGTGAACCAATGCGCCCAAACACCGCAATTTGCCCACCGGTTTCATCTACCGCTCGGTCGCGGTCTAAGCCTTTGGCAAGCCCCAGTGCCGCCGATTTGGTTTTACGCCAAGCAATCAATTGTGGCTTAGGCTCAGGTGAAAAGCCATAAAACTTTGGTTGTGAATCGGGGCTGGTAAGTTGTACAACTTTTAAACCATTCTCACCATCCGCTACATAGGCAAATAGCGATGCATTGGTAGAGCCAATCACCACCGCTTGCGCATCATTAATCCTACCATCAGCGGTGTAGCGGGTAATTATTTTTGGGGCAAGGGGTTTTTCAACGTCAATGATAACTAAGCCATCTTTGCCGGCAGCAACATAGGCATACGTACGCGCCACGTACACACCGTGTGCATCGCCAAGCACAATATTTGCGGATTCAATCAGTTTAGGTTGAGCAGGGTTGGTGACATCAACTGTTTGCATGCCCGCAGCTGTTGTGATGAATAAATACCGGAACTGCAAGGCGCTTGCGCGCGTATCAGATAGCGCTAAGGTGGCAGAAATACGGGGCTTTAGCGGATCATCAAGGTTCAAGATCACCAACCCTGCGTCGGTAGCGATGTAGGCATAGTGACCGCCTAGGGTGATATGGCGTGCGCCATTAAGCACCCCATTTTCGTTCCAAGTTATGCTGCGTTTTATGAAATTATTGCGTGGCTCGCCGTCAGCAAAGGTATCAACATTGGTAACGATCAGGCCTTCTACCGCATCAACAATAAAGGCATAGTGATACATAGGATGAAACGGTTGCTCTTCATTGGTGATGCGCATCAAATCACCGTTATTCCGTTCTGGTGCAATAGGCTGATTGGTGGGTAGCGCCATGCATGTTGCGTTTTTAGTTGCGATGTGTGCATCTTGGCCAAGTGGTGAAAATGGGGCGCTAATAATCCGCTGCGATACGCCCTTATTGGCAATGTTGGCAACATCATAAACCCTAAACCCACCAGCACCTTCGGCTACAAACAGATATTCGCCACGTAGCTGTAAGCAGCGCACGGCACCACGCGTACTATGGTCATGTGCTTCAGTTAATTCTAAATTGCGCTTTTGATGATTGGCAAAGTAGTCAGGGTAGGCGTATTTTTGTAAGTAGCTGCCAATGACTGATTGCGGTTCATCCCACTCCGTAACTTGTACTGCTTCTACATTGCTAGCGCTACCTACCCACGCATTGAAGCCGATGAAGTTGACGAAATTGGTGCCCTGTAAAAGTAGCTGCGCCATGATGGCATTGTTGTCATTGGCTCCACTTAAATGGCAATCGCTACAGGTTTTAGTTTCAGTTTTGCGTTCAGTATGCGGATAGTGGGGCGCAAACGCTTGTGAAGAAAAGCCGCTGGCAGCAATCGGTGGTTGTTGGATGTAAATTTTTTCGCGGTTGGCATTGGTGGAACTCAATACCAGTGCTGAGCTAGAGCGCACCGGTGTAATGCGCGAGCCTTTCACTGTGCCGTGGCGACCTAGTTGAAACATATCGTCGCGGGCAACTTGGGGGTTATAGGTGGCAAAATTGCGGGTTTCACCGCCTTCGTAGTGAAGACGCTCGGTTTTGGCATTGGCTTGAATGGGCAAATGACAGCCACCGCAGGAGGTAGTCCAGGAAAGATGGCATGAATAGCAGGTCATTTTGTCTTCATTGTGGGCGTATTGGGCATTGCTGTTGGTAGCGACTCCCGCGCTATCATTAACAGCGCCCCATGCGCCATCACGGCCACTTTGGCCGCTATGCATGAGCTTGGCGCGCGCGGCTTTTTCATTATATTTTGGGTGCCCTTCGGTTACGCTATTTTTAACCAAACTCATTTCCCATTCTAGTTTTGGATCGAGGGCTGAGCGTTGATAAAGTTTGTCGTCTTTCCATTCAAAACGCTTGCGACCATCTTGGGTACGCAAGGTGAGCAAATCTCTGCCGCCGGGTTTGGCTGCAGGTCCGCTGGTGCGCAGGGTCGGATATTTGTTGGCGGTGCCGTGGCAGTCGGCACAGTCAATTTCTACCGCTGCGGCAACCTCGCCATAGATGTGGCCATTGCCGTGGGCATCCTGCACAAAATGGCAATCAACGCATTGCATGCCCACATCTAAATGTATCGATGTAAGGTGCACCGCTTTTTTAAATTTTTCTGGGTCAGTATCGGCAACAGGTTTGCTTTCTTTGTCCAACAAAGTGCCTTTGCGGTCACGTTTATAGACGTAGCGAAAATTCCAGCCGTGGCCGTGATAGTCAGCAAATTGCCCATCTTTTAAAGTGGGATTGAGTTCCGACACTTTTTTAGAGAATTCTGGATTGCCCCATAAGCCCCGTATGGCAGCTTCCTCAGGGTTGCGTTTGAGGGTTTTACTGATCTCGGTATCGGTGGGGTATTTTTGCTGCTTGGGCCACATTGAGGGCGCGTCAGATTCATAATCCCACATCGTTGTGCCATAGAAGCTATTGACGAAAATATTCGGCTGATGCATGTGACAGACCATGCACTGCGACGATGGAATCGCGCGCGTGAATTCGTGTTTCAGGGGATGGCCCGGGCGATTCTTGGGAATGGTCGGATCCGCGCTCTGCGATTTGCCTTCATGGCCAAACTTGGCGTATGGCCCGGAATGTTTGACGTTTCGGTCATTGGCATAGACCGTGTGGCATGCCGTGCAGCCTGATGAGCGGTAGTCCCCTGGTTGTTCGTTGGTGCCGAGAAACCACAGATGCGGATCGTTCAAACGCGTCTTGGTGATATTGATCACCGGTACCGCGATGCGCTGCCCGGTGCCGGGCCCGCGATTCGATTGCTTGATGTCAGGTCGTCCCGGTTCATCGAGTTTTTGCAACGCGCCGCTGTTATTCGGAATGCCGACTTCCGGAAATTGCGAACTGATCACGCGTCCGCCACGCTCGAACACGCGAAAAATATCGCCGGGCGGAATCGTTTCCCACGCAGGCAACGGTGCGAGCGAAGGCAGTATGCCCATCCTGGTCATGTGCTCGTTGACAGGTACCGGATTTTTCAACGCGGCACCGATGCCCTCCGCCGTATAGGCCTCACCCAGAATGTAGCGCTTGTAGGGCAATATGCCGTTGTTGTATGCCGCGCCGCCCCACAGCATCGCGCTGGTGGCCATGAGGCTGCGTTCGACGGCTTGCACGGTTTCCAGATGGCACGCCCCGCACGCCTCGCGCGCCACGCGCAGATCGCCCGGATTGATAAAGCGGATGAATTCCTTCGCCTCTTTGTTGAGCAAGGTGTATGAGCCTTCGGGGTTGTTCGAAGCGGGCCAATTCCAGGCCTTTGGAAATCGCGGATTGATGTGCGCGCGATTCATTGCCATCGTGTGGGCGGCGGAGTCTTCGGCTTTTTGTGACTTGTTGGCGGGTCGTCTGACCGAAACATCGCCGCCGTGGCAATCGGTGCATCCCAATATCACGGCCGGATTCTGGTGCATGGTGTGGCGATCGGTACCGGTGTGGCAGGTGACACAGCCGGTCGATTTGCGCTCAGCATCCATCACCGATTGGCGTTCGGGCGCGGGAGGTGCGGATGAATAGGCGATGGCAAGTGGCTGCATGTCGGCGCGGGCTTGCGCGCTGGGCAGCATTAGCAGGTAAGCGCAAATGAACGCAAATAGACACCGATGAAAAGCGTGTGTCCCCGTGTTGGTGACTACTCTTCGCGCAGCCAAGTTTATCCATGGAGTCAAAACAAAACTCAAGCACTGGCGGGCGTTACGGGGCATTAATGCGCGGAAAGCCTCGCCAGTGCTAGAGTTTGATATATGGGTACTTCCATTTGCCCTGTCATCCTCGCGAACGCGGAGATCCAAGTTTTGAAAACAATCAAAAGATAACGAAAAATGGATCCCCGCGTTCGCGAGGATGACAGGATTTTGGGGGGCAATAGAAGTTCCCAAATGCGTTTTCATTTTCAGTACGTCACTAACAAGTTAAGCAGCAATGAATACTGTGCGCCGCGTTTGTCTTCGTCGTACAGTTGTTTGAGACCCTTCCCGGGCAGCAGTGCGGCGGCAGAGGCATTGACGACCACGTTTTGCGACATGAACGGTCGATATTGCGCGCCGATGGAAACATCGACGCCGAGTTTTTTCGACGGCGGCGATTGATTGCGCAATACCCCCAACACGGTGGTGTTGACGAAGCTGAGCGTCGACACATTGCCCAA
>JANMDR010000085.1:0-8864 GCA_031376425.1 Betaproteobacteria bacterium
AGCAATATCATCCACCTGCCGACAAAATGCATACAACGCCACCGCACGGCTCGCAACCACTCGCGGCAGCACCAAAGAGGCTAAATAAAACGATTTACCACGGCGTCGCATCAGCGCCGCAAAGTTTGCTGATGGCGTCACAGCAACTGTGGCAGCTTGCAATAAGGTTGAATTAGTGCTTTGCACGCAGCACCTTTTCCAACACTTTGGCCGAGTTAATCACGCCCGGCACACCCGCACCAGGATGCGTACCTGCACCCACAAAATAAAGGTTTTTCAATCCTTCGGCTTTATTGTGAAAGCGAAACCAAGCGGACTGCGTAAATTCAGGTGCAATTGAAAAACCACTGCCGTTAAACGTATTCAAGGTATCGCGAAAGTAGTTGGGCGTATGGTGTGATGCCGTAAGCAAGCGCTGCCGCAAATCGGGCATCAAGGTAGCCTCAAGACGATCAAACACCCGCTCCTGCAAGGCTGGGCCTTCAATATTCCAATCAAGATTACTTTGGCAATTTGGCACAGCCACTAAGGCATAAAACGCATCGCAATCAGATGGTGCCATTGCTGAATCTGTGGCTGTCGGGCGATGTAGATAAAGACTAAAATTTGGTTCAAGCTGATGCTTATCGAATACCGCTGTTAACTCTCGTTCAAACTGACCACCAAACAAAATCGTGTGGTGTTTGATGTTTTCATAGCGCCCCCGTGTGCCAAAAAACACGACAAACAAGCCCATCGAATAATGCATCTTTTTCACACGATCTTGGTGCCAGCGTGGTGATTGCACCTCACCCAACATATACTGATAAACAAACGGGGGGTCTACATTACATACAACATTATCAGCCGCGATGACTTCGCCATCGGTAAGCAAGACACCACGTATTACGGGCGTCTTCACCGCATCATCATGAAAGAGTAACTGCGTTACGTCCGCGTTCAAGCGCACACTAATGCCCTCCTCCGCCATCAGCTTTGCTAACGCCGTCACTAAAGCACCAGTGCCGCCGCGCGCAAACCACACGCCACCGCGCCGCTCAAGAGCATGAATCAAACAATAAATAGATGTGGTTTTAAGTGGATTACCACCTACGAGGAGCGGATGTACGCTAAAAGCCTGCCGCATCTCGGGGCTTTTTAGATATTTATTTACGAGCTGTGCCACGCTGCGATCGCAACGTAGTTTGAGCATTTGTGGCGTCGCTTTTAGGAGAGTCCAGATTGAAGCAAACGACACATCAGCAAGCTGCTCGTAGCCGATTTTGTACAATGCTTCAGCATGCGCCAATAAGTTTAAATAGCCTTGACCATCGCCGCTTGCAAAGGTTTCTGCTTGGCGCACGGTGTCATCTAAATCTGCACCGTAATCTAAAAAACGCCCATCATTAAACTGCATTCGGTACCACGGCGTAACGGGCAAGAACTGAATGTAATCCTCGCGTTTTTTACCAAATAGCGCGAACAGTTCCGAAAATAATTCGGGTGCCGTAAGCACTGTCGGCCCCGCATCAAAACTAAAGCCATCCTGCTCCACCACCCGCGCCCGCCCGCCTAAGCTGGCACCGCGCTCTAGCAAGGTCACGCGATGTCCTAGCGCACGCAGACGCAAGCATGAGGCGATGCCGCCAAAGCCTGCGCCGATAACGATCGAATGGGTGGGCTGCTCTAAATTAGGTGGATGCGATTCAATAAATTGCTGCATTGGGTTTAAATAGCTTTCAAAAAATATAGCTACTGCACATGAAAGTGCATTGCTATGCATTATTGCCTCACATATTCAAAGCTAAAATATGTTTAGATTCCCTAAAATAGGCATTCTTGAGACTATTTGCAAAGTATAAAGTAACTAGCGTAAATTCCCACTATTCCGCTAATGAAGTTTTGTATTTGCGAGCTTCGTTGCTAATTTTTGTGCTAATTCCTGCAAGAATGCACCAGCAGAACAAGGCAGCATCTTTGAATGTGCAATCGCCGTCTCAAGATGTTCCTGTGCCAGTGCCTTGGCCGCGTTGTTGGCGGCCAACTTGATATCCTTTTGAGAGTGGCATGACGCCATCCTATCGCTTTGTTGTTGCTCAAGCAGGAGCACGATATTGCATCTGGAGTTTGGAGTAGGCGCATTTTTCTCGGCGACAATATTAGCATTCATGAGTGGAGTAAACGATGTTGCCACCGCAGTTCCTCGATCATGTTCAACGTCGCTAATATCGTCGGCTATCTGATAGCCAAGCGCAAAGGCGTTTGCGGCATTTCTACCAAGGTGCGCATGTTCCGCCATCCCAGCACCGGTAAGAGCTAATTCTAGCGGCAGACGAAGCAAGGCACCGGATTTTGCTTGCGCAATTTTTTTGTAATAGCTCAACCATGCCGAGATGTCGTAGCGCTCGGAATTTTGATGGTTTATAGCCGCCATATTTAAATCAACAAGTTGGCCTTCAACGGCAGCAGCAGTATTGGCATGCATGGTGATTAGTAGCTGGCCAATATATTGCGACTTGCTAAACGTAGCCAAGGCCGCGTAGGCCGCAGACAACATTAAATCACCGCTGCAAATTGCGGCATTATCGCCGAATCGAAACCAAGCCGTTTCACGACCGCGACGGCTAGTATCCCGATCCTGCAAATCATCATGAATCAACGAAGCATTATGTAGAAGTTCCACCGCTGCCGCAATCGTGATGGCATCGGCTTCAGACAAACCGAGCGCTACACTGGCATGCAAAGCTAAACGCGCCCGCATCCGTTGGCCGCCCGCTTGCAAATGGTAATAACTCGCGTCACCAGCAGTGGTGGCGAAATCAGTGCAAGTATAGAACGCTTGCGCAGGCACCAATAAATCGGCTGCAATTGGGCGCACTAGATTAAGCATGCGGGTTTCAACACCTGCTAATAATTCAGACATACGCGAAGCGTTTGGTTGCACAACTGCCCGCAAGATTGGGATATTACGCATGGAATTTACCGCAATTTTAGACATGGTTTACCGCGTCGCGATGACTACAATTACCACAATTAGCATGCAAAAGTGCAGTTCCGTGAACCAGAGAGCTCCGGTTCACGGTGGATAGAAACAAGACCTATTTGGACCCGTTTTGCATGCGATCTGTCTCACTTACGGCAACCATCCAAATAATAATACCGAACGCAATTTTATTTAACACGTCAGCAAGGTTATAGATGATGTTCAGCGCGTTTGCACTTGCGGCTGGACTGCTTCCAGTAAAGTACCCAAAGAAATAGCCAATTGGATAAATAGCCCAGCCGATAGTTACAATCCAGCGCATTAACTTGAATGCAGATTGCACCGCCGGTGGCGCCATTTCAGCGTTCATACGACCAGCTTGGCCTAAGAAAATCTCGTACAAAATAAACGCCCAGCCAGCCATGCCAATGATGAATGCTGGTAACACAGGCATGTAGCCAGCCTCACCCAAATAACCACCAACTAACATGATTACTGTGCCAATGAGCAAGCGCCAAAACACGCCGCCCGGCACTTTTGCGATAGCTGACAGCACGAGATAAAACTCGATCATCAGCAATGGCACCGTAATTAGCCAATCAATATATCGAAACACAGTTGGGGATGTACCCGTTGAAACCCACACTTCACGCATGTAGAAATAGTGCACTGCAGCAACGAGTGTTACTAAGCCAGAGACGGTGAGGGATGTTTTCCATTTAGCCGAAACGCGATCACGTTCAATGAAGAAAAATACCGTGGATGCGATAAGAGCCATAGAAATTAGCCAAAACGAAATGCCCACAAAATCACTAGGATTCAGTACTGCGTTAGACGCTGCGTGCGCTTGGCTGGATGCGAGGACTGCTGAGGTGGTGACGCTTACTGCGGAGGTGATACGTGCAACTTTGGAACGTAGAAGTTGAGATATTATTGACATCATGCGGGTCTCCCTAAAAAAGCATGACTGGTTATGTTCGGAGAAATTTTTCTCCACCTGTCACGATTCCAGTTCGCTCTGTACGCCGCATACTATTTGTGCACTTTGGTGCACAGAACCCAGATCAACCATGAGTCCCGAGTATAAACCAAAAAAAAACGATATTGCAAGTGCATCTACATTGGGCATCAAAAAAAGTCCGTACCACCATGGCGCAGACCTTTTTAGAACCTACAACTCAGGAACAAGACAGAACTTAAATATCAGATAACTGATCCTTTAGAGCACGGTCTTTTGCGATTTGTTTCGCTGCAAAAAGCGCAATCAGACCAAAACCCACTTTATTGAACAGGTCAGCAAAGTTGTACACTAATTCGCGTACGACCTTCGGTGTATCACCGCCGGCTAATAACGCAATGGCAAATCCTAAAGGGTAGATGAGCCAGCCGAAAACAATAAACAATTTCATCTTGCTCAAGGCATCTGAAATCGGACCTAAGGAATCTTCCTGCGCTTTGGAAACTACGGTATACAAAACACCAGCCACGCCCAAAAATGCTAGGCAGCTGACAAAATAAAAGGCCCATGCAACCATCGGTTGACCGCCACGGTTCAACATCGTTTCTGCCACATACCCAGTCAAGATCATGATGATATCAGCCACCACTAAAATCGCGATCAATGGTTTGTTTTTATCGGCACCCAATAACACCGGAAATTTGATCAGCATCAAAGGCGTAGTAATAAGCCAGTCGATATAGCGGAACTCGGTTTGGAAATTCATAACCGAAATCCATTGTCCATCCAAACCAACCGTTTTTTGCATGATGTAATAATTGAACGCAGCAATACCAACATAACATGCGGCAATGCTGGCCGTTGAGCGGAATTCAGGTGCGAGAGAATCGCGCTCAAGAATAAAATACAAGGTTGCGGCACACATGCCTATGAAGGTGATGAGGAATGAATACTGCGTCAGAAGCGCCAGACTAACCATGATTACTCCCAGAAAATGAATGAAATAAGTGATTGTTTTGCCGAACCAAGCGCAGGGATAAACTGCAAGTTCAAAAAGCATTGCTGCTAGCTTATGTCAAATAAACGGTAAAAAGAAGGCTAGCTAATGCTCCGCTACACTTGTTCATATGTTGGCCGTCTAGTTATGCCAAAGTAGCGTAAGTGAGATTTATTTGCGCGGCATTTCTTTAGAAGCGCATTGCTAGTTTTTATATCCACTAAATCCTTATTTTTATGATGGAGATTTATTTTTCCGCAAAATTGATATCACTAAACAGCTTCTATTCAACCCGTAAAAAATTGGTCGACTAAACATTCAGCTCATCGACAAGCTAAAAAACCAAGGAATACCCATCATGATGCCCGATCCAAAAGACCCAAACTATGGTCTCGAACCTAATTCAGTGCTTCGTAAAACCAGAAAAGGTTACGCCGAAGTTGCAAATCAGGATTCCTTCCTGCATCCAAAGTTGCGTCGCCTTCTAATTTTGATCGATGGCGCTTCTACCGTTGCAGAAATTATTGAGCGCATGGGTGCAATTGGTGACGTTAAGCCGATGGTGACGGAATTGTTTTTTCAGGGGTTTATCACCGGCAGTAATTCTGATTTTAATAGCACCGTGCCCCCCGGCGGCGCCTTGCGCCCAGTGCAACAAGGCGCGACACCCATTCGCGCTGAGGTGAATAATCCTTGGCAAAACACCATGCCTCTCAATCCAGTTGCAAGCGCACAATACACTGAGCAGCCACAGCAAGCCGCACCCAACCCGAACGCACAACTCAATAATATTTTAATGATTAAAAGCGCTTTAATCGACGATATGCAAGCGCGTTTGGGTAAAGACGCGGATCGCGTCATTCCGAAGATTCAAGCTTGCCAAAGCAATGGTGATTTACTCATGCTAATCGTCAAGCTAAGAGATTTTTTAATTTCATATTCTGGCAAGGAACAAGCCGACGCGTTCTTGGCGCGCTTCCAAAAACTACTGGGCTAAATGCGGGTGCGGTAACCACCGCACCGCGAGTGGGTTGCGCGTTCTATGAACAGAAAAACGGCTTATTTTTCCCGCGTAGTCACGTTGGCGGAAACAGTTACAGGTGGCGTGCGGCGTAGTTTACGTGCACCTGCTGCGCCAAGTTGTTTCGCGAAAAGCACGTTTTGCTTGGCTGATTGCATATACGGATTAGTGCCACCAAAATGCACGGCTGCATAGTTGTATACGCGATCAAGATCCGTGTTTAAACGACTCACAGCGTGCTTAAAGAAAGTGGGCGTTTTTGATACTAAATCACTGCCTGAACGATAAACGATATTAGCGCCCTGCGGGGTTTCACGAATTGCAATACCACCCCGTACAAATTCCGGATAAAGCCGATCTCGACATTTTTCTAGGTAACACCGATCCGCCATTTGCGCAATAATATCGGCGGTACCAAGCAGGCTTCCCAGCAAACGCAATACCGGATCGCTTACATCAATAGTCGCCACCGATTGTTCAAAGCCAGTGAAATGAATTAGTTTTGCAGCAATTTCTGCGTATTCCGCCAAGCCTATTACCGGCATATATTTAAGTAGGAATGTCGCACCGCGGCTCACATGCATGAGGGTGTATTCGGCACCATTACGCGCTACCGTATCGCCCTGCTCACGCACATAGCCCATGTCATGCAGCAGAGCCAAAATAATGCCCACTTGAAACAAAACTGGCCCAAGTGGTGGTGTGTTTTTGCGCGATTGCTCGTAACCGTCCATTAGCCGCGCCATGGCTAATGTTACTTCTAAAACATGCTGCATATCGTGGTACGCGGTATCGCAGGCCTGATAGCCTGGAAACGCACCGCGATACATATTGGCTTGATCGCTAAATGTGATCGCCATGTATTTTGGATTGGCACCGGGGTAAAGTGCTGAAAAAATTCGCTCAATTTCAGCCTGCACCGCACCGCTATCCACAGTACAAATTTGGTTGGTCACATCGTAATCATTTCGCGCATCAGCCGGAAGTGGCAACTTACTACTCACTTTAGCGCGCGAAGTGGGCGATTTGGCTAATTGGGCTATTTTTAATTCGTCGGGCATCACGGAGAGTTTCAAAAAATGGCTGTGCGTAAGGAATAGGATTACTACTGCGCCCCGAATCCTACATCAGCTAACGGGAGCTACAGCGCAAATATTCTCGATATATCCCCTACGATACGCCTACCATTGGCGGCGCGCAAGATTATTACACTTGTCCGGACAACACCAGTTTTTTGAAAAATACGCTAACTGCGCAGGTGCGTTGGCGGAAGTTGCAAGGTTATGCCTAAACCCGAACCTTCTAAGCCATCATGCAACGATATAGAACCGCCATGCGCGGCTGCCACTTTCTGCACTATGGCCAAGCCTAAACCACTACCTGAAGCTTCCGTACCGGGAATACGATAAAACCGCTCAAAAACCCGTTCGCGAAACTGTACATCGATGCCGGGGCCACTGTCTTTGACCGATAAAGTGCATCCTGAATTAGCTTGCAAACCTTGGTGCAGCGAAATCGATACCGCTCCGCCACTGGGCGTGTAGCGAATGGCGTTGTCGAGCAAATTATCAATAATGGACGTAAACCCAGTGGGGCTCACTACCAACGCTAAGTTATCTGGGGCATCCAAATCAAGCGTAATTGCTTTTTGCCGCGCTTGGGGCACGTGTTCAGCCACGCGCTGCCGCAATAGCTCAGCGGCATCAATGCGTTCAACTTTTGAAAATGCGTCCGATGCATCTACCCTAGCAATGGTGAGCAACTGGCTCAATAAGTTTGATACCCGCTTCAGTCCAGTTTGCAGCTGTAACGCCGCATGGGTGCGCGTGCCATCGTCATGCGCCTGCAGCAGTAAATGTGCTTGTGCACTCATCGCCGCCATTGGCGTACGCAACTCATGCGCGGCATCGGCTAAAAAGCCACGCTCTATATCCAAGCGCCGCGATTCCCGTTCAAGCAGATCGTTTAAGGCTGCCACCAAGGGCACGACTTCGGAATAAGTTTTAGTATTATCAAGCGGTACTAAATCACCGGCACGACGCTGCCTTAAATTCTCCGCCAGCGCTACTATCGGCTTAAAACTTATACGTGCAATCCACCACAACACAAAAATGCACAGCAAAAACATGAGCACCTGCGAAGCCGCAATACGTGCAATCAACGGAAACATGGTTTCGCGCCGCATTAGCGCTGATTCAGCAATAGCCACCGATACCGAGCCATCCGCACTTTGGGTGCGTAAGGTACGATAGTTGACGGCGTTTATTTGCGTATCCGCATAGCCTAGCTGTAGGGTTATCGGCTGCGTTGGTGCATTTCTGGAGCGAAATAATACCTTACCATTGGCATCAAACACCTGGTACGTTGGCGTATAGTATTTTGCCTCTGCCGCCGCTAAGGCCTCCGCATAATTGGCGCTATCTACATTATTTAATTTTTCGATCACACCTTTGGTAAACACATCCTCAACGGCCAATAAGCGCCGCTCGGTAGCCTGCGGATCATTTTGTGAGCCCGCGGCTGTTTCCGCTAAAATTTGCGCAAAGTTGCGCATACGGCGATCTAAATCGCCACTTTCATAAACCGTCATTGAATAACTAAGCCAACCGACAATAATCAATAGTGTTGCCGCCATTGCAATCAACTGCCAGCGAATTAGGCGGCCAATAAGCGACGGATGGCCTGCTAGCTCAGTCTTATTCGCCCCCAACACTATATGGCTCGCTCTTCCAGCGCATAACCTACACCCCGTACCGTGCTAATTAAATTAGCACCCAAATGCTTGCGCAAGCTGTAAATGTGCACGTCTATGGCATTACTGCCACCTATTTCAGGTGTATCAGAGCCTTCGGCCAACTGCGCGCGCGTGAGCACTTTACCGGGTGATTGCGCTAGCAATATTAACAACTCATATTCGCGCTTTGAT
>JANMDR010000116.1:0-26162 GCA_031376425.1 Betaproteobacteria bacterium
AGAAATGCTTTCAGCCGCTTCGGAAGACACCTTGCTCGCCTTGGCCCGTAAAGGTGATGGGAACGCACGCTTGCATTATCGTTTGCGCCAAGTCAAGGCAGGTATATTGGCTGGCGATAAACAATTGCTCAATGAATCAGGCTCTGATGTAGCGGGGCTCTTGGTTAACGGTGGGCCGTACCACGCAGCAAAGGTCGCTGCTTTTTTCGTAGACCTGACTAAAAATCGTGCGGAAATGGGTAAACTTGATTCCGCGCAACTGAAACTCTTAGAGTTTGAAATTTTGAATCTCTATCAGACCGCAAAGGGAATCAGCGCCCTGTACGGCGATGAACCTTCACAGCGAAATTTCCGAACCTACGCGCAGATTGGTGGATATTTCGGCTTAGCAGAGCCTCGCCAACAATCTATGGAGTCGGCGCTCGGGACGCTTTCGAATATGAACGCGTCGCGCGTGTTAAATGGCTTGCCACCATTTGTGTTGGAAAATCGCCCGAAAATGAAAGGGAAAATTAGCGCTGATGGCGCTACGGAGATTTTCCAAGTGTTAATACGATGAATGTCATCAACGTAGTTTGTCGAGTTGGTAACGTTGCAATATTAAGTATTTGCCTTTTGTCGTCAACGGCAGTGCTGGCATTGGAACCAGATTTACTCACCCCCGTTTTGAGAAACGGACTGTGGGTAATGCAAAATAAATCTTCTGCTTTCGGTGGCGCTCCAATCACACGCATTTGTGCAGGAACTCGGGAGAAAGAGATTAGTCTGTTGCAAAAGGAGAGAAAGGCGGTTACTCAAAATTGCAAAATTTTGGATCACCAACGCTCACAGGCTAAAACTTCTTTTAACGCATTGTGTAAGTTCGAAGGCGCGGAAGTAAGTTTATTAGTTGAAAATGTTGGGGACTTCACTAAATCCTTCACTACATCACGAACTGTGGATAGAAATCTTCCTGCTCCATACGTAAAAAATGTCGAAACGCTTGAATATCGTTTTATCGGGTCGTGTCCAAATGGGATGGCGTCAGGAAGGGTGGAAATTGTTGAAAAAAGTGGCGTGGTGGTCGGGAAATACAATCGTTACCAAGGCGAGCCCGTCGCTGCTAGCGCAGGGGCTAAAAAGGTACAACCTTCGCCGATTGCAGGGTCTGCTCCAAGCGTACCGGTAGTGAAGTAGCGCTTTGCCGGTGTTGGTTCTCATGTATTGCGGCTAGAAACTGCAAAACACAAATAAATACGCGTCTCACCAAAGTATCCAACCGGTTAACTGATGTTTTTAAGACGATGCCCTGTCATCCTAGGGTTGTGCTCAAACAACCATAGACGTTTTAAGTGGCTCACCATCAACCCCGCCTTCGCATATGCGGCACCTGCGCCGCCATCTCCCGATAGCTCACCAATGCCGCTTCAAGGTCACCCCGCGCCGCCTCCCGCGCCCACTCGACTTCATGGGCGGGGGTATTGTAGGCGGGGGCGACGATAGCAAGCAGGGCTTCAAACTCTTGCCATTGCAAGGCGTAGACGATGTTTCCTTTCTGCGCTTTAATTTCTGCCCGCAGTGCATCATTCAGAACGCCAATAGCACGCACGGCATGATTGGGGTTTAACTCAAACCGCACGCCGTGCGTTAGGAAATGCGCCAAGACTTCCATCAAAACACCTCGCTTGGTTGATTGGATTGGTCGATGTTTTGCCGAAGGCTGCCAAACAAACACGAAGGCTGCCAGACTCTTGGGCTTGGCAGCCTTCGTGTTTGTTTGGCAGCCTTCGGGAAGGCTCCATTCCCAGACCCCATACATCCCACACTTACGGCATGATTGGGGTTTAATTCAAACCGTACACCGTGTGTTAGGAAATGCGCCAACACCTCCATCAAAACACCTCACTTGGTTGGGTGGATTGGCCGAGATTTTGCCGAAGGCTGCCAAGATTCTCGAAGGCTGCCACACTCTTGGGTGTGGCAGCCTTCGTGTTTGTTTGGCAATCTTCGGGAAGGCTCCATTCCCAAACGCCCTTCATCCCGCACTTTCTAGCGTTTACGTTCAGCTTCTCTTTGGCTCGCTGCAGCGTTCTGTAAGATATTTTTTCCGCCTTGGCTGCTGCAAAACATTCCTTGGATGCGACTCCGCCATCGGCCAAAAGGTCGTTTAAGAATTCGCAAGCATCATCAACAGCGCTACTGCCTTTATCATCGCTGCATTCAGCATTCGCCAATATTTCCCGCGCCGTGCCTACCAGTGTATTACCCCATGTCACGTGCGAAGCCTGTACTGCTTGATGCGGTGCGGGTAATGTAACTTGCGATAGTTCATATGCAAAGCCACCATTATCGCAACCGATGTTTGATTTTGTGCGCATCAATATTCGGCTCGGCTCGCCCTCGGCGGCACCCTGATTTTTAGCCGCCACCAGCACCACACGGGCAAGCGCCGCAAACGCGATTGAGCCTATTACCCGTTCCGTGGTTTCTCGGCCTGCACTCCCTTTAGAAAAATGCGTAATACCGATTACGGCGCAGTTTAATGCGGCACCAAGGTCAACCAATGGTTGCAAGCCTTTGCGCGTGTCGCCGTTGCTATTGGCGTCGCCCTTCACCGCTGAAACAATAGGATCAACGATTAATAAGCGCACATTACCCAGCGCTTGCGCAGCCTTTTCTAGCTTTGGCATATCGGTAGACGGGTCAAAGGGTTGCTTGCCTTTTACGCCGTTTGTACCTTGCACAAAATGCACTTTATTAACATCCGCACCCGCTGCAATTAAACGGGGAACTAATGTGGTTGCGGGGTCATCTTCACCGCTCCAAATCAACACATTACCGGTCGTAGCTTGGGTGCCGTCCGGCCAACAGCCGCCGCTTGAAACAGTAGCGGCAAATGCAATCGCCAAGGTGGTTTTTCCGGTGCCGGGTGCGCCGCCCAAAATATGAAACTTACCCGCCGCTAACCATCCATGCCAAAGCCAGTTTATGGCTTCAGGAACAATATCGGCTGCACAGGTTAAAGTGACTTGTTGAGTTTGCGACTGAACGGCTTCATGTGCAGCCGTGCCGTGTTGAAAATAGAGTGCTTCTGCCGTTGCGACAGCGTTATTTATCGCACTTGCCACGGCATTATCACCGTAATGCGCCGCCATGTCGTTAAAATCAGTTCCGTCAGTCATAGGAGCACCCCCGTAAAAGTTGGCACAGCTACACAACCATTAACGGCACGCGCTGCTGCTGTGGCTTTGGTGACGCCAGTGTTACCTACGGTGTTTCTGTCATCATCGGCACATAAAATAATGGGTAATGTAGGAAACTTCGCTCGCAAAGTAATCGCCACAGGCTCAAGGTTGCCAGCATCAAAGGCCACAGCCACCAAATAGCCCGTTACTTGGCGAATGGTGGCACCGGTGGCAAAGCCTTCGGCAATACACAATGCGGTAGCGCCAGATGTATTGCCGATGCTGTAATAGCACCCGCGCTTACGGCCTCCGGTTAAAAAGCGCTTGCTGCCATCACCATCAATAAACTGTAGTGAATGTAAGGCCGCACCGTCGCGCACGGGGATAAGCAATGCACCCTTATGCACCCGTGTGCAATGCGCGGTGATGCGTTTACGCACAAGGTAGGGGTGGTTTGCGGGTGCTGGTTTAGCCCTGTTCCATATCTTGGCCGCTATCTTTGCCGCTTGGGCATGTTTAGCGGCTTCGTGCGCGGCGTTTGCAGCTTTAGCATCGGCTAATTGCTGCTTGAAGGCGGCACGCTGGGCAGCAGTTTGCAACGCCGTTAAGGGTAGCAGCGGCGCTTCACGAGCGGCGTGCCAGCTTGTACTTAAACCCGTGGAATAATCGCCGTAAACACCGCCTGAACCATTCGCAAATAACTTGCACCACGCGGCCTTGTTGGCTCTACCTTTGCCAGCACCAGCAAAGCGCAGCATCTTATCTGGTTCAATATGTGTTGGTGGTGATAAGCCTGCAAGCTGCATGGCTTCAATGAATTGGCAGGTATTGTTATTCATATTGCAGCCCGCCAACACGCCAACACATAATGCTTTTACATAGCTTAATATTAGAGTACACTATATGCAGAGTTTGTTTTTCTAGGGCTACACGGTTGCCGCCGTCGTAGCCCTTTCCATTGGTGGGTGGTTTATACCTTGGTTTGTGTATTGGCGTATAGATTAGCTTAGGCATTATTCCACCTCATCATAAGCACGCCGCGCTAAAAACTTATCCACCGCCGCCACATCCCACACCGTCGTGCTTGCGCCTAGTTTGAAAGGCTTTGGGAAGGTGCCGTTTTTAACCCAGCGCCAAATAGTTGCGGGGCTTACGGGTAAGTTGCCAGGCTTGCCGTTTACGGTCGCTAAAGCGCTTATTCGTATGGTCTTCATCATTTAACACTCCTGTAATTCGCATCGCCACTATAAAACGCGAAATGCATTTTCTTAGCGGGCGGCGCAATGGAGCGATAATGCAATACTAAAATAAAATTACAAAGGCTTGATATGGGAATATATTATTGCTCATGGTGAGAACGCTGCACGTTTATAATGACAGCCAAAAAGCACGCTTCAGCATGTTTAGTATTTGTTTGTGTCACTTAGCAAATGCTGGGCACTACCGTCTGTGCCTTACATTTAAAGCCTCATTTGGGATTCGTTTCAAAATGACAAAATTACCAGCACCATACCTGCTGAAGACGCCTTATTTACGGGTCTCTACAGTCTATCTATATCGCGCGGTTGCGCTCGCCGGAACGGCATTATTGCTAAGCGCATGCGTGATGGCGCCATCCACGACAACCCCAACAGTAGTTGCGCCGCCCGAAGCGCCCGTGCGCATCACAACGCCTGTCATTGCCACCATCACCCCACCCGCCACCAATGACCTCCCCTACACGGTTGAAAAAATCACCCTACCCGGCCCCGTGGTCGCTTATGTAGCAAAAATAAACATTGCTGACCCACGCACTAAAATTGAAGTAGCTCTAAACGATGATCATGATCCTGATGGTGCAGGTCCAGCAGTGGGGCAACTTACTACGGTGTCAACGGCGGCGGCAAAACATAACTTTCATATCGCCATGAACGCCAGTTTTTTTGCTGCACCACAGGCGCGTCCGTATTTAGATAAAGCCATTCGTTACTACGTGGGTAATGGCGCACATCCTGTGGGCTGGCATGTTGGTGGTGGTGGCGTTGGCGGCAAAATAATCACCACACCACAAAACGATAAATTGCGTGCCACCATCATGGTGTACCAAAGCCGTAAAATTCGCCTCGCCAATAACGTTACCGAAATGCCAGCAGATATCGCCTATGCCGTGAGCGGTAATGCTATGTTGCTACAAGCCAGCAATATACTGCCAAAAATCACTGACCTTACCCGCGCGCCGCGAAGTGCGGTGGGCATCAGCGCAGATGGTGCAACCCTGTTACTCGTGGCAGTCGATGGCCGTCAAACGGACTATTCCGTTGGGGCATCGCTCTATGAACTCGCGCAAATAATGCTTGATTTGCAAGCCTATGATGCGATAAATCTGGATGGTGGCGGCAGCACCGCGATGGTGTTAAAAGATGAAGCAACCGGCGTATTTAGCTTGCTCAATCAACCGTCGGACGGCTCTGCCAATAAATTTCCACAGCGTGTTGAGCGCCCCGTGGTGGACGTCATTGGTGTGCGAATTTCTGGACGGTAGGTATTCACGATTACTTTGCAGGTTCCTGAAAAGCTAAATGCTGACCGTGTAATCAGTTTTGAACACATCACCCGCACGCAAGCTAATAACACTTTGCTTTTTACTTAGCTCTTCGGAACTCTCAGCATCGTCGTCATATCCATGCCAAGGTTCGATACACACATAGGGGGCAGCTGGTTTGGCCCAAATACCCAAGTGTGGGGCACTACCCATATGCATTGTAAGTCGGGTAGCGCCGCTGCGATGGGCAAGCCGTAATGCTCGCGAGCGAATGTGCTTAAAAATGAGGGCATCTTCATCAAAAATAGTGGCGGAAAGGTCTAGCCGTCGATCAAATCGCAACGGGTGGGCAATAGGATTTACGGCCAATAAATCACCTTCTAATTTATAGCATTCACTAACTTCGGGTTTTGAGAACTCTATAAAGTAATCATCCAAGCTAGCGCCTTCCAGCGGCAGGCGGAAAGCGGGATGCGAGCCAATGGCAAAATACATAGTACCAAGGCTTAAATTTTCTACCGTGTAGTGCACGTTTAGCGTGCTCATAAACAGACTGAATGTGACAGTGAGCGCGAAATCAAAAGGGTAGATTTGTTTGGTCGTCTGATCTGACCGTAAACAAAAAATAACGCTTTCAGCCGTATTCGCCTCTAGCTGAAACTTAGCTGACGCTGCGAAGCCGTGAATTGGGAATAAGTAATACTCGCCCTCATGCATAAATCCGGCGTTCTTCATGCGACCAACGAAGGGAAATAAAATTGGGGCGCTACCCACCCAAATAGCTGGATCACGCTGCCAGATATATTCATCATCGTGGTCTAAGCGCCGCAAGCTACGCAGTTCAGCACCAATATTGGAAACCTGACACGAAATATGACTATTTTTTAGGGTAAGTTCCACAGCAGTTCAAATCAGCAAGAGCTTGCGTTTAGGTAACAGCATGACAGATCATACTGTCACCGCAATTATACCTATACTTTGTAAAAAAACATGAAGTGACAATTAACAATGCTTGAATTTTCACATGACGACACATAAACCGTAGTAACACTATTTTGACGGCACTGAACTCTAGTCATCACAGCACCCAGCGTGCTACGAGCGGCAATAAAATTGCACCAAAAATCGCGTGTAAACCCATGCCAAGACTGGCGTAAGCGCCCGCTCGCGCGTCTACTGAGTAGGCACGTGCCGTGCCAATACCGTGTGCCGCCACGCCTACGGCAAAACCGCGCACTGCCCAATCTTTGATACCTAGCAGGTTTAGCAAAGGTGTCGCCACCAAAGCACCAATAATGCCGGTGGAGACGGTAAAAATTGCGGTGAGCGTAGCCGAGCCACCCGCCTGCTGCGAAATTGCCATCGCAATAGGCGCGGTTACAGATTTTGGCAACAGCGATGCCACCATCGCTGGCGGTGCATCAAACAACCGCGCTACCGAAATAGCCACTAATACCGATACCGCGCCACCCATCAACATTGCAATCATCAATGGCAGGGCTTGGGCTGCTAATTCCTTCCATAATCGTGCCAAGGGAATCGCTAAGGCAACGGTAGCCGTCCCTAATAGAAAATGCACAAACTGTGCACCTTGAAAATAGGTTTGATAATCAGTTTTGGTCATTGTGAGAACCGCAATGATGGCACAAATTGCAATTAGCACCGGATTGGCAAGTGGATGTTTATTGCTGCGCTGGTAAATTGATTCCGCTATTAGATAGCTAACTAGGGTAAGCGTCAAACCAAACAGGGGCGTTGCCGATAGATAGACCCAAATATCGGCTAAGCTCGGCAGGCCTTGCGATATGTTTGGCGTCGCTTTCATGGTATTTTGCTAGCGCTTTTTTGAGTACGACTTAAAAGCCACCGCAGACAAAGTGCCGTCGTGGTGATGGCGGCAATTGTGCTTAAAATTATTGCCAAAGTCCATGCCAATACTGACTGTTGCAGCGAGCTTGCATATAACATCACGCCCACTGCAGCAGGGATAAAAAACACACTGAGGTTAGCTAATAAGCTATCTGCGGCTTGCGCAATGGCCGGTTCTATGTTTTTACGCACCACCAAAAAAATCAATAGCAACACCATGCCCAATACCGGCCCCGGCACCACGCCTTGCGTAAAGTGCGCCACCACTTCACCGGTTGACTGAAATACTAATAAAATAGCGATGCCTTTGAGCATTAAGTATGCCTCATTATCGGGAAAACAAGCCTCATTTTACGAGGGGTCGAATAGCCGAAAACCCGCCATCTAGCGCCCAAACTTGGCCCGTAATTCGCGCCGCCTGGGGTGCAATTAAATAACTAATAAGTTCGGCTAGTTCTTCCGCAGTGCCAATACCGCCTAAAGGGTATTGTTTAGCCGCACCCTCCCGCATGGGCGGTGACGAAATAAACTTAGCCACCCCAGGCGTATCCATCATTCCTGGCGCTACCGCATTTATGCGTATACCACTACCGGCATATGTTGCAGCCGCAGCACGCACCAAGGCTTCAATACCGCCTTTGGAAGCAGCAACCGCCTCGTGATTAGGCGTGCCCATACGCGCAGCTACGGTTGAAACCATTACCACAGCGCCAGGTTTCTGCGCTGACCTTGCAGCATCAATAAAACCTTGCAAAGTAAAAAATGCACTATCTAAATTCGCCGCCAAGCAGGCGCGATATTGCTCAACAGACGTACGATGCAGCGGCGCAATAAACGCTTGACCGGCACAATGTACAAGTGCATCAGCATGCAATCCGGCATCTTTTAGCCGCGCAAATACCAAGGCCGCACCTTCAGGTGTGGATACATCAGCTTCAATACTTATCGTAGCACTTGGTAAGTCATTCAAACTGCTCAAACGCTCACTACTGCGGCTCACCACAGCCACTTGTGCGCCAGCGCGTTGCACCGTTTGCATGACGGCGCGGCCTAGGCCGCCAGCTGCACCGGTGATTAATACTAATTGTGGTACTACACTTTGAACAGCATTTGGGGTCGAAACGGTCATTACAATTTTTGCCTTTCTTGGCTGTGGATTACGGACTTAACGTGTTACATTTTACCCATCAAGTTCGGCTCACGCGGTTTATGTAATAAGTACCGAGTAAAATTGAAATTTGTAATCGACTCTAGGAGAGCTTTATGGGCAAAATACTAATGTGGTTTGTTGCCATTATCGCGGGCTTTATTTTTTACAAGGCCACAAAAGCGCGAAAATCTGTGGATAACAATAATAACGATCGCCAAGGCATGCGCAATCAGCGCCACCCTGATGCACAACTGGATAGCCAGTCAGATGGCAGGGCTAAAACCGAGGCGATGCTTCTGTGCGCTGTGTGTGGCGTTCATTTACCTGCGTCTGAAACCAAAACAAGCAATGGCATCATCTCCTGCAGCGATATACACGCTTGCAGCAATAAAAACCCTCAATAATGCGCCACAGCAACGCTATCTCTAAACGTGCGGGCTATACCTTTTTGGATCCAGACTGGACCAATCACGCTGAGGATATGGCCCACGGCGCTGGGCGTGAGGCCAATTTATTTGGCGCACTCATTACATTTTGCTGGCTACGGGTAACGCTTTCACTGGTTTTATGTATGGCGTTTTGGGGGTTTGCGCGGCAGCAGTTTTTTGGCATTTATGAGCCAAAAATAGCCGAAATTGTGCTGATAAGCTATTTGATTTTTAGCATTGGCGCACTTATCACGGCGCGCAGGCGCAGCAATTCCATTCAACTGCAATTAATCGGCCACGTACTGGCAGACGTAATTGCCGTTGTGCTGCTCATGTTTGCGTCCGGTGGCGTGCGCTCTGGTATTGGGCTGTTGTTACTAGTTACATTAGCCGCAGCGGGTCTCATCAGCCGTGGGCGCATGGTATTTTTTAACGCCGCCATAGCGGCATTAGCCGTGTTGTATGAGCAAACGCATCAAATGCTGTTTTACAACGCACCGTTCTCAGATTTTTTTCAGAGCGGCTTGTTGGCGGGCAGTTATTTCGCCATCGCAGCGCTGGGCTACACTCTCGCAAAATATGCCAGTGGTGCGGAACAAATTGCCCAAGAACGTAGTGTGGATTTAGCCAATCTAGCGCAAATCAACGCCCTCGTTATTCGCGATATGCAAGACGGTTTTCTCGTGGTGGACGCCCAAGGGTTTATTCGTCAACACAACGCCAAATGCGAGGCGTTAGTCGGTGGAATTTCTAGCGATGGCGGTCAAAGTCTTTATGATGCTGTGCCGCAATTAGCGCAGTTTTACAAAGACTGGCAACAAGATCGCTCGCAGATTTTTCCGGTTGTTCGCAGCAACCGTACGCAAAAAGAAATTCAAGTACGCTTCGTGGCCATTGGTGGTGCCGACGACGCTTCTATCTTAAACAATAATACCTCGTCGCAAAATGTCTTACTTTCACCCACCGTTATTTTCTTAGAAGATGCTGGGCGTATTCGCGCACAAGCACAGCAGCTTAAACTAGCTGCCCTAGGACGTCTCACTGCAAATATTGCACATGAAATCCGTAATCCGCTATCCAGCATTAATCACGCAGCTGAGCTGTTACAAGAAGATATCGGGCGCAACAGTGACGATATTCGCTTGCTCAATATTATTCGCGATAACAGCTTTCGGCTTGATCGAATGGTCCAAGAAGTGCTGTATCTTAATCGCCGTGATCGTGCGCATCCAGAAACTATTGATCCACGTCCTTATCTGGAAACATTTTTACGCGATTTTTGCGCGAATGAAAAAAGCGATGCAGCACGTTTTGATTTACAAATTACCACAACGAAAAATATTGTATTTGACCGCAGCCACCTAGATCAGGTGTTATGGAATTTGGTACGCAATGCGGCGCGTTACGCTAATGACAATCCTGGTGCAATACGCGTTATCCTGCGCATCGCAACCAATCTCAGTACAGCACTAAGTGCAACTGACCCAATACCCCAAACTGCAGAATTATTGGTTTGTGATAACGGTACAGGCGTGCCAGCTGATACTATTGCGCATCTATTTGAACCGTTTTTTACGACCGATAGTCAGGGAACAGGATTAGGGCTTTATGTGGCGCGCGAACTAAGCGACGTCAATAATGCCTTGCTCGACTATTTGCCAGTGCCTGAACGCGACGATAATTTGGGTGAAGGTGGGTGTTTTAGGCTCACCTTGCAAGTGGCTCACTAACGTTTTTAAATCTAAGGGCTAGCGCCTTTCTAACTCTCAAAACCGCCATGACCAAGCATGTTCTTGTAGTTGACGATGAAAAAGATATCCGCGAGTTACTCGTGCTCACGCTTAGCCGCATGGGCATTGAGGCTGATACGGCGGCAAATTGCCAAGATGCGTTCGCACGCATTAGCGAGCGTAACTATGACCTTTGCCTCACCGATATGCGGCTACCTGATGGTGATGGTATGCAAATTGTAGAATACATCGCGAAAAACTCCGGCAACACCCCCGTGGCCGTCATAACCGCATATGGCAGCACTGATAATGCCGTAGCCGCCCTAAAAGCAGGTGCCTTTGATTACTTGGCTAAACCAATCCAACTCAAACAATTACGTGATTTAATTAGCTCGGCACTCAGTCTGCCGCGTGCACCATCGATAGGTGATGCCCCGGCCGCGCCGCGCCGTATTGCGCCCGCGACTAAATCAACTCCCCATACTACGACGACTGCGACCACAGCCGCTATGGGACCCCAGCTCATTGGCGAATCCAGTGCTATCGTTAAAGCACGAGACCTTATCGCCAAATTAGCGCGCAGCCAAGCCCCTGTTTATATTGCGGGTGAGTCTGGCAGCGGTAAGGAAGTTGCAGCACGGCTGATTCACAGCGCTTCATCACGACGTGAAGCACGTTTTGTGGCAGTTAACTGTGGTGCGATTCCGGAAAATTTAATGGAGAGTGAGTTTTTCGGGTACAAGCGCGGTGCCTTTACAGGTGCCGATACGGAACGCGAAGGCTTTCTACACGCGGCCGATGGCGGTACCTTGTTTCTTGACGAAGTAGCTGATTTGCCACTCGCGATGCAAGTTAAGTTATTGCGTGTTATTCAAGACAAAAAAGTACGTATGCTAGGTGAAACAAATGAGAAGACGATTGATTTTCGTATTATCTGCGCCACCCATAAAAACCTTGCGAGCAAGGTAGCAGCAGGTGAGTTTAGGCAAGATCTGTTCTACCGATTAAACGTAATCGAGCTTAAAATGCCGGCGCTACGCGAAATTAGCGATGACTTACCCTTGCTAATTGAGCAATTATTGGTAAGACTAAGTGCACAAGCAGGTATGCAGGTTCCAATACTAGACATCTCAGCGCAAACAGCGCTCCGTCGTTATGATTACCCCGGCAATGTGCGCGAATTAGAAAATATTTTAGAACGTGCGCTCGCACTTTGCGATGGCAACACTATTTTCGAACAAGACCTACACTTACAGCCAGGCGACGATGCACCATCCAGTGTCAGCGATACGATTATCAGCAACGAGGCCACAAACAGCAATAAACTCACTATGCCACTGCATGACTATTTAGACCGCATTGAACGCGAACAAATTATGAAGGCGCTTGAACAAACCGAGAATAATCGGACGCAGGCAGCGCGTGTTCTAGGCGTGACGTTTAGATCGCTGCGCTATCGGCTAACGCGCTTAGGCATAGACTAACTACCGTTGGAAACGCTTTATTTTTCTGCATCTCCAGCATATTAATTTATTTTAAATTCATCATGATTACAACCTCCGTCGACACCACTTATCACGCACTACTACAACACGTTCTTGACCACGGCGTAAACAAAGGTGACCGTACCGGCACTGGAACCCGTTCGGTTTTTGGCTATCAAATGCGCTTTGATTTGAGTCAACACTTTCCGCTGCTCACCACCAAAAAACTGCACCTAAAATCAATTGTGCATGAGCTACTCTGGTTTTTATCGGGCGATACCAATGTAGCTTATCTCAAACAAAATGGCATATCGATTTGGGATGAATGGGCAGACGCTCAGGGTAATTTAGGCCCCGTATACGGCCATCAATGGCGCAGCTGGGCAGCACCCGATGGCCGCGTGATTGATCAAATAACAGATGTAATCGCGCAAATAAAAAAAGACCCCAACTCACGCCGCTTAATTGTATCCGCATGGAATCCTGCTGATATTCCCGCCATGGCATTGGCCCCTTGTCACGCGTTATTTCAGTTTTACGTGGCTGATGGCAAGCTTTCTTGTCAGCTCTACCAGCGTAGTGCCGACATATTTTTGGGCGTCCCGTTTAACATTGCCAGCTATGCCCTACTCACGCAAATGGTAGCGCAAGTATGCGGGTTGCAAGCCGGTACTTTCGTACATACTTTGGGTGATGCGCATATTTATGCCAATCACTTTGAACAGGTAAATACGCAGCTGGCCCGCGAACCGAAAGCCCCGCCAGTTATGCGTTTACGACCGGACGTTAAAGATATCTTGAGTTTTAAGTTTGAAGATTTCACGCTAGAAAATTACGATCCGCATCCTGGTATCAAAGCACCGATTGCTGTTTAGGCGGAGCGAATTATGGAAATTGCCCTCATCGCCGCGATGGCAAATAACCGCGTCATCGGCATCAATAACACTATGCCTTGGCATTTACCTGATGACTTCGCGCACTTTAAACGCCTAACATTAAATCACCCCATTATTATGGGTCGCAAAACCTATGAATCTATTGGCCGTGCGCTACCATCTCGCCGCAATATAGTAGTGAGCCGTAATAGCAACTTTAACGCCGCTGGCGTAGAGGTTTTTGCATCCCTTGATGCCGCCATCACGGCGGCAAAGCATCCATCGACTATACCAAGTGTCGGATCAGATACAGGCGTTGCCAAATTATCGACTGGCACTATATTTGTTATCGGTGGTGCTACGCTATATGCGCAAGCTTTGCCACTCGCGCAACGCCTGTATCTAACCTTAGTTGATGCGGCAATTAGCGGTGATACTTGGTTTCCAGAAATCGCCGAAGCGCAATGGCGCGAGCTTAGTCGCACGCATCACGCGAGCGACTCACGCCACACGTATGCATTCGATTTTGTAGAGTATGCGCGACGCACCTAACAGATAACGCGGCTAGCCACAATTGCGCGGCTTAACCACTATTGCGCAGCCCCGCCGCCACCCCGTTGATCGTCAGATGTAACGCCCGCTGGGTACGCTCATCCGCTTGGCCTTTTCTGTATTGGCGCAATAACTGAATTTGCAGGTGGTTTAACGGATCTAAATACGGAAAGCGGTTACGAATACTGCGGGCTAGCGCTGGATTATCTTGCAGGAAACCTCTGTGACCGGTGATAGCTTCAAGTATTGCTACGGTCTTGTGCCATTCCTCGGTGATTTGACTGAAGATGCGCTTAGACAGCGCCGCATCTGGTACTAAATCAGCATAGCGCTGGGCAATACCGAGATCTGTTTTTGACAACACCATATCCATATTGCCCAAGATGGTTTTAAAGAACGGCCAATCAACGGCCATACTTTTTAGCATTGCTAGGCGCACATCCTGTTCCGCTGTATTTTCATTCAGCCAAGCTTGCACTGCACTGCCGAATCCGTACCATCCCGGCAAGGCAATACGCGCCTGACTCCAGCTAAATACCCAGGGAATTGCGCGTAAGTCTTCGATCGCGAGCGATGGTTTTCGCGATGCCGGACGACTGCCAATATTTAAACCCGCCAACTCGTTAATTGGCGTAGCACCCCTGAAAAAATCAACGAATCCAGGTGTTTGGTATACCAGTTTTTGATAAGCCTCAAACGAAGACTGCGAAAGCTTAGCCATCACATCTTCCCAGAGCTTTGGTGCCTCTTTACGCGCTGCATCAGGAAAAGCACCTAACATAGTGGCTGCCACCATGATTTCAAAATTTCGCCGTCCAAGCTCAGGATTAGCGAATTTAGCTGAAATAACTTCTCCCTGCTCTGTCAGCCTTAGCCCACCACCCACACAGCCCACAGGCTGTGCCAAAATGGCTTCAAACGTGGGTCCGCCACCGCGACCCACACTGCCACCGCGTCCATGGAAAATACGGATAGTTACACCGCTTTCCGCACTGAGCGCGGCTAGTTCTTTTTGCGCACGATATAGTTCCCAGTTAGCCGTAAGATAGCCGCCATCTTTATTGCTATCAGAATAGCCAAGCATAATTTCCTGCTGATTGGCTTGCGCAGTCACTAAACTACGGTAAAGCGGATGGGCAAACGCCTCGCTCATGACACGTTGTGCCGCTCGCAAATCAGTAATTGTTTCAAACAAAGGCACCACGCCTAGTACCAAGGTTAACTTGCCGTTAATGGTGCGTGCACACAAACCTGTTTCTTTTTGCAGCAGAGCCACCTCTAATAAATCACTAAGCGATTCCGCTTTAGAAATAATCGCCTGCGTAATCGCGGCATCACCATAGAGCTCGCGCACTTGTGCTGCCGCACGGAAGATAGCAAGTTCGCCTACCGTCGCTTCGCTGTAGTTAAAGTCGGGAATAAATAAGGGGCGTGGATTTTGTATTTCACGACTAAGCACCGCTATTTTTGCGGCTTCTGATAGCGCTAAATAGTCCGCTTCTACAGCGGCCGCTTTGAATAACTCAGCCACAACCACTTCATGCACTACCGCATTTTGTCGCAAATCAATAGTGGCCAGATGAAAACCAAACACGGCGACTGCACGACGCAGACGGGAGATGCGCCCTTCAGCGAGCCCGTTGACCGAGTGCGACCTGAGTGACTCCGTAATGATATCTAAATCAGCGAGCACTTCTTGCGCCGTCGTATAAGCCACCAGCTGAAGAACCGCTCCGCGCGCAGGCTCACGACCAGTGAGCGTTACATAGCTGGCCGCCAACCGTGCATACATGCCGGTTATGGCCTGACGGTAAGGCTCGTCTTGTCGGAAAACTGAAGTGTCACCTGCGCGTTGCGCCAATGCTAGTAACGCCGCCGTCGGCGTAACTAAGCGTGATGACATTGAAAGCTCTGCACCTAAGCTGTGCAACTCCGCCAAATAGTGATCAAGCGCCACGGTGGCTTGACGACGAATAGCTTCATTGAGGGAGCTTGCGGTCACAAAAGGATTACCATCGCGATCACCACCAATCCATGAGCCCATGCGGAAAAATGGCGGCAAATTATCAACATCTAATGCATGCTCAAGCGCGGCATAAACAGCAGGAATTACTTCTAAAAAAGTGGAGCGATAAAAACTGAGCGCATTGTCAATCTCATCAATTACCCTGAGCTTGGTTAAACGCAACATTGCCGTTTGCCATAGCTGCAATATCGTGCGATAAAGCGCTGCTTCAAGTTCAGCGGCCTCTTCAGGATCGAGATTGAGCTGTTCCATTTGCGTCAAAATTGCCGATACATCACGCTGACAATCTAAAATACTCTTACGCTGCACTTCTGTTGGATGCGCCGTCAACACTGGGCTTACATTAGCCTCACCAATCCAACTCAGAATTTCTTTAGGCATCACACCACGTGCGGTGAGCACCGTCATCGCATGCTTTAAGCTGCCTGCCTGCGGTGGCGATCCAGAGATTCGGTGCGCACGGCGGCGGCGATTTTGCTGACGGTCTTCCGCCATATTGGCCAAGATTGAAAAATAGCTAAACGCACGAATCACACTTAGCGTATCGTCAATCGACAAGTTTTCAAGCTCACGCTCAAGCTCTACTTGCGAGCGTTGCTGCGCCGGTGCCAAGCTTTTTCCGGCATCATCGATGCCACGATGGAATGCAACAGCAAGTTGCCGAATATGCTCTGTTTTGGCAAATACCGCCTCACCTGAAACGCTACGAATGGCATTGCCAAGTAGCTTACCCAACAGCCGCGTCTCTTCCTTCAACTTTACATCATTGCCAACTTCGGTCATTGCCATGTCCCTAAAATTATTCCGCTTACTGCAAGATGAAAAACTTTCACGTGCGCAACCGCGCCACTTTTTACGTGCGCAGCCGCGCCATCAGCGCGCGTGTAGAACCATCAAACTGTTCGTCTATGCCACTTGCCAAGGCACGCTGCACATCCAACGCCACCACCTTACCCAATTCCACACCCCACTGGTCAAATGAGTTTAGCTCCCAAATTACGCCCTGCACAAACACCTTGTGTTCATACAGTGCCACCAGTGCACCGAGCGCTTTAGCATCGAGCTGCGGTAACAAAATGGTATTGCTCGGACGATTCCCAGTAAAGGTTCGATGCACGCTTAAGGTTTCAATTTTCTCTTTCGGCACATTCGCTTTCTCAAGCTCCACCCGCACCTGTGCCGTAGATTTTCCCATCATTAAGGCATTACTTTGCGCTAGGCAATTTGCCGTAAGCAATTCGTGATGTGCCTTGAGCATATGCGTAGCCTGTACCGGCAAAATGAAGTCGGCGGGGATCAGTTCAGTGCCTTGATGCAGCAATTGGAAAAACGCATGTTGACCATTGGTGCCAGGTTCACCCCAAATGATTGGTCCTGTGGCGTAGCTCACCCACTTGCCATCCATCGTCACCGCCTTGCCATTACTTTCCATATCCAATTGCTGCAAATAGGCTGGAAATCGGCATAAATGCTCGCTGTATGGCAATATCGCGACGCTAGGAGCTGCATAAAAATTTCGATACCACACACCCAAAATAGCCATCACTACGGGCATATTTTGAGCCAGAGGCGCCTCGCAAAAATGCGCGTCCATCGCTTCAGCGCCTGCTAAAAACTCATTAAATACCTTTGCACCAAAACTCACCGCAATGGCCACACCAATCACCGACCATACCGAATACCGTCCCCCGACCCAATCCCAAAAGCCAAACATATTTTTAGTATCAATACCAAATTTTGCAACCGCACTCCCATTGGTTGAGACTGCCGCAAAGTGGCTAGCTACAGCGGTTTCTGGCGCACCCGATTGTAAAAACCAAGTTCGCGCCGACTGCGCATTGGTCATGGTTTCAATAGTGGTAAAAGTTTTCGACGCCACAACAAAAAGTGTGGTTTCCGGATGTACCTCTTTTAAAACATCATCTAGCGCCGCACCGTCAATATTGGCAACAAAATGTACGCGTGGGCTATTCGCGTCGCGATGCGCCTTAAGCGCTTCGCACACCATGCGTGGCCCAAGATCAGAACCACCAATGCCGATGTTCACCACATCGCTTATGCGTTTACCCGTGTAGCCAAGCCATGCACCTTCGCGCACTGCTGTAGCAAAAGCCAGCATGCGCTCACGTTCGCTGCGTACGCCTTGCAAAATATCAACATCATTTAGTTTAAGCGTGACAGATTTACTATTGCGCAATGCCGTGTGCAGCACGCTACGGCCTTCAGTTTCGTTAATAGCAGCACCGGCAAACATGGCATCACGCCGTTGTTCAATGTTCGCTTCTTTCGCTAGAGCGGTCAACAAATTAAGCGTTTGCGCATTCACGCGATTTTTAGAATAATCTAAAAATAGCCCTGCTGCATCAATTGAAAACTGCTGGGCACGCTGGGCATCTCCGGCAAAGTAATCGGCAATATGATGGTCACGCACCACCTCATAATGTGCTGCTAGGGCAGACCAAGCTGGCGTTTTTGGAAGTTCAAGGGCTTTAATGTTGGACATATAAATTATCGTCTAGTCGGCGTTCAGAAATAACTTGTTTAGCGCGTTTTAACTTGCCGCTTAACGTTGGACCGCGTATCACCGCAACACCTACAGAAAGTGTGTCGATCAACGCCAAATGCACCATACGCGAGGTCATGGGCGTATATACGTCCAAGTCTTCAGGCACATCAGCCATCAAATGCACTGTTGCTAATTTCGCCACGGGAGAGCCGCTTGGCGCGATTGCCACGACGGATGCGCCTGATTCAAGGGCGATTTCGATGCTGCGAATTAAATCGATAGTTCGGCCACTTCCCGATATCGCCACTACGGTGTCTCCCGCACCCAGCAGTGACGCGGCCATTGCATGTACATGCGGATCGGCATACGCCACAGTAGGTACGCCTAAGCGAAAAAACTTATGTTGGGCATCCATCGCAACGATACCGGAATTGCCTAGGCCATAAAATTCAATGCGCTTCGCATCAGCCAACAACCGCGTGGCACGTTGTAATGCCTGCGGATCAAGGTGATTACGCACTGTCATCAACGCCGCTATCGTGCGGTCAAAAACCTTTGCGCCAACATCTGCCATAGAATCATGGGGGTTAACATCGCGGTGCACGAACGGCACACCATTGGCTAAGCTCTGCGCTAACCGCAGCTTAAAATCCCGATATCCACTAAATCCAGCAGCACGACAAAAACGCGCAATAGTAGGCTGGCTTACTCCTGCTTTTTCAGCGAGATCAGGAAACGATAAATCAATCACTAAATTTGGATGCCGCAGCACAAACCGTGCGACAGCTTGTTCTGAAGGGCGCAGTTTTTCAAGTAGCGAGGCAACGCGATCAAGCAATGCCGACGGCACGTGCGCTGCAGGTTTTATGGCTGTTGACGCGGCAGACTTCAATATCGTCTTGGCTGTAAGATTCGCGGCTGCCGAAGTTACCGCAACACCACTACTACTTGCTTTCGAAATTTTTACGGTCTTGGTCATGCCATCCTTGCTATAAGTTATGCAGCATCTTAAAAATTAAGCCGCGTAGTACACCGAAACTGGCACACTATTTTGTTGAAGAACCCCGCTAATAGGGGTACTTAGCATATCAATACTAGTCAGCGCACGTTCATAGACTGCGCGTTTTGCTGCCCCTTGCAGCAGTAACGCCATCTGCTTGCTATGTAGCAATGCGCTCAAATTAAAACTTATCCGCTCATAGGGCGCTACCAATGGCGTCATCGCCACGAGTGCGGGTGCTAGTGCGGTATCAATGGCATCAGTTAAACCGGTGGCACCGGGAAACAAAGACGCTGTGTGCGCATCGTCGCCCATGCCCAACACGACAAAATCAAATGGCTGTGCCATAGACTCAAGCGCTTGCCAGCGCTCACTCAAACAGACCGCAGGGTTATCGCCCAAGGCTTTAAGGGGCAGAAAACGCGCGGCTTTTGCATTATGCTGCAGTAATTCACTGCGCACTAAACGCTCGTTGCTATCGACGCTATCCGGTGCTACCCAACGTTCATCCGCCAAAGTAACACCTACCTGCCCCCAAGGCAATTGCTGCTTAGCCAGTTCGTTAAAAAATGCGATAGGACTGCGACCACCAGAAACTACCAGCGACGCACATTCGCGTTCACGACAAGCGCGTTGCAGCGCTGCAGCAACATCCCGCGCGAGTGCAGCGGCGGCGGCAGCGGGAGAATCAAAAGTTAAAAAATTTATTGCCATTGTTCTATCCAAAAAATTTCTGCGCTCTACAAAAGGAACGCAATTTAGCAAACCAGTACGCCAACGATAACTAGATACAGCAAAACTGCATTTACCTTATTGTGGAGCCTAGCCTTGTAGTTTGTCAACAAAACCACCGCGGCCTAGTCTCACTATTGCCATAATCGCGCAAAATGAGGCAGAAAATAGTAATAATTTCCAAATTTTCTGCTTTTCCACTAGAAATTTATGTAGAATTACTACATGAAAGCCTCAATCCCTGTGAAAGCAAATCATTATGGTGCATAAAGTTTTAGCCGAAGTTACGGCACGGATTATCGCCCGCAGCGAGAAAACGCGTGGTGCTTATTTAGAACGTGTAGTTGCTGCTAAATCTAGCGGCGCGATGCGCGGCAAAATTTCTTGCACTAATTTAGCGCATGCATTTGCCGCCGAGCAACCAAACGATAAACTCGTACTACGGGAAATTAAGCAGCCTAATTTAGCAATCGTGTCGTCCTATAACGATATGCTTTCCGCGCATCAGCCACTTGCCGCATTCCCACCTATTATTAAGGCTGCCGCACGCCGTGCCGGTGCCGTGGCGCAGTTTGCTGGTGGTGTACCCGCAATGTGTGATGGCGTGACGCAAGGTCAACCGAGTATGGAGTTATCGCTGTTCTCGCGCGATGTGATTGCTATGTCTACCGCTATTGCACTCTCGCACAATATGTTTGATGGTGTATTGTGCCTTGGCGTGTGCGACAAAATTGTACCGGGCCTACTTATTGGTGCCTTGCAGTTTGGCCATTTGCCCACTATTTTCGTGCCAGCAGGCCCGATGACATCAGGGCTATCAAATGACGAAAAGGCTAAAATTCGCCAACAGTTTGCCGAAGGAAAATTAGACCGTGTGGCACTGCTAGAAGCAGAAAGCAAAGCCTATCATGGTGCCGGAACATGCACATTTTACGGCACCGCCAACAGCAACCAAATGCTCATGGAAGTAATGGGTTTGCACTTACCGGGTGCCGCCTTCATTACACCTAATACGCCGTTGCGTGACGCGCTTACTGCCGCCGCCACAGAACGCTTAGTTGCCATCACAGCGCTGGGTAAGGAATACACACCCTTGGCTCAGGTAGTTGACGAGCGTGCGATTGTGAACGCGATTGTGGGCTTGTTGGCTACGGGTGGTTCGACTAATCACACTATTCATATCGTTGCCATCGCTCGCGCCGCTGGCATTTTAATCAACTGGGACGATTTTGATGCGCTCTCGGCAGTGGTGCCCTTATTAGCTAAAATTTATCCAAACGGTAGCGCCGACGTAAATCATTTCCATGCGGCAGGCGGCGTTGGCTTTGTGATTCGCGAGCTAATCGCAGCAGGCTTAATGCACGCTGATGTACGCACCATCGCCGGTGATGGCTTGGCGCATTACACCCAAGAACCAGTGCTGGTAGATAGTAAATTTAGCTATCGCGCGGCACCCTTAGTTAGCGCCGATGAAACTGTGTTAAAGCCCGTAACTAAAGCGTTTAGTGCAGACGGTGGCTTACGCGTTTTACGGGGAAATTTAGGCCGATCAGTGATTAAAGTATCAGCAGTAAAAGCGGCAAACCGGATTGTAGAGGCTCCGGCCATGGTGTTTAACGATCAAGACGATGTATTGGCGGCATTCAAGCGCGGCGAGCTTGAACGCGATTTTATCGCGGTCGTATGCTTTCAAGGTCCGCGCGCCAACGGCATGCCAGAACTACATAAGCTCACCCCAGCCTTAGGCTCGTTACAAGATCGAGGCTTTAAAGTAGCATTGGTCACCGATGGCCGTATGTCCGGTGCTTCGGGCAAAGTGCCCGCAGCCATTCACGTATCACCAGAGTGTTTAGCAGGAGGCCCGCTGGCTAAAGTGCGTACGGGCGACATCATTTGCCTAGATGCCGAAACCGGTACCTTAGAAGTTAAAATTGCTGCGGATGTTTGGGCAGCTCGGGCGTATTCTACTGCTAATTTAACGCACAATTCCTTTGGCATGGGACGCGAGCTCTTTCAAGCTGCACGCGCCAATGCATTAACGGCAGAAGAAGGTGCAGGCATATTTGGCGAACTTCCTCAGCCAATCGAAACGACGACAACCGCTGGAGCATTCGCATGAATCAAAACGAAAAAATTCGCAATATAATGCGTGCCAGCCCTGTCATGCCAGTGATGGTGCTTGAAGATGTGGCGGCAGCCGTGCCCTTAGCGCAGGCGCTAGTACGCGGCGGCATCAAAGTGCTAGAAATCACTATGCGCACACCGGTAGCACTAGATTGCGTACGCGCTATTTGTAGCAGTGTGCCAGAGGCTATAGTAGGTGTTGGCACTATTACCAGCCCTGCCGATTTAGATGCGGCCATAGCCGCTGGTGCTGCTTTCGGCGTAAGTCCGGGCGCTACCGACGCCCTATTGAGCTACGCCGTCGAGAAGCAGTTTGCATTGCTACCGGGAGTGATGACGTCTTCCGACGTTATGCGTGCATTGCAATACGGCTTTACCGCATTGAAGTTATTTCCGGCGCAACAGGCTGGTGGTATTGGCATGCTGAAAGCATTGGGGGGGCCATTTCCGCAAGTGCTGTTTTGCCCTACCGGCGGCATTGACGTAAAAACAGCGCCGGATTTTTTGGCGCTAAAAAATGTAGCATGCGTAGGTGGTTCATGGTTAGCACCCGCATCAATGGTCGCGGCAGGCGACTGGTCGGGTATTCAAGCGCTAGCACAGGAAGCTGCTGCATTAAAGCCAAACTAAATTCTATAAAAAGAGAACGATTATGAATACCCTACCTATCGCCGCCGATTGCCGCGCACTGGTCTTGTTTGGCGCCACTGGCGACCTTGCTAAACGCATGTTGTGGCCCTCACTTTACGCACTTGATTGCGATGGATTGCTGCCGAAAGTTTTTGATCTTATTGGGGCTGCAACATCACAATTAAGCCGCGATGAATTTCTCGTAAAAGTGCGTGAATCAATTCAAAAATCCGCCAATGCCAAACTATTTACCGAAGCGCAATTTGCAACGTTTTCGGCTCGCATTAATTACGTAGCGGCGAATGCGTTGCAACCAGAGGGCTTAAAGGCACTAAGTGCTGCATTACAGGCCTTACCGGCCAACAGTGATAGCGCAGGAATCATCTATTACCTATCTACCGGACCACAGCTTTTTGGGCCTATTTGCTTAGCCTTGCGCGACAATAAATTGGTAGATTCAAGCTGCCGTATTATCGTTGAAAAGCCAATTGGCACCGATACGACAACAGCTAAAAAAGTAAACGAAGATATTGGTGCTGCATTTGAAGAACATCAAGTTTTTCGTATTGATCATTACCTTGGTAAAGAATCCGTACAAAATTTATTGGCTCTCCGCTTTGGCAATGCTATTTTTGAACCGCTATGGAATTCATCGGCCATTGAGCAAGTACAAATTACAGTGGCTGAAGCAGTTGGCGTTGAAGGTCGTTGGCCGTTTTATGATGCCACAGGCGCGTTACGCGATATGGTGCAAAGCCACGTACTGCAAACCTTGTGCCTCGTGGCGATGGAACCCCCCGCAAGCTTCACGCCCTCAGCAGTGCGCAATGAAAAGGTAAAAGTATTGTGGTCACTGCGCCCTATCACCGCCGAAAATGTTGCCACTCACACCGTGCGCGGCCAGTATGCGGCGGGCTTTAGCGGCGGTGAAGCCGCATTAGGCTATATGGAAGAAACGGGGGCGGGAACGGTAAGTGACACAGAAACTTTTGTGGCATTACGTTTGGAAATTAACAACTGGCGCTGGGCTGGCGTGCCGTTTTATCTACGCACGGGTAAACGCATGCAGAAACGTTCCACTGAAATTGTGATTCAGTTTAAAGCCGTACCACATAATATTTTTGCGGGCATCGGTGCAATATTAGCACCCAATATGCTGGTCATAAAACTGCAGCCAGAAGAGATGATTACGCTTTCGCTTATGCATAAACAACCGGGTTTAAACGAAGTAAAGCTCGGCGAAGTACCCCTTAACTTAACCCTAGGCGATGCCTACTCAGACACCCGTCGCCGCATTGCTTATGAACGTATGCTGCTAGATGTCTTGCGTAATAACTCCGCACTCTTTGTACGTCGCGACGAAGTAGAAGCCGCATGGAATTGGATTGATGGCATCATCGATGGCTGGAAAACTACAGGCCTAAAGGCCAAACCCTACAGCGCCGGTAGCTGGGGGCCAACGGCGGCGATTGCACTGACAGAACGATACGGGCATTCTTGGCACGAGTAAGCGTTTCGCCTAAAACCTCAAACTAAATACCTTAAAGACGTCCTAGTCATGGGCATTTTTAAGGTATTTTTGCAGAATCACGCAGTTCCTTTTAAGCAAACTTACCAAACAATGCGTCGAACGTAGCGCTCTAGAGTACGCTGCTGATCAGTCACGCCAGCGTTCAGCGTACAATTCAGGTAATAGAAATTCCGATACGTCATCTACATAAGCAAAAAAACATGGTTAATTTCGATAGTCCTCGCTTAATCGCCGATATTGGTAGCACCTATGCACGCTTCGCGCTTGAAGTAGCGCAGAATGAATTTACCCATATCGCCTCATTGCGCTGCGCTGATTATCTCGATTTTTATTCTACCGTTCGCGCCTATCTGGATACACTCACTACTGTGCGTATCAAGCACGCCTGCGTCGCCATTGCTAATCCTGTTGATGGCGATTTAGTGCAGATGACCAATTATCACTGGCAATTCTCGGTTGAAGAAATGCGCCAGCAACTTGATTTTGATACGCTCGTGGTTGTTAACGATTTCACTGCGTTGGCGATGGCCTTACCGCGACTACACGGCAGGCAAGTTCGGCAAATTGGCGGCGGCGTTAGTAATAAACAAAGCGTAATCGGTTTATTGGGTTCAGGTAGCGGTCTGGGTGTTTCAGGGCTAATTCCGGCTGGTGATGGCTGGATCTCACTAGGTTCAGAAGGCGGACATACCAGCTTCTCGCCGCGCAACGAGCGTGAGATTGCTATTTTGCGCTATGCGTGGAAATTTTTTGATCACGTATCGTTCGAGCGCCTGTTGTCTGGCCCAGGCCTTGAGCTCATGTACCGCGCCTTGGCCGAATACGCTCGGGTTCCTGCCGAGCCGCTATCAGCGCCGGAAATAACCCGTCGTGCGCTCGATTCAAGCGATTTGGTGTGTACTGATACCCTTGATGCGTTTTGCGGGCTTTTAGGTACTGCCGCTGCGAATTTAGCAGTAACATTAGGCGCACTTGGTGGCATTTATATTGGCGGTTCGATCGTGCCGCGTTTGGGTGCTTATTTTGACCGCTCTCCGTTTCGCCAGCGCTTTGAAGATAAAGGGCGCTTTAGCCGCTATCTGACAGCCATTCCCACCTATGTGGTAACGGCTGAACACGCCACATTTACGGGGGCTTCGGCCATTTTAGAGGCGCAATTGCGCACCCTACAAACCGCCAGTGGTGCTGCAATTCTCGATCAAATTCGTCGCGCAAGAGTGGATCTTTCCCGTGCCGAGCTACGCGTGGCCGAACATGTGCTTAGCCACCCACGCACTGTGCTTAATAACTCAATTAGCGAAATTGCGCGCGCGGCAGAAGTCAGCCAGCCAACAGTCATTCGGTTTTGCCGATCACTCGGCTGCGAGGGCTTGTCAGACTTTAAATTACGCCTAGCTTCCGGCTTAACGGGCACCTTACCAACGGGTCATATTCAAGTCACCAATGATGATTCTATGTTGGAACTCAGTTCCAAAGTGTTAGGCAATACCGCATCCGCCATCTTGGCTATTCGCAGTCAGCTAAACCGCGACATGATTGACCGTGCCGTACAGTTACTACTCACAGCAAATCGGGTGGAGTTTTTTGCAGCTGGTCACTATGGTGCCGTTGCACAAGATGCGCAATTCAAATTTTTACGCTTCGGTATCTCAAGCGCCGCCTACACCGATCCACGTCTGCAGTTGCTGGCTGCTGCTGTACTCAAGCCGGGGGACGTTGCAGTAATCATCAGCAATAGCGGCCGCCTGCCAGAGCTACTTGAAGTTGCCGACAAAGCCCGCGAACGCGGTGCTTTCATCATTGCCATTACCGCCAGCCATTCGCCCTTAGCGCGTAAAGC
>JANMDR010000160.1:0-2304 GCA_031376425.1 Betaproteobacteria bacterium
CTTAGTTTTAGCTTGCGCTGCGATGGCGGTGCTAGTTTTTCTCGTTGGGCTACGCTTACTCCAAAATCGCGTTCAAGAAATGCGTGCCAAACGTATCAATCCCCAACAAACGTCAAATTCAATCCAAATGGCCGCAAAGCTTGAAAACGTACAAGCTGCTGATAACTATAAAAATTTATTCGAAGCACCTATTCTTTTTTATGCCCTATGTGCCGTTGCGATTAGCGTTGCGTATATTCCAAACTGGTTGGTTTATCTTTGTTGGCTTTTTGTTGCTCTCCGCTACACGCACAGTTTTATTCAATGTACCTACAATAAGGTCATGCACCGCTTTCCGGTTTTTCTGGCCAGCTTAACGCTGATTGTCGGGTTGTGGGTTGCTTTTACTGTGAGCTATTTAACCCGCATCTAGTGGGCATTTTTGGTTTAACCTTCCGTTCAACACGCTCATTCCATTTCCATTTCATTCGTGCGTTATTTCCTCCTGAGTGTTATATAAACATCGTCATTCCAGCGAAGGCTGGAATGACGATGCTTCGTATTTTGTGCGGTGCAAGTAATGGCACTTTTGATATAGAAGTGGAATCAAACACTAATCCGCAGCATTTAGCTGGCGCAAAGGAGTTGTCGCGATGCCGCAACTATCGTGCTTACAGCGCGAGTAGCAATCGTGCCTATTGAACGACTGGCAGAGTCGAAAGTTTTTCCAGCAGCGCCTTTCCCGACTTATAATTCGCGCTTTTTACGCCCGTAGTCTTACCCGCAATCTCAAGAGCCACTTTTGCGTGATCACGCGCGATGGCAATCGCTTGCGCTTGCGTAACTGTTACAGGGTGCACTTGGGCGATCATTGCGCCGTCGGTCGGCACACTTTGCAGAGGCAGGGTATTAGGTGCGTTAAGTAGACCCAGCGACGTACCGTTAGCGATGGCAGTCGCTACGCTTTGCCATGCTTTGGCGGCCAAAGTATGGGTATAGCGCTGAAACAAGGGACTGGCCTCTGAATAATTAGCGGCTATGGCGTTGAATCTATTTGCAGCGTGCAAAATATTACCTTCCGCCGCCTCGATTCCAGCAAACTCTGACTCAGTGCTAAGTGCGCTTTCCTCATCTTTTGTAAAATCCCTCAACGCCGCTGAATATGTAGTTTCTGCAACCGCCCTTGCTGCTTTTACACCACCGAGCTTTAAATGTAGTCGCGCAATGGTATTACCTGCGCGTAGCCCGTAAACCGATGCCTCGTCGGTAGTTTTCTCGGCTGTTTGTACCAGCTTTAGGCTTAACTGCAGCGCTTCTGGGTAATTACCTTGCTCTTCCGCCAAACTCGCCCAAGCGATGGTTTGCCGTGTGCTTTCTTCACCAGCAGACGCATGCTTTTTCAGCAGCATGTCCACACGCTCAAGCACAGCCCGCGCTTCTGGAAGCCGATTCACTCCAATTAGCATGTATGCGTAGTCACGCATCACTGTACGCAATATGAAAGCACCCTCCCCAAGATTAGTTTCAATTCGCTTAATCGTTGCTTTAAATAGTGCTTCGGCCTCATCCGTTTCGCCCTGACCCGCTAGCGCATTGGCCAAATAGCTTTGGTCGAACGCTAATCGGCGTTCGACGACTGGCGTTTGCTGCAAATGTAATTCACTTAGTTTTCTGAATTCCGCTACTGCCCAATCGTATTTCCCTAACCGCCAAGCGGTAATTGCTGTATTCGATCTAAATATCCGATATTCATAATTTTTCCAATGGTCACCTTTTACGCTTCGCCAAACGGCCTCGGCCGTTTCTAGCACCCGCCCCGCTTCTACATAACGCCGGTCCGCGCGCAAAATAATGGACAAACTCATCAGCGCGTTGGCGTAAGCAATAGGATGCGTTTTAACCCGCGTTTTAGCTAACTGCACGGCTTCTTCCGCTGCGCTTCGAGCACCTGGCAAAAAAGCATTCTGGCGCAGGGTTGAGATGCGGCCTAACGCCGCCATTCGTGCACCGATGGTACTATCGCCAGCCAAGGCGAGAACCTGAAGCTCGCGCTCAAGGTAGAAAATTGCCCGAGAAGTTTCGCCCAAGGCCAAATGTAAATCTATAAGTGAGCGAAATAAACTGGCCTGCGCTTCAGGGTCTACGCCCTCCAGCTCCTTCAATCTGCCCTCCGCCTTCGCGATGACATCGCGCGCACTGGCATTGCGATCACCACCTTTGGCTGGATTGACACCATCGAAAATGGAGACTAGAAACGCATTCACCTTTGCCGTAGACTTTTGCGCGCTCGCTACGCGATCCCGCTCTTTCAGTGCTTCTTTCTCG
>JANMDR010000162.1:0-2499 GCA_031376425.1 Betaproteobacteria bacterium
TGCATGATTCTGGCGGGCCAAGACGCATTGCCCCGATGTTAGCGGAGCTTGGGGTAGGCATTTGGGACCCCGCAAAAGTAGTGCTGGTGAGTGACCATTTTGTACCCGCTGTAGATTTAGAAAGCGCGACAATATTGAAGCTCACGCGTGATTTTGCCGCCTCCGCCAACATCGTCCGCTTTCACGATATGCAAGGTATTTGCCATGTGGTATTGACCGAGCAAGGCTATGTGCGCCCAGGCATGTTTTGTGTCGGTGGCGATTCGCACTCCCCCACAGCAGGCGCTTTTGGTTGCTTCATGTTTGGTGTGGGGGCCACCGAAATGGCGGGGGTGCTGGCTACGGGTGAAATATGGATCAAGGTACCCGAAACGCAGGCGATCATTTGGAACAACAAACTAAATCATGGCGTAGTGGCAAAAGACATGATGCTCGCCACGTTGAAGCGATTAGGCCTGCGCAAACTCAATTACGGTGTTGCCCAATATATGGGCGAAGCGGTGCGCAATTTACCTTTATTTGAGCGCATGGTGCTTTCCAATATGAGTGCTGAATTAGGAGCGCAAACCGGTATTGTAGAAGCCGATGCGGCAACCTTTGCTGCGCTAAAAGCCGCTGGGGTAACGATGGAAGATAGCGCTGACTTTCATGGGGATGCCGATGCAAATTATGCTGCCACTTGGGAATTTGATGCGGCAACTTTACCGCCCCAAGTAGCAATACCGCATAGCCCTGATCATGTTTTTGATGTAACTGCTGTGGCACCCACGCGCATACATCAGGCTTATATTGGTGCCTGTACCGGCGCTAAAATTTCTGATTTACGCATGGCGGCGGAAGTGCTTAAAGGCCGTAAAGTGGCTGCTGGCGTGCGTTTACTGGTAGCGCCAGCTTCTACCGCGATGATGGCACAGGCAGTGCGTGAAGGAACGATGACGGCCATCACCGATGCTGGGGCAATAATTTTGCCAACCGGATGCGGTGCGTGCGCGGGCTACGGTGCGGGTATTTTGGCTGATGATGAAGTGTGCATTGCCTCTACCGCACGCAATTTTAAAGGCCGCATGGGTGCCGCTTCAGCGGCTGTATTTTTGGCTTCGCCTTATACGGTCGCGGCATCTGCAGTGGTTGGAAAGGTAGCCGACCCGCGTGAATTTTTAGATGCGCAATCCGCAAAGGTGGCAGCATGAACAATGCGCTAGGTAAGGCCTTTGTGTTTGGGGATGATGTGACTACTGATGCCTTAGCACCCGGTGCCTACATGAAGCAGCCCTTAAGCGTGCTAGCGCAGCACTGCATGGAAAGTATTGCGCCTACCTTTGCGCAAGAAGTAAAAGCGGGTGATTATGTGGTGGGTGGGTGCAACTTTGGCATGGGTAGTTCGCGCGAACAAGCGGTGATCGCGCTGAACATGTTAGGTGTGCGTGGGGTGATTGCCGTATCGTTCGCGGGCTTATTTTTTCGCAACTGTATTAATTTAGGCTTAGCGCCGCTGGTATGCACTGAAGCGGTACAAATTGCTGCAGGCGATAAGTTAAGCGTAAATTTAAGTAATGGCGTGATTGAGAATCACACGCAACAAACGCGCTATAGTTGTGAGCCTATCCCACCGTCATTGTTGGCTATGTTGCAAAGTGGTGGTTTAATTCCGCACCTTAAAAAAACCTTATCATTACGTAAATAATTATTTGTACTGTGGGTACTCAAGGCTGAGTATAATAGTTCAATTCCAGTGACTTTAAGATCGAGCAAAGACCAAAATGAGCCAAGATAGCCAAGATAACAACAGTGATTTAGATTTTACAAAACATTTTAACCCAAGCACCACCGTTGCTGAGCCCGTGAAAAGCGTGGCCGAAGTGGCAAAACTGAGCGAAGAAGCCGTTATTGGTGAATCTAAACTCACCAGCAATGGTTATTTTGTGCGGCTGTTTCCCGATGCGCCAAAACGCCAGCCGGTACATAATCCGCCGCTGGTGCTGATTGTAGAGGATGATGACGTGACCGGCATGATCATCGAGCGGGTGATGACCATGAATAAATTCCAAGTTAAACGTGCCGCAAATCGCGCCCAAATAGTGGAAGGCATAAAAATGCGCCCTGATTTGGTGTTGCTGGATGTGATGCTGCCAGACGCAAATGGGTTTGATATTTTGAACCGCATTCGTGCGCATGAAAAAATGGCGGATTTGCCGGTGCTGATGCTGTCAAGCTTGGGCGCACTAGACGATATTTTAAAAGGCCTAAAACTCGGTGCCAACGGCTATTTAACCAAGCCTGCTAAATCAAAAGCGTTGTTGGATGCGATAAAAAATGTGCTTGCCTAAAACGTTCGCATAAATTTAAAAAGATCGCGGAAAAAAATGGAAAAATACCAGCAGTTTCACCAACAATCCATCCAAAACCGCGATGTTTTTTGGGCACAAGAAGCCAAAAAAATAGACTGGCATAAGCCGTATTCAGACGTATGCGATTATTCTAAGCCACCGTTTGTAAAGT
>JANMDR010000186.1:0-10836 GCA_031376425.1 Betaproteobacteria bacterium
AGTCATTACCGCTTTTGCGCACAGTTATTTCGGTGAAAAGCGCTTAATCGGCCCGCTCGCGGCCTCGAATGACGGCGTGATGTCGCGGTTATTAGCCAAGCAGGTTATCCGTTTGGCGTGGCATGTTACGTCATTGTTATGTATTGGGCAGGCGCTAGTGTTGCTCCGCGCCGCAATTAAGCCGCAATTTTTTGATCCCACCTTGATTGGCGGAATAGGGGTACTTTACGTCGTGATAGGATTGTCCGACGCCATCATCACGCGAGGTAAGCATATTGGCTGGCCACTGCTGACGGCAATTGGCGTGTTCGCGTTATTGGCTTTGGTTTGAAGAACCAATCAGATTGATCGATATCGACCAATGTAAGCGGATGAACTACTGGCTTACATTGGGTTTATTTGCACTTGAAATTCGCTTTGACTGATTCGCTCTCAAGCCGTCGCGTAAAAACCTAACGCTTTGAATCAAGCCATCTTTGACCTCGTATATTGCGAGGGTCGATTCTGATTTGTCCGCAAAAGAGGTGGTGGATTCATACACCACAAAACTATCGGACACTAACTGGCGCGTAACTTCAACTTCGACGTCGCCTTTCTTGAACATCGGGGCAAACAGTGCCCGTAAGTGTTCTTTTCCTTTGCCAAGAGATTTATCTGGATATACAAAAATTTCGACATTTTCGGCGTACGTAGACATGAAATCAGCAAAGTTATGATCGGCCAACGCTTTTGTGCGCTTATTGACCACGCTCAATGGCGTTTGCTCATTTTGCTGGGCATTGGTTAGAACGGGTAGTAAGACAGCAAATACGAGATAGAGAGTAACGATTCGCATTAAACTTGCTCCAAAAGAGACTGGTAGTGACGAAACTAGGATTTGTAGTGTTAAGCTTAAATAACACAATAATGGCTGAAGTTAAGTTTTTTTGATGGTGTTAAATCGGCAATGTCACCCGCGCTTCAACCCCAGGTTTATCACCACGTGCTAGCAAGGTAAACGTCCCGCCATGCATCGCGCAGATACGCTCAACAATCGCTAACCCCAATCCCGCGCCGGACGCGCCCGTGCGTGAACCGTCAAGCCGGGTGAAGGGTTGTTTTAGGTGGTTGACGAGATCGGGTGGTACCCCAATGCCGTCATCAAATATGCTAATAATTTTGTGTGTTGGGGTTTGACTGGTGACTAATTCAATATTATCGCCGCCGTGTTTGCGGGCGTTTTCAATTAAGTTATCAACTAGTCGCTGCATAGCAACGGGGCGTAGTTTTAGGCCGCCGACATTGCCTAGGTTTAACTGTACCGTTTTCGTTTGACCGCTACTTTGAATGGCGCGTATGGCGCGTTCTGCAGCACCGCGCAATAAAAAATCTAGATCTACTTGCTCTGCAATTTCAGCATTTTCATTGCGGCCGAAATCTAAGAACTGATCAATAATTTTATTGATGTCGTTAATATCAGCTTCAAAATCACTAATGGTGCTACGTTCCACTGGCAGCATTTCAACACCTAGCCGTAACCGCGCTAGCGGTGTGCGCAAATCATGCGAAACACCCGCTAGAAAAATAGTGCGCTCGCTATCTTTGCGGTCAAGGTTTGCCTTCATTTGCTCAAATGCTGCTGATACTGCACGCACTTCAGTTGGGCCGCCTTCAACGGGTTTGGTCACCTCTCCAAGTCCGATGGCTTTAGCTGCTTGGGCTAAACCTTTTAAAGGGCGATTTAATCGCAGCACCAAAAATACCGCACCCCCTAGAGCGACAAATGCACCGAATAATCCCCAACTCAACCATGCCCAAAAAAAGTCTTGCGGCAGCACGCGGTTTTGTGGAAACACCACCCACACATGGGATAACTTTATTGGAAGTTTTGTTAACAGCAGGGGAGGGGGAGCATCAGCGACTTGAAGCCTCTTCGCTTTTGGACGTTCAAATACATAAATATCGGCATCGGTGCCAAATAGTTCTTTGAGCTTTTCGCGCGCATTGCGCAATGCAGGAATATCGGGCGCTAGTTCTAATGGCGCGTCGTCCCGTACCCGCGTTGCGGGCTGCACACGTATCCCTTTTTCCTCGCGTAGCTTCAGCATAAATTCATTCTGCGAAGCTTCAGGTATGAGCTCAAGGGCGGCGCGAATGGTTTTTAAATGGCTGATATAGCCGTTATTAACCAGCTGCTGGCGCGGCTGCACCGAGTAAAACCGAAACACCCATACCGATAAAGACTGGCTTAGTATCAGTGCCAATGCAATCACTAAGGTGGTGCGCGCCAGCATGGATTGAGGCATTAGCGCACTCAACTTCATTTTTTCGGCACTTCCTTACCATCAGGTACAAATACATAACCAAAGCCCCAAACAGTTTGAATATAGCGGGGGTTGGCGCTATCTTCGCCGAGCAATTTACGTAAACGCGATATTTGTACATCAATGGAGCGATCAAAACTTTCATGCTCACGTCCACGCGCAAGCTCCATCAATTTGTCACGCGATAAGGGCACACGTGTTTGCGAAGCCAGTACTTTTAGTAGACCAAATTCACCCGTTGTCATCGGCACAGCAACGCCATTTTTATGCAATTCCCGTGTACCTAGGTTAAGTGTGAAAGGGCCAAAATCAATGATTTCATCGTCAATCGTGGGTGCGCCCGGTGTTGGCAGTGCCACCTGACGGCGGAGCACGGCATTAATACGGGCTACCAACTCACGCGGATTGAATGGCTTGGGCAAATAATCATCAGCGCCCATTTCTAGGCCGACGATACGATCAACATCATCGGCACGGGCGGTTAGCATAATGATGGGAATTTGTCCGTCAGCACCTGTACGCGCACGCAAGCGCCGGCAAATCGCAAAGCCATCCTCATTAGGGAGCATGACGTCGAGCACAATTAAATCGTAACGCGTACGCGCAGCGGCACGATCAAGGGCTACGCCATCGGGCACGGTATCTGCCGCAAATCCTTGCTCGGTTAGGTAGCGCTTAAGTAGGTCGCGCAAACGTAAATCATCATCCACTACTAGGATACGATGTCGCGGGGGGGGATTTTGTTGAGTCATTATGATCGTGCTCGATATTTTTGGTAACGTTGTAATTATCGCAAACTAAGTTGCCTAGCGGGTTGTCTGTGTGGGTGGTTTGGTCAGTTACTTGTAACTGAATGTTAGTATTTCCGAGAATTTAGCTTCGCTGTTACACGAGGTTACGAGTTATCAGCAACTAATATGGATTCGCATCGTTCTTATCTGTAGGCTTAACAACGTTGTGTTTTAAGCTTAAATTTAGTTACTAACCCCAACCCCTCATCTGGAGATTCTCATGAAAACCATGTTTAATACAAAATCAACCTTTTCAACTAGCAAAATCGTTGGCGTTTTAGCTGCTAGCCTTATCGCTGTTAGCGCTAGCCAAGCTTTCGCTGCAAATGCAAACGGTGCCCACCCAGTTAAGCATGCGGCAATCGAAGCAATTAAGGCTGCGGATACCAATAAAGATGGTCTAATCAGTCGCGCCGAGGCTGAAGCCGGTTTGCCAAGAGTAGCCAAGCATTTTGATCAGCTAGACACCAACAAAGACGGGCAAATTTCTGCCGACGAGTTTAAAGCTGGACATCAGAAGGCCAAGCACATGCATCTTGCAAAGCTCGATACTGATAAAGATGGCTCTATTAGTCGCGCTGAGGCCGAAGCCAATGCACCGCGCTTAGCAAAACACTTCGACGAAATTGATACCAATAAAGACGGTAAATTATCTCGTGAAGAAATTCAGGCGGCAAGGGCTAAAATGCATAAAAAAGGTGCGTAATTTTTATGCTTGCGCTTGCGGGCTATACCTGCAAGCGCTACCTGCAAGCGCCGTTTGTTCACGCAACCGTAATCGAATTGAGCTTTAAAATTTCAGTGCCTTACAGGTCAGAGGAAATTATCATGAGCATCTCAAAATTAGTTAAATCGAAGCGCTGGATTCCGCACTTGGTGCTGGGTGTCAGTATAGTGATGACAGTGCTTGCAGCAGTGTTTGCGTCCGTGTTGGTTGCATTGGTGTTGCCGGCATCGAACACTTTTGCCGCATCAAATTCTGGGGCTATCGGTGCAGATGCAGCACGCCATTTATTGAGCCGCACAGGGTTTTCAACTGCCGAGACTGAAATCGCAAAGCTGGCAATACTCACAAGGCAGGAAGCCGTCGCGAAAGTTGTCGTTCCGGCTGATGAGAGTGCGCTTTTGCCCAGGCCTGCTTGGCTTGATGAAAAGCCGTTGACACAAAAAAGTCTCGCGGAAAAAACCCGTGAGGCACAAGAAAATTATCGCAAGGTCAATAACGAATGGACGATGGAATTACGCGATTGGTGGGTTGGCAATATGTTGCAAACCGAAACGCCGTTGGCCGAAAAAATGACCTTGTTTTGGCATAACCATTTCGCTACTAGCCAGCAAAAAGTGCGCATTGCCCATCTGGTATACGCCCAAAATAGCTTGTTCCGTAAGCAAGCCTTGGGCAATTTTGGCACCTTGCTCCGCGAACTTTCACGCGATCCCGCCATGCTTATATATTTAGATAGCGTGAACTCCAAGAAAGAAGCGCCGAATGAAAATTTTGCGCGTGAAGTGATGGAGTTATTCTCTTTAGGTGAAGGTAATTACACCGAAAAAGATATTAAAGAAGCTGCACGTGCTTTTACTGGCTGGAGTGTTGATCGTGAAAACGGCAAGTATATGTTTCGTCGTGGCGCACATGATTTTGGCAAGAAGACTATCTTCGGTAAAACCGGAAACTTTGATGGCGATCAGGTGATTGATTTGATTCTGGCGCGCCCCGAGGCGGCGCAATTTATTACGCGAAAATTATGGCGCGAGTTTGTATCGCCAACACCGGATGAGTCGGAAGTAAAACGCTTGGCAATTGTTTTACAAAACAGTGGCTATGATTTATCTAAATTGATGGTGGCTATGCTGTCTAGCGATGCCTTTTTTGCGGCTGATAATCGTGGCGTGCTCATTAAATCGCCTGTTGAGTTTGTAATCGGTATGGTAAAAACCTTTAACGTGAAGCCTCCCAATGTTCGCCCGTTCGTACTGCAAATCGCGCTACTTGGGCAGAATTTATTTTTGCCGCCGAATGTGAAAGGCTGGCCTGGGGGCGAAGTATGGATTAACAGCGCATCACTGCTTAACCGCAAACAAATGCTTGACCGCTTATTTGGTAGTGAAGACCGCATGGAAAGCGTGATGGCAAGTATGGATGCGCTGGCCGAAATGAATGGCGATAAGCTACCTAGCAAAGATGCCCGTATGGCGCGGCGTATGGAGCGCACCATGGGCGGTGTGCATATGAATTTGCCAGCAGTGGCGAAGACGTTTGCGCGTCCTGATGGCGATGCGGCGATGCGCCGCGTGGTGCTACCGATTGCGCCCGTAAATGCCCCCAGAGTCGTTAACACCTTAAATGCAAAATCAGATCCAATGGCAGCGAGCGCGGCGGTAAATGCGGTAACTGCACCTAGCGCGACAGGCTTAGGTGAAGAACAAGCTTTGCTAGCGCTACGTCATTTGGTGAATGACCCAACTTATCAGCTCAAGTAATGCAGCATATTCAATTTTACAGTGGATTTTACAGAGGAATAAGCCATGAATAATGCCAACTCAATTTCCAGCCGTCGCCAATTTTTGCGCGGGGCTAGCGGATTTGTAGCAGCGGGCTTGGGCAGTGCTTTGATAGTGCCTGCGTGGGCGCAGGAAGCCACGAGCAATGCCGTTGCGGCTGCAGGTACGCCACGGGGTGGAAACTATCAAAATATATTGATTCTCATCGAGCTTAAGGGTGCCAACGACGGTCTTAACACTGTAGTACCTTATACAGATCCTAAATATGCAGAGATTCGGCCAAAAATAGCGCTGAAACCAGATCAATTGCTGAAAATCAGCGATAAGGAAGGTTTGCATCCATCGCTTGCGCCATTGATGGCGCTATGGGAGCAGAAGGAACTGGCGATTGTGCAGGGCATTGGCTATCCTAAACCGAATCAATCCCATTTTCGCTCAATCGAAATTTGGGATACTGCATCGAATAGCGATGATTATTTGGATGCTGGTTGGCTGGCTCGCACCTTTCGTAGTGCGCCTGTGCCGGCAAAATTTGCAGCCGATGGCGTGGTGGTTGGATCAAATGACATGGGGCCTTTATCTGGCTTAGGTGTACGCGCTATTGCGCTTGCTGATACTGCGCAATTTTTGCGTAATGCAAAATTGGCTAGACCCAACCAAGATACCCGCAATGCAGCCTTGCGTCACTTGCTCAATGTGGAAAATGAAATTGTGCATGCCGCAGGAAAACTAAATGCAAACTACGTGTTTAAAACGGAGTTTCCGAAAACTGGCTTTGGCTACCAAGTGCGCACCGCCGCACAGCTTGTGGCAAGCAAAGCGGGTACAGCTGTAGTGCGCCTAACCTTAGGAGGTTTTGATACCCATGCTGGGCAACTGGGCACACAAGCTAACTTGTTAAAAGAGCTATCCGAAGGTGTTGTCGCGCTTAAAGCCGCAATGGAAGAGCTTAATATGTGGAATAACACCTTGGTGATGACCTATGCCGAGTTTGGCCGCCGCGCTAAAGGCAATGATAGTGCTGGCACCGATCATGGTACTGCTAATGTACATTTTTTAACTGGCGGTAAAGTAGCTGGTGGCCTCTACGGTCAGCCGCCGCAGCTAAATAACTTAGATGGCAACGGTAATTTACCCTTCGCGGTAGATTTCCGCTCACTGTATGCCACCATTATCGACCAATGGTGGAAAGCAGATTCGCAAGTGGTGTTGGGCGCTAAATTCGCACATCTGCCGGTATTAAAAACCTAAGTTTTTGATGGCGCCGCGCAGCTGGTGCCCCCTAAAGTGGGTTGAATGCGGGATAATTGGTATAGTCAATTTTCTGTACTCATTCTGTGTTTAACCCGTGATTATTTTAGCTATCGAATCCTCCACGCCATCCTGCTCGGTCGCCCTTTGGGTGGACAGTCAGGTTGTGGCTGCGCGCGAAATGTTGGCGACGGGCGTTGTGGTTCGTGAAAATAGCATATCGCACTCGCAACCGTTGCCGCAGGTTTTAGGTGTTGAAGCTAAAAACTCAGATGTGCTGTTAGGGGAGATTCGACTATTGCTTGCTCAAACGGGGGTAAGCATGGCGCAACTCGATGCGATTGCGTTCGGTGCTGGCCCTGGCGCTTTTACTGGTGTGCGCGTGGCGTGTGGGGTTGCTCAAGGTATGGCCATGGGCTGCGATATTCCGGTATTGCCCGTCAATAATTTGCTCTGCCTTGCCGCGCAGTTTGCATCTGTCTCGCTGAACCTGCCACAGACTATGAATGTACTCAGTGTGCTTGACGCCCGTATGGGAGAAGCATATCTAGCAGCTTATTGCATCGCTTTGGCACAAGACGATCAGAAAAATGATTTCGTAGAAATTATTACTCCACAACTCGTTACCCAATTAGCCGATAACCCTGCTGCGTGGCCTGCAAGCATGCTGGAGCGCACATGGAATGTGGTGGGGAGCGGCGCTTATCTCTTACCACCGCAATTTGCACCGCATTGCGCAACCACATCCCCGCAGCTAACTGCTCATGCTATTGAAATTGCGGCTTTAGGCGCGGCGGCATTCAAACGTGGTGAAGCGATTGATTGCGCTTATGCCATTCCACTTTATCTGCGCAATAACGTCGCGCAAACCATTGAAGAACGCCGTAAATCTGCGGTTGCTAAGGCCGTTGGTGTGGCGGCATGAGCGCCCAGTTTCGAATGGAGGCATCCACGCAATTTGCGGCTTCCATTGTGCCGCCGCTGGGTTTGTATCGTCGGGCATTGATGATTGAGGACTTAGCCAATGTGTCGAACCTAGAAGCCAGTGTGTACGCTTTTCCATGGTCGTTTGGCAATTTTAAGGATTCTCTTATTGCCGGTTATCGATGCTTTGGCTTGTTTGATGCGAAGCGCTTGGTGGCTTACACCATTGTGATGGTCTCGCTTGATGAGTCGCACCTTTTGAATGTCGCGGTGGCAACTGATTTTCAAACTAAGGGAATCGGACGGTTTATGCTTGATTGTGCAATTGCTGATGCCAGAGCGGCGCATTGCGAAATGCTGTATCTGGAAGTACGTCCCAGTAATGTTGCAGCCTTGAGTTTGTACGATAAAATGGGTTTCAAGCAATTAGGAATGCGCCGCGACTATTACCCATCACTGGGAGGCCGTGAAGATGCGCTATTTTTGGGTATCTATATCGGTACTAAAATAGCGCTTCCGGAAATTAATGGGGGCGGTTTGCAATGATGCGTGACGATGAAATATTTTTAAGCGAACTTGAGCTTTACCCCTTAGTAAAAATTCAGCGTGCAGCCCTTGGTTTAGCAGTTGTTACGGCAACGCCATCACCCGTGCGTTTGACTGATGCTAAACGTAGCGCCATGCCGCCATCAACGGCAACTGCTAATCGATTAAGCGCTGCATCGCCTGTGGCGCAGGATTACGCCAGAAAGCAGGCGCAAACAGCGCCAGCACCCGCAAGGAATGACTCAACAGCGGGCACAACCGCGCTCAAAAAACCGCTAACGATTCCTGATATTGCGCTACCCGCTGATCGCGCTCCAAAAATTGCAGCGTTGGACTGGTTGGCACTGCAAAATCAAGTATCTGCCTGCGCCGATTGTGGGCTTTGCAACCAGCGCAAACAGGCGGTATTTGGATTAGGCGCTGTTACTGCGACCAACAACATTCCTGCGCCGGCAACGTGGATGTTCGTAGGCGATGCCCCAAGTGTTGATGACGATAGTCAAGGAGAGCCGTTTTTAGGTGAAGCTGGAAAGTTAGTGGACGCCATGTTGCACGCCGCACATTTAAAACGGGGTGAGGATGTATTTATGACTAATGTCATTAAGTGCCGCCCCCCCGGAAATCGTACGCCCACAGCAGCCGAGATTGCGACCTGCACACCCTATTTGCTGCGTCAAATTGCGCTGGTGCAACCAAAAATTATTGTTGCTTTTGGCAAGATCGCCATGCAGGCATTAACAGGTTCTGAATTGCCGATCACACAATTGCGCGGCAGCGTACATTACGTCGCTGGTATTCCGTTAGTCGCCACGTTTAATCCGGCATTTTTGCTGCGCAATATGCCGGAAAAAGCGAAGGTATGGGATGATCTTTTATTGGCTAAAACAACTCTTGCGACTTTGCCTTAATATTCATTTTTGAAGCCCGTTAATAGGGCTTTTAGAAAGGTGTTAGCGTAATAATCAACAATACTTTTAGCTCTTGCATGCACCTAAATATTTGCTTTCGAATTCAACTGAAAAATCACGCATATTGGCCGGTAGGTTAGCTGCTTTGTCACCAGTTAATCTAGTTTTGGTTGTGCCTTTCATATTGCCATCGGCAAAGGTCATGACGTTTGATGAGGTCACCCCTTCTTTTTCACAAACCATGTCATAGCTTAAGCTGTCTTTGGTTTGTTTCACATTACGCGATTGGCAAGAAGACCCTTTGAGTGGTGCACCCGCTTTAAAATCTAGAAATTGATTTTTTGATAACTGCTCATCGGTTACGCAAAAAATTGTTGGCGCAGGGGCTGCGTTAGCAAGTGCAGCTGCTTGTTGGCCTGTCACTTTGATGGTCATTGAGTACGAGCCCGCTTTAACGAATTGTTTAAAATCAATGGATTCAGCGGCGGCAGTGATGCTGATAGCAGCAATTGAATAAGCAAAAAATGTGGCTATTCCATGATTTTTCATTTGGGTTTCCTTAAAATTAAAAACAGCTATGTGCAACAATTTGCAACTAGATACTGCAAGGTTAGGCGATGCCAGTGCTTAACTGCTCGTGCCATGGCTCATTCTTGACGTTAGCCTTTGATACTATCCTTTAACGCGATGGCATGATAACAGTTGACCGTGACCTAGTGGTGCTTTTCATCTTGCGCACGCAAAACTGATAGCGCCCACCTGTTCTCATTTGTTAATAGGGTATGCGTCACGATAAACGATAAGGCCTTTGAGCAAAACACACTACATCAAATTATATGGCTCTCGAAAATGCCTCTATAAATGAAAAATAACCATACAAAACAACAACTTCGCACCCATATACAGGCAATGCGCCTGAGCGTGCCTTCCGAAGTTCGCGCCGCTGCTGAGCGTGAAATTATGGAGCGCCTTGGCAAATTGGCAGAATTTATAGATGCTAAGTCAATTTTGGCCTATGTTGGCAATGCCGTACATGGCGAAATACAAACGCATGCAATCCTTCAAAATGTGCTCGAAAGCGGTAAACTGCTCGCCTTACCGCGCGTTGCGGGCTTACTCAAGGCGGGAATATTAAGTTTGCATCATGTTCTGAATATCAACACCTTGGTGCGCAGCAAATGGGGTATTTTAGAACCAGAACAGGAAACTGATGAAGTAGTGTTGAATGACATTGGGTTAATCATCATTCCCGGCATCGCATTTGATCGTAGTGGCGGTAGATTAGGAACCGGCGGCGGGTTTTACGATAGATTGCTTGCAGGCAGGATTTGCCCAACCACAGTGGCTTTAGCGTTTGATTGCCAGCTAGTGAATGCAGTGCCAAGGCAGCAACATGATGTCACGATAGATATAATTATTACCGAATCACAAACTATAGATTGCAGAAAATGAGCGCATTAATAATAGATGGCAAAAAAATATCTGAATACTATCGCCAAGAATATAAATTGCGCGTAGACCAACTTCGGCTTGATGGTGTGCAGCCCGGTTTAGCGGTGGTGATTGTGGGCGAAAACCCTGCAAGCCAAGTATATGTGCGCAATAAAG
>JANMDR010000201.1:0-3227 GCA_031376425.1 Betaproteobacteria bacterium
TGCAAGCGCCCCAAGCGTAACGGCTAATATTGATCCTGTTTGCGTTATTTCGCCTACGGCGACATCTACCTTAGCACCCGGCAGTAGTTGCATCATTCCGGTGAGCTTTAGTCCTACCAGTTTAGGTCCTGTAACTGCTACTTTGAGTATCACCCACAATGGCGTGGCGCTGCCGGCTACGAGCGCTGTAGCGACAATCATGCTCTCCGGTAGTGGAGTACCGGCATTGGTTCCGCAGATTCAGATTACCCCGAGAAACCCCAGCAGTATTAATTTTGGGACACAGATTATTAACACGACTTCGACACCAGCACAGACGGTGACGGTGAGTAATGTGGGTACAGCACCGCTGAATATTTTAGGGGCGAGTATTAACAACAGCCAATTTAGCCGACCTACCGGTACGGCAGGTGGTAATTGTGTTGTTGTAGCAACTCCTTCTGCTACGACGGGCATAGCGCAGGGGGCTAGCTGTACGATTAATTTAGTGTTCACACCTAATGTGGTCAGTACTGCACCCAATGGCACTGTTGGGGTGTTGAGTATTACCCATGATGCTGTACCAGCTCCGACACCCACAGTACCTGCGCCTACTAGCGCTACTGCTTTGATTGATTTAGTGGGCACGGGGATTGCAGCACCAGCGCCGCAAATTTTGCTTGATCCCTTGAGCCTCGCTTTTGGGGATCAAATAGTCAATGAAACGAGTCCGGCTAGAACCATCACTGTTCGCAATATAGGCAATGCTAATTTAGTGTTAGCCTCCATCACTATTACTGGCGGAAACCATCTGCGTCCAGCAGGCGCTAGTGGTGGCACTTGCGCGGTTAATACGCCCATCGCGCCACAGCAAAGTTGCACGCTCACTCTCACTTTTAACCCCACCACCTTGGGTGACAAAGTTGGCGCAGTGGTCATTAGCAGCAATGCCACCAACGGTGTCGTAACTAATCCCGGTAGCGTGAGTATTGCCCTCACCGGCAAAGGCATTGCCAAACCTGTTGCCGGATTACTGTTTAGCGCCCGTAACTTAAATTTTGGCGAACAAACCTTAGGCTTGACGAGCACGCAAAATCAAACCATTACGGTGAACAATAACGGTACGGCCAATCTGCTCATTACGCGAATTATTGGTAGCGGTGATTTTGGCTTCCAAAGCGATTGCCCAATAGCGCCTGACTTCCTAATTCCGGCTGCTCGTTGCAGTATCAACGTAAACTTTACGCCGGTGAGTTTAGGCCAGCGCGAAGGCAGTATTGTGGTAGAAAGCAATGCGGTATTTATCACGGCTGAAGCCGCCCCTAATCGCGTTACCTTAATCGGCGTTGGCACTCCCGTACCGGTACCTGCGCTGCAGCTCGATACCACCAGCCTGCGCTTTGGCAGCCAAACCGTAGGCACGCAAAGTGATGCGCAAGCGGTGGTACTCACCAATATCGGCTTAGCTAATTTATTAATTAACGGTACCACTTTAAATGGTGATGCCAACGGTAATCTCGATTTCGTCCAAAGCCGCTCGGTAGTTATTCTGCAGGGTAGCGGCACACCGCCTTGCGGCTCCAGTTTGGCACCGGGCGCTAGCTGCTTCTATGGCTTTAGCTTCGTACCGCAATCGGAAGGCGCAAAACTCGCCAGCTTTAGTATCAACACCAATTTAGCAACAGGGCCGACGCTAATCAGCTTGTCTGGTACCGCTACACCAAGGCCGCGTCCAGCGATTAGTATTACCCCCACAGCATTGAATATGGGTGATCAAATCGTGACAACTCCAGGCGCGACGCGAACCATTATCGTTGCGAATACTGGAGATGCGCCCCTGAGCATAACGGCCATCACGGTTAGCGGCGCTAACGCAGTCGAGTTCGCACTGCCGCCAGAGGTGATTCCGTTCAGTGCAAATCCATCGAGCAATCCAACCAATGCGCGTTGCTTTAGCAGTACCAGCACCACTGCTGGTAGTGTCATTACCATCATTGCGCCGCGCACTGATTGCGTGTTTTTTGTTGCGTTCAATCCGACCAGCGAAGGGCAAAAATCAGCACGCATAAATATACTAAGCGATGCCACCAACACTGCCTCAGTGAACGGTATTGATCTGACCGCTAACGCCACACCCATTCCTGTTCCCAGAATAAAATTGAGTAGCACGGCGTTGGGCTTCGGCAATAGCTTATTTATTGCGGCAACGCAAACGCAAACCATAACACTCAGCAGTGAAGGCACTGCCCCCTTGCTAGTGAACAGCATTCTTGCGACGGGCGATTTTGTGCAGACTCATAACTGCCCAACAACGATGCTCCCCGGCACCAACTGCCGCATTACAGTGAGTTTTTCACCCTTGAATTTAGGCAGCCGTACCGGTGAATTACAGGTGCGCACTAACGCGACTCCCACCACCAGCCTCGTTGTTCTTAGCGGGACAAGCTGTCGCTGGTTTAGCTTGCCGGGCTCACGGATAGTTTCAACCTTATGTGCACCTTAATAGTGGACTTTAAGAGTACGCTTTAACGGCGCACTATTAAGAGCGCATCTTAATGGTGTGGGTTGGCAAAAAATAATAACAAATGCCTTGGAAATTCCCAAAACACAGGAGCTTCCAAGGCATTTTTCTTGCGCTTAAAAAATACTATTTCGGCAGCACGTCCCGAAACCACTCATCAAGCATTTTCTTTTCATATCTTAAAGCTTCATTGTTGGCGTATTTATTATGGCCTTGCTGATAATTCATATCGCTTATTTTGGCCGTACCGCTTTGTAGGGTTTTGCCTTCGGCCTCTATGGAATATTTAAATTCCATGCGTGGCCAATCAGTGCGGCCACGATATACGCGCAAGTCTGGATCAACCGAGCGCATACCAAAAATAAATGGATCATGCCGACCCGCCAACACGATATCTTCAACAACCACCGTTAGATTTTGACCCGCTGGTAATTTCGCGCCCAGCACTTCAAAATGCTTGCGCAAGGTTGTCATCATTTCTTGCTTGCCGTGGCTGGTGGTGGGAATGTCACTGTATTTTTCCGGTTGCGGGAAATCTACTTTAACGGTGGCGTTTGCTACACCGGTCAAGCCCGCAGAAAACAGCGCAGCAAGCGCTGCGCCGCTTAAAATAAGTTTGCTATTTGAGGTTTTCATGAGTTCTCCTTGAAGATTCTGCACGATTAAATTACTACAATGCTATTTATACTCCTATTTGTACTCATCGATCGGAACACAGGTACAAAAC
>JANMDR010000246.1:0-7636 GCA_031376425.1 Betaproteobacteria bacterium
TGTTGCTATTAGTCATTTTTATCTGTAAAAACTCGAATTTGTCAGCGATTTCATGACGCTACGTGATGCCGTTGTGCACATTCGGCACGAATTTCCCTCTACAATTGTTGCAGTGATGCAACAAAAGCTTGCTGCGGACCACTACACAATTAACGCTAAAATAGTAATGCGCTCAAAATATCTCGTCAAAATGCCAACCCTAGGATTTCATGGAAAACTCTGAACGCGCTACACCCGCATTGTGGCGATCACACGTTTCTAGCAATTTTTGCATTGCAGTGGTGGCAGCATTGGTTATCGTTTTCGCCACCATGCGCTTCGTCGGTATGTTTGGCGCCACCTCGTTGCGCTGGGTGTTGCCACTGAGCTTTTTATTGATGATGATCATGCCTTGGCTGCTGTTGAGCCAAGCCGGGCGTCGGCAAATCGGCTTACAAAAGCCAACACACAGTTGCTATTTATTAGCGATGGCGCTGGGGGCGTTGGCAGCTGGTGGCTGCTTTGCATTGGGCATGGCGCTCTTCGGAACTGGAACAGATAACTGGTTTGTCAGTATCAGCAACAACTATCGCGGCACCATGAACACGAATGGCTTTCCAATCTGGAAACTGCATTTAATCTTCACGCTTCCCGCATTATTATTTAGCCCCATTGGCGAGGAACTATTTTTTCGCGGCTTGTTGCAACATACGCTTGAAGAACGCCTTAGCGCTAGAGCAAGCACCGTAATTGAATGCTCGGCATTTGGTTTAGTACACCTCTGCCACCACGGTATTTTGGCAACAGCGGCGGGTCTTACCTTGCTACCAGTTTCAGGCGCAATCTGGGTTACGTTAATGTTTTTCGTCGCGTTTTTATTTGCGTGGTTGCGTCAACGTAGTGGCTCACTTTATACGGCGATGGCATCCCATGCGGCGTTTAATTTGAGTATGAATGTTTTGATTTTTGCCGCCATTTGGTAAATAAGTTTGGTAATCGATTATGTATGTAGCGCGCCTAAAGCAAGGCTGCTTGCGAGCAGCCTTGCTATCAAGCTAATACAGTGGTGCTGGGTTGGGCGGGGCATTATCGTATTCCGCTTCGGTGCTAATCGGTTTGGTAAATTCCACCGTGCCATCGAGAAAATCTACGCAAGCTTGTAGCGCTGCCTTATTGCGTAATATACGTTGATGGCCTAGCCCTTCTGTTTTTAAAAAACGTGCATCCGGCCAAGTTTTAGCAATAGCTAAACCACCGGCTGGTGATGTAGCATCATCATCGGCATCATGAATAACGAGCGCTTTGGCTTGAATGGTCATCACCGATTGTGGCAATTCAAACTCCTGCCATTTGACGCCTGTTTCTTGCTCAAAGCGCCATTGCATCGCCGCACGAACCTTTTCACTAATACCGGTGAAGCGCCTAAACCATTTAGAAAACCCGATGAGTGAATCGGGTGGCGCAATGAGAATTGCTTTAGGGATTGTTTTAGGCATAGCTGCCGGACCTTCTTGGTTGCGCCCTGTGTTAGATTTGCTGAGCTTGCGGTTGAGTGACCGTCGCAGGCAACACGCCACGGCCGCCGCGCCCAAGGAATGTCCAAGCAATCCGGCTACCGGTATTTGCTGATCTTCAAAGTGTGCCCAAAGCGATTCTAGACCTAACCAGAAATCGACCAAGGTGGCGCTGCGCCCGCTGCTTTGGCCGTGCCCCAAATGATCAAAAACAACAAGCTGATAACCTGCAGCGCATAGCGGTTCAACAAACGCACGAAACTGCCCGCCTCTGCCGCTCCAGCCGTGACTACAAATAACTACCGGTGCAGAAGGTGAGCCAAAACGCCATGCGGCAATATTGCCATCCTTACAGGCAACGGTGAAGGGGGTTGCGCTTGCCAGTACCCGCTGTTCTGGTGCGGGGGCGGCATGACGCTGCGGTTTAATAAATAGTGCGCTGGCACGCTTTAATACGAACTGTGGTGCGATGGTGGAGGCCGCCCGCACAGCTAGCCATCGGGTTTTATGAATAGTCCGATATACCCCATATTTAACGCGCGCCCACGCGACTTCTAGCGCGGAATTTAATAGCACATTCGTGCTATTTTGAATCGTATGCAAATGATGATTACGCATTTTTTGCGTCTAGAATTAGGTGATTACGAAGACAACTTTACGTTTGTTGGTGCTGCCGGGGCTGGCACTGCAGGTGGTGCAAGAGCGGATGCCACCAATCTTTCAAAAGCGATTAATGCCCGTTTGGTTGCGGTCTTGTCGCGGAACAAATTACGTGCACGATTGCAGCTAGCAACAATGCCGAATAGCTCAAAGGCCATTTGTTCTGTATCGGTTTCAGGAGCAAAATCGCCGGTCTGTTTTGCCATATCGATCATTTTCATGCACTCAATATTTAGCCGCCGCAAATGCTTTTCAACAGCATCACGCATTGCGCCATCCCGACGATCAAATTCGGCACTTGCGGCCATCATTGGACAAGTCGCTAGTTCAGCTTTGGTTGTCCATTCCAACCAATGGTCAACCAACGCACGCATACGCGGCAAACCACGCGGTGCGGCGAGCGCGGGTATAAAAGCCAGCTGATTAAATCGCGCCACCGATTCATCAAGTGCTGCTAACTGCAAATCTTCTTTAGAGCCAAAGTGGGCGAAAAGACCACTCTTTGATAGCCCCGTTTGCTCGGCCAAAGTACCAATGGTCAGCGATTCAAAACCAGAAACACTGGCCTGCTGTAACGCCGCTTGCAAAATAGTGGCACGCGTAATTTCACCCTTACTCTTCACAACTTCCGGGGCTTTCACGTTGGCTCTACCGTGCGCGGGCGCAAAATCATGCAGGTGGATGTGGCATGCGCCAGCAGGCGTCCTTCTGGATCATGCAATGCAGCTTCGGCCACCACCAGATTGGTCGATTGGCTAATAACCTTGGCAGTTGCTTTTAAAGTGACGAACTTCGGTACAGCACGCAACATTTTTACATGCAAATCAATGGTGGAATAGCCCACGCCTGCGGCAAGCACGGTGTGGGTGACGCAACCAGTCACAGAATCAAGCACCGTGGCCGCAAAGCCACCGTGCACGCCGCCTAAGGGGTTCGTATGGGTATCGTCGGCACGGGCGCTAAATTCGATGGTGCCCGCGCCCACGGCCACACCCTGCATGGGTATCAATTTGGCAATAGGTGCCATCGGTATCTCACCCGCCATCATGGCCTGCATTATTTCTAAACCACTTGCGGTTGCTAGATTAATTTTTGACATGAATGATATTTGCTTAAAACAGGGATAAACTGGAATAAGCGAATAATAATACGATCGTTCGTATTTGTCAATATCCTTTTATTTATATTTGGCGATGTATCTTCGGTCAATCCAATTTTTCCAATGCCACACCCAACTCCCATCAAAACAGGATTCACCATGCACGGCAATGGCGTGCTTCGCACCGGTTGATATTAAATAGCGTGCGTTCAGTTTTGGTCGATAGGGCTTCAAGGTAATACTTTGCAGCGCGCGCATTAAATTTGCCGCAAGTGGCGCCCCTGCACTCACCGCAAAAACAGCGGACTTTTGCCGAGCTGCGTCATCCGCTGTCGCGCAATCACCCACTGCAAAAATCGTGGCGTCATTTACAGATTGCATATTTTCATTAGTTCGAACAAAACCTTGGGCATCACAATCCAATCCTGACGCTCGCAAATACGGTGCTGCATTAGCACCTGTTGCAACAATAAAGTAGTCGCCCACTACCTCGCCACCACCTTCAAGATGGGCAACGCCGGCTGTAAGCGTTGCCACCCGCCGCCCGTGCATCACGCTTACGCCTTCGCGCCGTAACGCATTTACCAAGAATGGTTCAGCGGCAATTGGTAGGGCGCTATCACCAGAAATTAAGGTAACGCCGACGTTAAAGCCGGGCCGTAAAAAGTGATGCCGCGCTGCCAACGCGAGTTCAATACCTGTTGCGCCACCACCAATAACTACAATATGTGCATGCTTTTCAGCGCTGGTTTGACTGGAAATTTGCGCACAAACTGACTCCCATTGCCCTATAAACTGTTCCAACGGACGCACCAAAATAGCGTGTTCGCGGGCACCGGGGATGCTATCGGCGTTAACAATTCCACCGATATTGATGGATAAAAAATCATAGCTCAACACTTGGCCATCAAGCAAAGCAATGGTTTTTTTAGCGCGACTGATTGTTACTACTTTGGATTGCACCCACTGCGCCTTAGCATTATCGACCAAAGGTTGCACTGGAATTTCGCAATCAGCCAAATTGTAATGCCCGGCCACCCAACCCGGCATCATGGCTGAATAGGCCAAGCTGGCGTAGGGCGAAACGACTGTTACACGGGCATCTACAACGGAATTGGGGTTTGCCGCATCAGTGGGTTTTCGTCGTGCTTTGGCCAACGCATGGAGCACATGAATGTGCGCATGACCAAAGCCTAAAAGTACGAGATGTGCGCTCATGGAAATAAATAATTACTGAATTCGTTATTCTGCCTGATTTTAGGCCACTTACTTTTCGGCGTGCTTTGCGCTAAAACTTAGATCACCAAACCAAGAGCGGCTGGTTTCCTTCGTATTGTCGGTATCTGCGCCCACTAAAATCGCGGTAATTTTAGGTGCATCAAAACCAAAAGCGGCCTTAAAATCAGCCGCCACATCACGGCTTTCTTGCACCCATTGATTTTGTTTGTGTGCACCGCTTTGCAGCACAATCATGCGCAAGCGATCAGTAAAGGCGTTCCACACATTAGTACCAACAGGCTGCTTGGCATCCCAGACATAACAGAGCGCCGCCACCGGCACATCAGCACCAAAGAGCGATCGAGCAAAACGAATTTTGGTGCGTGCGCCAAACGATAAACTATCTAGCGGCACATCAAACACCACATAGACGCGTAGCGGATAATCATCCCCTGCTTTGGTAAGCACATCACCACCTTTAAGTATGGTGGCGGTACGCCAGCGCCAATGCAGCATCGGTGTCAATTTTGGGTCCACATTAAGTGGTGCTAATAAACTTGATGCGGCATTAGTGGAATCTGCTTGCAGCACATGGGTTTGATGGTCACCTTCGGGATCGGCAACAATTTGATACTGTGTTAGCAATTTTTTTGGCAAGGCCACTGGCCTCCAGCCATCAATATGTGTTGTAGCGCTGATGGCACGGGCGGAGAACGCCGGTGGCTGTATCGTTTCCGCGATTACACGAAATGATAACAACAGCAGCACAATCATTGTGCTCAATGTATAAAGGCTTGGCAAAGGAATATATTTTTTCATTTTAGTTATGCTTTAAAGAAGCCCGTAAATCGGGCATCTTCAGATAGTCTTATATAGTCGCTTGGAACATCAATATCCCAGAGCGGCGAAAGTTCGTGCAAATTGATACCGGCGTTACTCGCGGCCATTCGCGTTTGCTGCATAACGCGGTCTGTGCCCCAATCAATACCGGTAAACAGGGCCGCGCTACTACTGGAGAGCATAGTAGAGCGAGACATCCCCACCAACACATAGCCACCGTCTTCTGCGGGAATAAAACAAGCGCCTTCATTGTGCGTTAGCCATGTATTCACCTTTTGCAAATGCTCTGCGGTAAGCACGGGACAATCAGTGCCAATAATAATCATGCGCGGTACTTGTTGAAGCCCCTGCACAAAAGCATTGTGCATACGCGCACCAAGGTCATCACCAGTTTGCAACAAACATGCTGGGGGGGGCAACAAGGTATAAAAGAATGAATCAACTTGCGGCTCAGGGGTAACATACAATAACACTTTACCCAATGCTGCCTGCTGCGCTGTGCATAGGGTTGCGCTAATACATTGCCGATGAAACTGTGCTGCGCCCTCATCACCCAGCAACGGAATTAACCTTGTTTTAGTTTTACCGGCAATAGGCTCACGTGCAAAAATGCCGATGGTGCAACCGTCTGCTTTCATGCGCGTTTACTGCCATAATATTTTCGCTCCAAGGTTTTGGGATCTGCCCCAAAAAAATACGCGGCACGCAACCACCACATTTGCAAAATAGTCTGCCACACGCCGCGTTGTTGCCAGCGCCGCCCAGAAGTGACGACGCGCTCTGCTAAACACTTAGGCGCACTCATTTTTTTAGCTGCTTTGCAAAAGGCAATATCTTCCATTAATGCAATCGCGGGAAAGCCACCTACTTTACTAAACAGTACGCGATGCATAAATAGCGCTTGGTCGCCCGTCGCAATACCAGTCAAACGTGAGCGCCAACACATCATTGCGGCCACAATGCGCAACATAAAACCACCGCCATCAATACGTACATCAAATCGCCCCCACGCAGATTCTTCACCTACACAAGCGGTTTCAATGGCACGTGCAAAGCCTGCTGGCAATTGTGTATCAGCATGCAAAAATAGTAAGTATTCACCCTGCGCTACCGCTGCGCCAGCGTTCATTTGCGCGGCGCGACCGCGCGGTGAGCTCACTGCGCGCGCGCCTGATGCTTGTGCAATAGCTAACGTGGCATCACTACTCCCGCCATCAACCAAAATAATTTCGCAACCAGCCGCTCGGTTTTGCAAATCGCTTAAAAATATTTTAAGGCGTTCGGCTTCGTTTAGCACTGGCACAATAATTGAAATCATTAATGCACCAGTTGCCAACAAACCGCGAATACATTAATGCGGCGCTGCCGGCTTTGTAGATGCCGGTGCGGGATGTGCTTCCGGTGCGGTGTAATACTGGCGTTTATCACTAAGTAAGGCAGCAATAGCGCCCAGCACGCTGCTAAAGCCTGTTTCACCACGCCGCCACGTTTGATAGGCCGTAGCGAACTGCATTTGCCCGTGGGTAACGGTGCTGCGTTTGAACACACCTGCTGCATATTTATTGGCTTCGCTCATCGTTGGATAAGTGTGAATGGTACCAAGAATTTTGTTCAATCCTAAACCGTGCTTCATTGCCAATACATATTCAGCCAGCAAATCACCGGCATGATCACCCACTATCGTTACGCCCAAAATATTATCTTTACCGGGGGTTGTAAGCACCTTCACAAACCCGGTGGCGGTGCCATCAGCAATGGCGCGATCAAGGTCATCAATGCCATAACGATATACCGCAAACGGGATTTTTTTCTCAAGAGCTTCTTGCTCGTTTAAACCAACACGCGCTACTTCGGGGTCGGTGAAAGTAGCCCAAGGCACGACGCTGTAATCCACACTAAACTTTTTAAAAGTACCGAACAAGGCATTAACCGCAGCGTACCAAGCCATGTGTGCCGCAGTATGCGTAAATTGATAAGGCCCTGCCACATCACCTGCCGCAAAAATATTAGGAAACTTGGTTTCTAAAAAACCGTTTACTTCAACGGTGCGGCCTGTGGTAATTCCTAACTCTTCCAAACCATAGCCTGTCATATTGGCAACGCGGCCAACTGCACATAAAATTTCATCGAATGCAATGGCTTCTTTACCGTTACTTGATTCTACGATTAAGCATTTTTCGCCATCACGGATTTCTACCGCCAAGGCTTTATGACCAACGCGTACATCCACTTTTTCACTTTTAAACTTTTCTTCTACGTAAGCTGAAACGTCCGCGTCTTCTCGCGCCATTAAGCGCGGTGCCATTTCCACTTGAGTGACCTTCGC
>JANMDR010000290.1:0-5138 GCA_031376425.1 Betaproteobacteria bacterium
GCTTGTTGGATCTGAGCAACGCGGTATGAGCAACAGTGTCGTACAACGCATAGTGCATGTACCCTTGCAGGCAAAGGATGAAGCAACAGCAACACACACACACACACACATGATGCGTACGTGCGAAAGAATTCCTTCAGTGGCTTGTGCAGAGCCTCGCTCGTCTCCGTCGTCAGGGCCTCCATGGGGCCCCACTCCTTGATGTAATCGGCGCAGTGCTTCGTGGCGCGGTGGAACTTGTTTGTTAACAAGATGCTGCGTTTCGGCAGCTTCGAGACCTTGGGTAGGCGCTTCAACGTTGCACGCCAAGCTGGAGTGTCCAACGCGGTCCACGCTGCTTCCAACGCCGCGCACTTGACTTCCAGTGCAACGATATCGGCCGGGGAGAACTTGGGTGCGCGGCAGGCCCAGTACCAATCCACGGTAGCCGCGATCACGATTCCCATCGGGGAGGCGGGCGGAACAAAGTCGTGCGTGATGATGGTGAAAACTTGGGACAGCGCGCGGTAGTGCATACCGGTCACGGTGCCATGCTGCTCGTTGAACAGTCGTGGTACGTGCCGAAGGCCGAGCTGTGTCGCCGCTGCGACGAAGCGCTCGCTGAGTTCTTCGAGGATATGGCCTGGCGAGTCATATGTCACGAAGATCCACTCGCGGGTGTAGATGAGCGCGTAGCCAAGCTTGCCCAGCTCACTGCAACGATGCACGTTAACACGCGACGCGCAACACAAGAGCTGAGAGCATGATCATGCAGCCTTGGCAAGCCTTTGTGCGAGCGCAAACAATCCACACAACAAAAACAACAGCTGCGTACTGGAGATGCAGGCGGTCGCCGGGGAAGCACGCCGGGGTCATGTGCGCAATGCGACCCACAAACGGGCAGTCACAGTGCAAGTGGGTTGCAACCATGCCGGCAGCCTTCAACACCTTCTTGGCCTCACCCTTGCCAAGTTCGCGGTGCACAGCAATGGCCTCTGCCTTGATGTCTTCGTGGTCCACGTCACGCCGCAAACGATGCTCCTCTGACGGTTCGCAGTCCGGGCATGTGACAATGCCACAGAGCCGGCGCACCTCTGGCAAATCTGACAGCAGAGTTACCGAGTGCGACAGAACAGCTTACACAGCAGACGCCGCTGCAAGCGCACACAAGCACAAGCATGCATGACATGTACCTGCAATGTAGAGCAGCGGAACCAGAAACACGTTGCGCTCCACAGCAGGCGAGCCGACGGGCATGCGTCCCAGGAACCTGCTCACCGTGCACAAGTGAATGTCATGCACGCGTAGTTGCCATCCGTAAAACAGGGCACGCGCCGTGGCGCTAACGCAAACTCCAACAACATGCACGCATGAGAACAAACTCACTGGTAGCCATTGTCACCGACGTTGACCACGTCCAAAGGTGCCAAGACTTCTGACACGGACAACCACGTCAGCTGCCGCTTGAGATCCGCCAGCGCCTCGGAGGACTTTTTCTTGTGCAAGCGCTTCAGCAAGCGCGGGAGAAATGCCACCAACTCGTAGGCAGCCGGCTTCAGGCGCCAGGTCGTTGGCAGCAACCCCAGGCTCATCAACATTGGGTACGTTGATGCTTGATCCGAGGTGGTGTTGAACCGGGAGAGATTCGTCTCATCTACGAACCCGCGAGTCAGGCCAATACACGCAAGACGCGTACCAAACAGCACGGCGAAAATAACACATCAATGACGTTGTACATATCGTGTAAAGCAGCCCAGATACAAATGCAGCAGTACAGACCGGAGAAAAACACAAGTGGCAGGAGCATGTCTTCCTCCAAATTGCCGCCGCGAGAGACAAACTCGCGCAGCTGTCGTTGGTATGCACCTGCATGCCACAATTCGGAAATGTCCGCGCCTTCCTGCAGGATTTTCGGAAAGTCCAAATGCTTGGAAACGCGGCCCAGCAGCACAGTAATAGTGTCGAGCAACTCGCGCGACCACAGCGAGTAAACAGCGCCGCCAACATGCTGTGGTGACACGTGAAACTCTATCCCTGCAAAAGGTCAGCCCACAACGACGAAATTGCAAGAACAACGACGCGCAAGTTCAGCTGGATGACGCAAACTACAGGCATACCGGGAAGCGCATCGATTCGGACGAACAACTTCTCGGCGCGTGAAGCCGTTGCTGGCCCGGAGCGCGCGATCCGGAGAATGTCCTCCAACAAGGAGACCGTCATGCTGGGATGCTTCATGTAAAGTCGCCCAATCATATCGTCCGTAGCGGAGCCAAGCACGTATGTTGCCGCGGCGTTGTCATCGGGAACAACCCCGTCACCGTCGGCGGAAATGTCCATCGCGTGGGCGTCATCGTCCTCGGCATCAGCAACCAAGGCCTCTGCCGCCTCGGGCTGGTCCTGCATTGCGCCACCCGCCGCGATTGGTGGTGCAAGTTCACGACCAACTTCCTTGCACTTGCCTCGGTGACATGCAAAGCCACGCACCGACTGCCAGTCGGTGGACGGACGGCCGCAATGACAATGTTCAACACGCGCCGCCATGCTTGGTTGCACCAGATTGCGCCGGATTGAGCCGGATTGCGTCGGATGCCTACCAGCCAGCCGCCACGCGTTTGCGCGATCAGTAAGTACAACCACGTGTTGGTACGTTGAAACGCCGCGTTCCTTTGCTGTTTTCCCCCTTTCCCTTTGCTCATTTTTTGACCATCATGTCTGCGAGGCGAGCTTCCGAGCACAAGAGCGCGCAGAGCTCTCAGTCTTCTGCGCAGGTGACACGCCGCCCGTCAACGGGAGCCAGAATGGAAGAAGGAATTGACGCGGCAGTAAGCCGCGCCGTTGCTGCTGCCCTGCTTGCGCATGGAATTGGAGCGTCACCGGCCGCTGCTTCAAGTGCTGCAGCCGCGGCTACTTCTCCGCCCAGGATGACGGTTACGTCCCGGGACATCCCGGAGGGCCTTTCCATGGATTTCCTGTCCAACCACGGGGTACGTCTTGTTTTGCTGTACTTGACACCCCTTGTTTCGCCTCTTGTTGTTAACGAATCACCAATAACCTTTTGCAGTATTATTTGAACGACAAAGAGGTTGCTTTGCTCCGAAAAGAGTATGAGCGCGTTGCTCCGCACTTGAAGTCGCTGCCAGACCTCAACAACAAGATTCAATCAGCCGTGCGCAACGCTCGCTCGCACATTTCCTCCGCCACGCGAGTCGCGTTGGCAACGAGCTTGCCAAACACGCGCGCATTTGACGGAACAGTGACGGTACGTAGTGTGCGTTGCGTGCGTCGCATGTGTGTTGTTTTTGCAGCTAACAACCGTGCATCATTCTGCCTGCGTCTATGAGTGCTTTAGTATGCACGTAGATAACGCGTTGACTTTTGCAGTTCACGGACGGTGTCAAGGTCGCCGACGAGCGGACGTTTCGCGATTTTACGCCGGACAAGCCCTACTCATCGCCCACGTTCCACGCCGTTCTCCGCGCCGCGCTGAAGGGCCGTCGTGGCGTGTACACCGCGCACGACGTTGCGTTTGTCAACTTTATCTGCGACGCGGCGCTGCGCCAAGTCAACTTGCAGAAGAAGAGTGCGTCGGGCCTGCAAGAAATCTACCTGGTGATGGTGGCCGAAGCGCGGCAGCTGGAAGGCCAGGATATCCAAGCGGACGACAAGAGCCCTGCAATCAAAATCATCCCCTGCAAGACAACGCGCTCAAAGCGGTAATTGCACTTTTGCGCGCTGCTGTTGCGTTGCGTTGCTTTGCATATGCATTCTACAATCTACAATCTCACTCGACATAGGGTGCGCAAGGATCGCAGCGCCGTGCCGCATGATGCCGAAAAGGAAGGAGACACAGAGGAAGAAGGAGAAGAAGGAGAAGAAGATGATGAAGAAGAAGAAGATGATGAAGAAGAAACAGACGAAGACGACGCAAACGACGAAGACCAAGCGGCAATGGATGAAGATGCGGACGGCAGCAGCCACCATTCTCGCGAAGCCGCCAGCAACGAAGATGAAAGCGATGGCGAGGTGGCGGCACAAGGCGCAAAGAGCGTGCCCACGAAAGCGGCACGTGACCGTCGTGATTCGGCCGCGGCAGTGCGCACGGTCACGCCGCCTGCCGCCGAGCACGACGCCGAATCTCGCAAGCGCAAGGGCTCGGACGCCGCCGCAGGGCTTCCCGCTAAGAAGCGCAAAGGTGCCGGCACCGCTGCAACTCAAGACAACACCGCGGCGGACTCCGCGCCCAAGACCCCAACAAAGGGCAGAGTTGAGCAGGGGGCAGATTCCGGTGACGTGCCGATTCCGGGTGCGGGATCAGCGAAGAAGAAGAACAGCACGAAGTCCAAGCCGAAGCCGGCATGTCATTGCTGATGATTGCCAGTTTCACTTCACTGCGACTGCGTGTGGCTAACTCCAATTTAACTTTGCTGCAGACAGCAACCGCAGCTCCACGCAAGGCAGAGACGCGAGGGAAAGCGCGTGCCAAGGGAAAGAGCTCCTCTTCTTAGGCCAAGGACGCGCTGCGGCACGCAGTTGATGCATGCTCCATGCGCCAGCGGCACTTGCGCGTTGCCGTTTTCCCCGGCTTTCATGCCTGCTGTGGTGCCTGCTTGTGTTTCCGTCCATGCTCAGATTAAGCAGGACGCACCCACGCGCAGGCGACAGATTTTGTTCTTGTGTTGTGTGTGTTCGTGTTATCCCCAGTACGTACTTTCTCTCGTATTCATGTATTTCTCCGTCGTTTGCTCACACAACAACACACAAACGAACAAGAATGCAAGACACACGAGTAAAAACGCCGTCACGATTTTCAAAAAACGCTTGAGCAAACACACACCAGCAAATTGCACAAGTTTTGCGCCGGATCCATCCGTCCCATCCGCAGCAAACCCGGCGCAAAGTGGTTGATTTTGTATTTCTTGATCGGAATGTCGCTGTTTGCAGCGAGCCACCAACAGCGCCGGACATCGCGCAAGCAGCCCATCCGACCACAAGGGTTAGTGGTGGAGGATGAAGCTCCAAAACGGCGCGCGTTACGGGGTAGCTGGATTATACTGGAGGATGCATCGAAAAAGTATGCTATGGAATTTCGCGAATATCCAACGGTCAACGGCATAAGCGGCTTTCCAGCGCTGCGATTTGACGGTTTGTGCTTCTTGCTT
>JANMDR010000307.1:0-8665 GCA_031376425.1 Betaproteobacteria bacterium
TGCAAGGGTAGATGAAACTTAAAGTGCGTTTGCAGGCCTTCGGCATCATCACAAACTAAAATATTATCATCAGCTAATTGCATTAGTATTTTTTTAATTGCCGCTGGGCTTGTTTCTACTTTTTCTAGCTTGGGTAATAACGCATTTACGGTAGCGCCATTGGGGTCTTCAGAAAGCGCGTTTAACACACTGAAGGCCAAATTTTTAGCCGTACTCGCGTAGTGTTTGCGCACGTGCTCGCCAACAATGCACCAAGCGGCCGTATTTTTTAATACCATCTTGCGGGCCTCAGCAATCCAAATTTCTGCTTGCTCAGGGGTGTTCGGTGCGGTAGCAGGACACGCCTTTGCTATTACCTCAAGATAAAAGGCAGCATTCCAGCCTAACTCAGCCAGAATAGTATTCATTTCAAGTTCGCTGAACGGATTCGACCGTTGTAGTGTATTTTTCGCCACTAAATTTTGCAAAAAATCTTTAGCCTCACGGTTCCCTAGCGGCTCTAGCCAAAAGGGTGTGAACTTCACCATCGCCCCTTGATAATTGCCCTCCGTGGCGAGTGGGTCAATACCGATTGACCCCGTGAGCAGCCAGCGTATGCTATGGCTTTCGGCTAATTGGGCATTGAGCGAATTCATGAAGTTCCGCGCCGCCAAAATTTGGTTGGACTGATGGAGACTTCCTAAAAAAATAGGCAACTCATCAATTAAGATTACCCAGCGTTTGCCGTTTTTAGCGTCATGGAGTTTTTTTAAGGTATGCTCAAAAGCATCTGACCACGAGACATTCAACACCGCTTGTTGCAGCGTTGCGCCTTGATTTGTTTTGGGCATCAGCACTTGATTTACTCTTTGAACCAGAGCGTCCCAACCAACCACTAGCTCTGGTTGACGCGCATGAATTGCACCGCAAATTTTCCGATAAACTTCGTCCGTACTTTGGCAACCCGCAATCTCAACTTTAACCACCTCATAGCCATTATCCGCGCCAAGCTCCACCAAGCGATCAAGCACAAAGCTTTTGCCCAAGCGCCTCGGGCCGTGCATGCTGAGATTTTCCCCCTCGTCAAATAGCTCAAAAATGGCCGCGCATTCCGCATTGCGACCATAGGATTTATCTCGGTAGTCAACATTTTCATTAGACATTGCAGTTCCTAGTCAGGAAAAACAATATCGTAGCACAACAAAAATGTTTTGCAACAGTTTTGTTGTGAAAAATTTTTGTTGTGCTTTAAATCGTGCGTTACCCACTGCAAAAGCGCTGTAGCGTAATTTTTCATAGCCGCCACGCCATATAAGCCACGATTGTTCGGGCGGATAATGATTCGCTCCTACGGTATTTGACCATTGTGGCGCGAGGCGCTTAGGTGCTAACGACGGAGTGCGCCAACTCTGCAGGCGAAAGATTTTTCGCCCCTACAACGGCGGTGATCCTATACGCCAACAACGTAGGGTGGGCAACGCCTTATTTGCCCACCATCGGTGTTTAATTTGCGATTACCGCCTGCATTTTTATACCGACGTGGACAGATAGGACGTTGCCCACCCTACGATTTGCGCCCCTCCACCTACCCCCCCTTAAAACTTCTTACTACACTGCACCACCACGCCCAAAATTTCTACATCCATCTCAGGCGTTAAAAATTCTGTCGCGGCGTTTAGGCTTTCTACTCTTACTTTGCCGTCTAGCTGCCTGAAAAGCTTTTTAATTCGGGCTTCTTGGCCGATGCGGATGGCGTAGTATTTGCCGTCTATTACTTGCTTTTGCGCAGTGTTTACGAGCACTACATCGCCATCATTAATCTCTGGTGATTGCGAATTGCCGCGCACAGCGAGCACCCTTAGGTTTTCAACCGCCCAGCCATTTTTTTTTGATGTAGGACCTGCGGAAGGCGGCTTGGCCGTCTATTTCACTTGCTGGCCTTGCGGTGGGCACTGAACTGCATATGTTGCAATTTCTATTGAATTGCGACATATCGGATTGACATGTTGTCGCTAGCGACATAAACCGATAATCCTAACAGCCTTATAATTGGCTTATTGCCAAACATCATGTGTTTTCCAATCAAATGGAAAGCCCATATCAGCAACCGAAAGGTAAGGAATGGGCTGATTTATCTTGCTAACGCCTAGTATTGGACGCTAAAAGTTGTTCTCGGCATAGCTACTATGTGCAGAATTGAAATAGCGCTTTGCTAACTAATTTTGATTTTAGTAAGACTAAACTATGCAGCTTTTAAGCTGCATAGTTTAGTATGTTTTCCTAAATTATGCAATGCCACTTGATTACTCAACCGAAATTTCCCCCGCATACTTGGATAGTCGATGGCTATCTTCCCCCGTGCATGGCGCTAGACTTCTAACAAAAAATAGCATATGCTGTGCTATGCATCGTTAACGATGCATAGCACTATGATAAATTTCGCTTTAAATTACTCTCCACATAGCGGGATTAACTTGATAGTGGCATTTTAAATGTGTATACTTAGCAGCATTAATGCTGCTAAGTACCTAATCTAAGTACCTATAATCAAACAATTACAGGGCAAGCAGGATGAATAAATCGAGAATTCAGATAGCGAAGCCCGACATCGTGAGTTACTTCGATGGCCTTCCTACACAAGTCTTGCGATTGAAAGATGTGCGCCGAATCCTCTCGGAACAACGAGGTTTCTGGCGCCTTTCTACAAGCACCACCTCAGCGCAATTTATTGACTTCCTTGAAAAGTATTCCAAGCTCAAGGCGCTCGAATTTCCGTTTCCTCAGCGAAGCGAAAACTGCTACGTTTGGGGAGATGTCCCATTGCTATCTGTTTTGTTGGCGCTTAAAAAGAATCTTCACTTCAGCCACTACACCGCGATGCGGATTCACGGGTTAACCGAGCAATCACCCCAATCGATTTATCTCACTGACGAACGAAGTGATCCCTTGATAGGACAGCGTGAAAAAATTGGCCAGGCAGAAATCGATCAGGCGTTTGGTCGCGCACCCAGAATATCAAATAACTGGGTAGAGCGAGACAACAAGAAGATTTATCTGCTAAACGGCGCACATACTGGGCATCTTGGGGTTGTCACTATGCAAATAAACGATGACGATGGCACAGAACTTCAGGCGCGCGTCACCAGTTTAGAGCGCACCCTTATTGACATCACGGTACGACCTGTTTATGCGGGTGGCATCTTTGAAGTCGCCAAGGCGTATGAGCTGGCAAAAGATCGGGTGTCCATCAACAAACTCGTCGCGATGCTCAAGAAGCTCAGCTTTGCGTACCCTTATCATCAGGCTATCGGGTTTTATCTGACCCGGGCGGGTTATAAGTCGAGCCAACTTGAGTTGGTTCGACGTATGCCTGTTGAGTTCGACTTCTTTCTGACGCACGAACTGGGCGAAACGCGCTACGAAAATGGCTGGCGTTTATTTGTCCCAAAGGAATTCTAGTCGCGCGACAAGCGCCAACGTGTACTCGAAATAAAAATCAAAGTGTTTCAGTTCAAAACCCGGCGAGACGGTAGCTTCGACCGAGGAAAAACCTGCGTGATGAAATTCACGGGCGCTAGGGATTAGGCTTAGAAATTTAATAGGCACTTTCTTGACCGCGAACATGGAGGTCAATATTACTTGGGTTCTCTCAGTCGTTAAGTCGAGATTGAGCGTGCTGACAAGAACAAATATATCCACGAAATCTCTGGCGCGCGCGCTGCCCGGACGACTCCTTTTGATGATCGGGCCATACTCCGGCAGCTGTTGACATATGGCTCGCAGCTTTTCACACACAATCATTTCGGGGGAATACACGTAAATAATGTATCCGTCGAATTCAAATGGCTGTTTATCATCTACATATTCAAAACGGCTAATGTCGATGAGAAATTTCGAGCCTTGTCCTAAATTAATCGCATTCCTGCGAAGCGCTTCAAGGTCCAAAGCGTATTGAGAATATACGTGTGCAGTGACCAGCTTAAATTCAACAGCGTATCCACCCCAGAAATGTTTCATATCCGCCGATATGGCCTTGGATTGATCGACCATCTTAAAGTCAAACACTTCCAATTTGTGAGCGCGGAAAGTTTCTACAAGCAGTGACGAGATTCGTTTTTCCACCGCTGCAATGTCGCCTGCGAAGTCTTGCTTCAACGAAAAGTCGAGATCAACAGATGCACGCGCGCTGATCCGATGGACGAGTGCCATCGCGTTTCCACCCTTCAAAACCAACTGCTCCATTAAGTCATCGTCAGAGAACATGGCCTGAATCGCCAAGGTCTTAATCGTTTCCAGCAACTGCACTTCGTCTTGCGAATTCGGCTTCGACTTGCTCATACCTTATGGCGCGCTTTCTGAAAGGACAGTGATATTAACATGGCCCAAATGTAAGTGTTGTCTAATATTCATTTGCCGCTTTGTTCACGGTGATCCTATATGCTCGCAACATGGTTCGCGACCTCTGCGGGCGAAAGATTTTTCGCCCCTACATGGCGATAATCCAATCCGCCAATGGCGTAAGGTGGGCAACGCCTTATCTACCAAATGCGCTGCCCACCCTACGATTTCTACCGCACGGGTACGGCATGTCATGCCGTACCCGTACGACCTACACCTACCTTACAACCGCGACTACGTACTTCTTATTTCTTTTTCACCGCTGCTGCTGGTGCTGTGGTGGGCATAAATGCGAGCATCCATGAAAAATCCTGCTGCACTTGGCCGGGTTTTACCGTAGCGCCCACGCCAATTGGTGGGCCAGCAGGTCCGCCGGTGCCAATTTCTGTGGGGGGGTTGGTTTGCAAAATCGCGTAGGAGTGGCAGGTGATGCAGGACGCTTGCGCGGGTGCTACACCGGCCCAATATTCGACGAAGGAGTTGCCAAGCTGCGTGGGTACGCCGCTTGAGTCAACATACTGCGTTTGCACGCCCGTTAGGAAGTAGTTGTTGAACACTGCTGGTAGTTTGGCGGCTTTCATCATGCTGGCCAAGGCTGGGCTTTGCGGGGCGGGGTTAGTCATGCCGTAGGGTACGGCGGACGTTGTGCCAAAAGGGTCAAAGCACTGGCCGTATAAAGCGGGGTTGCAGCGATTAGGATTGGCGGGCGAATTGGCGGGTTCAAACGTAGCCCATAGCCAGTTTGGCAGCACCTTGGATGAGACGTGCATACCCACCATGGCAAAACACTGCGCAGGCTGGCCGCTGAACTGGATTATTTCCGTATATAAGGTGGTGCTGGTGCAGCTCGCTGTGGTCAACGCTGGCAGGGTTACCCAGTCTACCTTTAGTTCTATGGCGTTCCACGGCAAAGAAATTTGATTGTTATTAGCTGCCGCGTAGGCGGCCTGCCCCGTTAATGAGTTTAAGCCATTGGTGTTGATGAAGGCGGTTTCAGCGGGGTTGGCAAAAATTTCTTCGCAAAACAATTGCCCCACCACTTGTGGCGGCTTAACGTTAGGATAAACCGGTGGCGCTGCGAGTACGGTGCAACTGACGCCGACATCCGCGCGGTTAGTGGCCGCAGTTGCATTTAGCGCCTTGGGTAGCTTGCCGTGAATGCGACTGCCGCTGGCTTGGCGTACTTTTTTAACGCCACTTGCTAACGTTGCTTTAGTGGCCGCGGCCTTCGCAGCTGGGGTTGGACAACCAACGCCAAAGGTACACTGTTCAGTCCAGTTTTCAAACGTAAGCCCCCCCCCCGCACCAGCAGCGGGGCTAACTGCGTAGGTAAAAAGTGACCATGCATAGGCCGCCGCTGCCGCCGTTGATGGTACGCCGGTAGCGTCTAGCGCCATTTTTGCCGGTGCTTTTGGGGGGGCTGCGTTAGCGTGGTTAATTTCGCCACCGATTAAGCCACAAGAAATGACGAGGCCTCCCAGTGCTGCAGCGATGGCACGCCGGGGCTGGCTGCGGCTCGCGAATTTTTGTGAAAATTTAGTGCTTGTGATCATGAATTTCTCCTTTTTTTGATACATGGTGTGATTGAGTGTGCGACTTCTTAAGTGCATCTAATTCAGGCGTTCATCCGCAAAAACAAGTTAGAAAACCATGGCTAAGCACCGCCGTTTCAAACTTACAGGGTCACAAGGAAGAAACACCTGCATAAAGTATCCACCAGTTTTTGACGAAACACCACAAATAAATTTAACAAGTGCGATAGCTGTTGTAATTTAGTTTGTTAGTGTCAAGTCAAGCCGCTGCTTACAATTAACAAAAATGTAATAATTAATTGCTACCAGTGCAATAGTTACTATTGTTTGGTGGGGTGGAACGGTGATTTGTGACCCGTTTGGGCGTATTTTGCGGCCATCATATTTTCAGCGTTTGAGTGCATGCACGGGCGTCATATTTTCACCGTTTGGGCGCATGCATGGGCGTCATATTTCCACCGTTTGGGCGCATGCAATGCGCCCCTACAACGGCGGTGATCCTATATGCCAGCAACGGAGTGCGCCGCCCGTAGGGGCACGGCATGCCGTGCCCGCAAAACGGCGGTGATCGTATATGCCAACAACGGAGTGCGCCGCCTCTGTAGGGGCGTATTGCATACGCCCTCGTCGTGTGGGCACAGACGCATGTATCTTGTGATCGACATCGCGTACCAGCGGTTGGAGGCCGTGGTATTTTCACCGTTTGTGCGCATGCACGGCCATCATATTTTCACCGTTCGGGCACGGCATGCTGTGCCCCTACACGACGGTGATCCTATATGCTGGCAACGTAGTTCACCAACTCTGCGGGCGAAAGATTTTTGGCCCCTACAAGGGAGGTCATTCCCCATGTCGGCGACGCAGTGCGCCGCCTCTGTAGGGGCACGGCATGCCGTGCCCGTACCACCGTGGCGTTCTACGCACGTTCAATCGTCGCATTCCGACCACACGCGATCGCGACATTCACCGTTCGACTTATGGGGTCAAATAATCATTCGCCCCTACGATATTTGAGCAATGCCGCAGGCACCAAAGACGTCATCGTCACGCCAAGCACCGAAGGTGATTTTGCTAAGCTCGGCGATGTTAAGCTGCACGGCTTACCCAAAAGCGGCCACAAATCTCCCGTTTGTGCTGCCTATTTTATCAGCTCCGCCGTACGTGATTTTTTATCGCGTAAATAGATAGTGGTCTACTAGGGGTGGGGATGGCTAGCCGCAACAATGCGTGCTGATAGCGTAACGGGTAAACGCCCTGTTTAAAAGCATCTACATGGTATTATCTAAATATAAAATTGTCTCCACTAGGAGTTTCTGATGCAACGTCTCATTTTAAGCGCAGCGCTATTGACGTTGACGATTTATGCCGGACTATGTATCACGCTATTTTTTTATCAGCGCAGTCTTATTTATTTTCCGCAACCGCGGGCTATTACCAGCGCCCCACTCTTGGCGCTACCGACTGACGCAGGTTCAACACTGGTTTCAATACGCGAAACTAAAAACACTAAAGCATTGTTGTTTTTTGCGGGCAATGCCGATGATGCCGCGGGCTATATGGCGGAATTTTCGGCGAGCCATCCTGACCATGCCCTTTATTTAATGCACTACCGTGGTTACGGCGGCAGCAGCGGCATACCCACTGAAGCCGCCCTATTTGCGGATGCCTTGGCCTTATTTGATCATGCCTATGCGCAACACAAAGACGTGCTTGTCATTGGCTGCAGCTTGGGCAGCGGCATTGCAGCCTATGTCGCCAGCCAGCGCGCGGTGGCCAAGCTTATTTTAGTGACCCCCTATGACAGCATCGAACGCATTGCCGCTGGCCGCTTCCCGTGGATGCCAATTAAGCTGCTGCTTAAAGACAAATACGAATCATGGCGCTATGCAGCCAAGATTACCGCGCCCACGCTCATCATCGCCGCCGCGAACGACACGGTGATTCCTGCCAAACACACGCAAGCGCTGTTCGGGGCATTTAGCAAAGGCGTGGCAACCATGAAAATAATCGCGAATGTAGACCATAATTCCATCGCCAATAATGCAGAATACTTGGCATTGCTTGCGGCGTTTTAACGGTACAAAAATATCATTTAGCCGGAGCACAAGCCATGCCGCAGCACCGAATATGTAAAATGAAATTTTCCCGCGTTTACCCAATGTATATTCTTTGCCGTTTAGTTGTCCAATTTAGCAAACCATCCCAGCTCAAGCGATACATCAAAAAGTTGATGAAATTGCTGGATAGTTAAAAACCACTTATCGCATCAGTGGCAAGCGTACTGGCCGTCTTGGTAATGGTCATTCTAGTTTTTTGCATCCAGCCGCTTTTGCAGCTTCGTAGGCCAGCACAATTTTATGTTGCGTCGCACCTGCCGTTGGTGAACCTGTGCCCGCGCCTATTAGCGCCGCCTTAAACGGTGCGCAATGTGACGAATCAATTAGTTTACTAGCCAAAGCGGTGACTTGTGGCATAGCATCTTTCTGCACCAAAGGACTCAAAATCTTCTGCGCAACCCACTGAATCGCACCCACACTAGACGCTACCCACAGGGCCAACAATAAAAAAATACAAACAAAAAAACGAATCAGTAAAGCTCTCATCGTGGCACTTTCAATTAGTAAGACCTCTGCACAACCACATAAAACCCGATGAATTTGAGCGCTAGCGCAGCGTTGAAGAATTTCTAAGTTGATTGAGCGAAATCAATGTACTTTTCGCAGTTAAATCACGCGCCTTTGCGCTTGTTAGTCGTT